>QEXX01000030.1 GCA_003130835.1 Anaerolineae bacterium | reverse complement strand
CACCTCATTGGACCACGGGCGTTCAGTGGACGGGTGCGCTTCTTAAAACAAGAATATCTCCAGCGCACGCACGAATTCTACGAAAGGCACGGTGGTAAGACGATCATCCTTGCCCGATTTGTACCCATTATCCGTACTTTTGCACCTTTTGTTGCTGGAATCGGCGAGATGACCTATTGGAAATTTCTTTCCTTCAACCTTTTTGGCGGTTTGTTGTGGGTAGCGATTTTTGTCTTTGGGGGCTATTTTTTCGGTAATTTGAGTATCGTGCGCGAGAATTTTACCCTGGTGGTTTTAGCTATTATCGTTATCTCTATTCTGCCGGGGATAGTGGAATATTTCAAAGGGCGAGTAAAAGAGAAACGTCAGGTGTAGGCTTAAGCGGATAAACTCCGCCCTAAGCGAAAGCCTAAAGCTGGCGAGGTAAAGGTACAGACGACCCCTTCACGCACCGTCGTGCGCGCCAGTTTATGGCTGTAATACCACGAACCGCCGCGAATGACATAACGAGACTTAAGATCGCCATTTTCGCGCCCATCTTGTGGGTCATAGGGATAAGGTCTTAAGACGGAACTTGTCCACTCCCACACGTTTCCAGCCATATCCGCCACGCCAAAGGGACTATCGCCACTCGGGGAATATTCACCCACTGGGGTTGTGCCTCGCTTGCCACTTTCAAGGGTATTGCACCGCCAAGGGTCAAATTCATTGCCCCAAGGATACAAGCGGTCATCTCCACCCCGCGCCGCGCACTCCCACTCCGCTTCGGTGAGCAGGCGATAGTTGCTCCCAAGCGTCTCATTCAACCATTGACAATAGGCTTCGGCATCTTGCTTGGAAACCCCTACCACGGGATGGTTATCGGTGCCTTCGGCATAGCGAAACCCGCTCCACTCTTTTGGGACACGATAGCCGGTTGACCAAACGAAGAGATAATACTCCGCATTGGTCACCGGATAGCGACAAATTTCAAACATGGGCACTTTAATGACGTGTTGAGGTTGTTCTACTGCAAACAAATCTTTTTCCACCCATTCTTCTGCCCACAACTCAGTCCGGTAAAGATGTTCGATCTGCTCATCACTAATGCCAAGGATATATTCACCGCCCGGTATCGTAATCATGCGCGGGGGTGTCACTTTTAGTTTCTTTAGCGGTGATTTTCCCAGTTTGCTTTTCTCAAACATCCCTGCCGATTATACCCTTCGTTGCACATCCTTATCGGACACCGATCTACCTCCCTGACATTTAGACCGCAATCGGTTGTCCAAGCACCTTTTCATAGACCTCGGCATACTGTTTTAAGGTTAAGTGAATGTTTTCATCAATGGTTTTACTGAGACTAACCAAATAGGCTTCACCCGAAGCTTCTTTTTTGTAAGCTTCCCAATGATCAACGACATCCAATAAAACGCGCTGCCAAGCTTGAGGGGTATTGTTTACCAGCCACCCATACGAGCGGAATTCCTCGTAAGGTGGTCCTTCGCTGGCAACCCAAGGGATTTTCATCAGCATATATTCTAACACTTTAATCCAACTTCGTCTTTGGTCATATTCGCCAGCTAAAGGGGCAATTCCAATATCAAATTGAGACAGCACACTCGCCCATTGGTTGTGAGGTACCCACGGCACGTGAAGGATCTGCTCTTTAGGCAAGTTCAACTGTTGGACGATGCGCACATCCGCTCCACAAACCATCACCCGCACCTGCGGTCTGGCGCGGCAAAGCCGTTGCAAGGCTGGAATCACCCCACTATCCACAAAACTTTGGTAGTGAGAGACGCTACCTCCCCAGCCGATAATGATGCCATCCTGTTTGTGGGGGATAGCATTTTGATATAGGCTCAAGTCGATATAATTTGGCACATAAATCATTTCCGCATAGGCACGCCAGTCCTCCGCTAAGCGTCGTGATGGGGTCGTTGCAGCATGCACCAGGCGCAGTCCCCACTTGAATTGAGTCAAGGGTGGAGGGTTCACTTTTTGACCGTTATCGCGGCGAATCCCCTGACTCCAAAAAGAATAATTCAAGTTACTGGGATGCATCAAGTGGTAAGCATCATCAAAATCTGCTAGGACGACTTTATCGCGCGCTTTCCAATATTGGATGGCCGATAAGACTGGGCCGAACAGATTGCGTTCAACCACGATGATGTCGGCTGCCTGGCAAATCTCATCGGCTTGTGGGCGATGATGAGCAAAATCTTCAATACCGACCAGAAAGGCTTGGTGACGGCCGGTGCGGTTGATTGCCCGATAGGGCACTGCGCAACGCCACTCACTGCTGTTCCATTCCTCTGCGCTATCTGCATAGACATAGACAATCTTCATTTTCTCTTCCCTTGGGTAACTTCGCGCAGAGTATGATACCAGAGGCGGCTCTGCAGGTTCAAGGAACGCAATTGCACTTGCTGCCGTCCAGCCTTGCCCAAACTGACCCGCAAATCGTTATCGAGAACCAATTGCCGCAAGTACGTGTGCCATTCATCTAACGAATTGGCAATCAACCCGCCGCTTGCCCAGTTCACCGCTGCTGAACAAGGAGAAGCCAACCATGGGATGCCCCGACCGCTGGCATCCACCAACCGCTTATCGGATAACGAGTTGTTGAACGGTGTGTATCTCAAAGGCAACAACAGCACATCGATTTGTTTGAGAGCATATCCATAATCTTCAGCTTCAAGAATAGGAAAGAAAATGCGCCGACTCTCCGGCAAGCTATCGAAAAGTTGATACACCTCAACATCACCCCCAATCACTAATCGAACATGAGGAAACTCGCGCAGGACACGCACAACCATGCGTTTGACTTGAAATACATCTTCTAGCTCTCCGCCTAATCCGATCCAACCGATGTTCAAGGTATGGCGCGGGCGTACTGGCTTCGAGTTCGATAGGTCATCGGTATCGCAGGCTGGTGGAATAACCGTCACCTGGAAATTGGCTTGGCGCAGGGTATTGGCAAACGCTTCGCTTGGAACTACAATTCGATCCGCCAACCAACAGGCTGCCGAGTAGGCTTTTGCGCGGGCTGGGTTATTCAGACCCACCAATTCAAAAGCTGGATGCTGAAGCGGAATCTGCTCAAAATCCGCTTCTAGATAGAGAAGGATGGGCAATTTAGCGCCATGAGCGGCTGCCAACCACTCCATACTGTTCGGATCACCGTGCGGATGGACCGCTAAGACAACATCAACCGTGCTCAGATCGGGTTCTTGGCTTGGCTGCAGTTTGACCAATTGACAATCGAACTCGGCTAATTTTTGCTCAGGAATTTTCGATGCAATCAGGGGTAAGTTCGGGATAGGATCGATCCATAAAATGCGGAGTGGGCGATCTCCCGTTCCAGTACTGGAAACTGGTGCATTTAGGGCAGCAGCCTGCTCTCCATGTACTTCCTTTTGAAGGTAGATATTCTGTAGTAAGTTCTCTAAGCCGATGGCTAAATCCTCACGGCCGTCTTGACGCGCTTGACGGATATTCAGTTCTAATAGGGCGGGAATCAGCTCGTCGATCTCATCTAATCGTTCAGCGACTTTCAAGGCTGGATGGGGGCTGTGAATGATCTCCTCCAACAATTGTGCAGCTCTTTGCACATCGGCTTCTGAAATTGCCGACATACGCCCGGCTAGTCGGTCTAGAAGGTCAGCCACTTGTTTGGAGCGAGAGGGAAAGTTCGTTGCGTCAACCCTCTTGAGCGCCGCAGGACTGGTCTTGCCACTCTCCCCAATATCAACTTCCACCTGAGCCAAATTGACCCGCCGCAGCACTTTGGGGTCATCAGGGGCAAGTTCTTGCGCTTGGGTGTATAAGGCAAGGGCCGTCTCCGGATCACCATCCGCCAAATAACAATCGCCCAGGATCAGATAAGACTCAATATCCGCCGGGTACTCGCGCAATATCTGCGCAAACACTTGGATGGCTTGCTCAATCCGATTGGCCTCTAAATGCTGCTTACCCAGTGCCTTCCGTTGCGCCAAGTCCAACGACTTTGTATCCATCGTAACCATTGAGTATGTTATAAAACGAAAACCCGCCTCCGTCTATAAAGTCAAGATGAAGAACGCGTAAAGAGAGGGTAAAAGGTAATATTTCACATCAGTCGATAATTAATCACAAAGATTTATCGTTAATCAGAGAGAGCACATGCTCTGCAAGTTCAACCAAACCCTCAGCCAAAGTTGGATTTCCGTGTTCATAATATTGCTGAGCTTGGCTGTAAATCTCATCCACTAAATCTATCGAGAGCTCATTTCGGTAAATGTTCAATGCCGAGTAAATATCTTCAGAGGATAAGATTTTATCAAGAATGATTTGGGGTGTTTGCCGATTGTGATTTTTTTGTTCGATGTCCAATTTGCGTTGCTCGATATAGGTAGACGTCTTATCGTCATTTAGCAAATCTGATATTTTTAGTGCATTCTCGAACGCTTCTAATGCTAACGTATACTCTCGGATATCCACAAATGACTCTGCGCAAACCAGTAGAATTGTTAGCCGCAGCCTCAAATCTTTAATTGAAGACAATAAATTAATCTGCTTATGAATTTTGCTCATTTTCTGCGACAACGTTAGTTCCGATTCATCTTCACTTATCAATTGCTTTATTGCCATAACATCAGAAATTAGATCAGTGGTCTTGCCAATATCCTTAATCTTTCTGAGAGTGTTGTTGTCTGATAAGAGAATCTCATTGTAATAATATTGTCCCTGAGCAAATTCGATTAACTGACTAATCCTTGGATCTATCTCTAGATAGGGTCTGATATTTCTCTGATGGTTTAGGTACATATCCCCACTCCTTAGCATTCCACTGCGACTTTGCCGATAGTAATACAAAGCCTCGGGAACAACTTCCAGTTTGAATCCCTGTAAAACCACCTTAGAGAAAAACTCCCAATCCTCATGGCCGATGCCGTAATCTTCGGTAAATCCGCCCAACTTCCAAAATACATCTCTGCGGATCAATGCATTGGCATCGCCAAAACAGTTCTTAAGAGCACCTGCTGTGACACAAGCCCCTAGTGGAATCCAGTAGGCGCGCGATCCTTTCGGGGGACAATCTCCTGCAAAAAGGTCCATAACACAAGTTAAGACATCAGCTTTGGTCTTTTGCGCAACCTGTATAAAGACATCCAATTCAAAAGGCTTGGCGATATTATCATCATCCATAAATAGCAAGTATTCACCGCGCGCGTGCCGTGCAGCAGAATTACGCGCTGCACCCAAATACTTATTCTGCTGACGGATAATTTGCCAACCTTTAGCCTGAAAATAAGGTTTCAGAACCTTTAAGTAATATAAGACTTCGAGTTTATTG
>QEXX01000003.1 GCA_003130835.1 Anaerolineae bacterium | reverse complement strand
CAGAAGCGCAGCGAAGAACGCATTGGTCGTTTAGAAATTGCTGTTGCTGAGTTGGCAGAGGCGCAGAAGCGCACAGAGCAGAAGGTTGATCGCTTGGCGAGTGAGTTGGGTGGGCTAAAGGCTTTGATTGGTGCAAGTTTGGAGGAAGAAGCGACCGCAGTGACAGAAACAGTGATGCGTCAAAAGGGGTATCGCTTGCTTGAAGAAGCGAGTACACTGCGCTTGAACGGTGAAGTGGATGTTATCCTGCGCATAGAAGACCCGCAAGGACGACAGATTACGGTAGTTGCTGAGGCGAAGACGCGCTTGAGTCGGCGTGATGTGATTGCCTGGGCACAACGGATGCGCTCGGCTGGTTGGCGAAAGCGTTTAGAAAAGGCTGGTTATCCAGCCCCCTATTGGGTATATGCCTACGCCATTCGCGCAGATAGGTCAGCAAAGGAAGCTGTGCGCGAGATCGGCATTGGCTTAATCAAGGGGGAGGGAGAAGTAATTGCACCTGTTGGTTGGATCGAATAACCTGCGAAAGGTAACAGCCAAATTGCTCTTCCTTACCGATTTGGGTTTATGTGTCAGTGGGAATCGCAAATTCAAGTTCGTTCAGTTCCATATTTGAGGGAAAGATTTTTTGCTTACCAGGTTAGGACAATATTTTTTTGTTCTGAATGTTGGTCTTGAAGTTTCTCCTAAAATTGCTCTGCTAGAACGCGTTTTAGATGCTCGATCGCCAAACGCGGACTAGACAGGATCGGGATGCGTTTTTCCTGTGGAGAAAGGCTGTCGGCAACACGCGCCATCGATGCTTGAGCCAGAAGGATGACGTCATTGCGTTCCATCAGGTCGCGCAAAGAGCGGCGGACAATTTCGTCATGAGTTTGCGCATCGCCATTGAAGAGGGCTTGATAGGCACCCTCGCACAGCTTCGCCTCTACCTGCACCTCCAAATGGTGGAAGTTTGCGCGCTGATATACCAGATCGGTGGTTGGCTTGAGGGTGGTGGGTGCTGTAGCCGCCACGCCAATCCGCTTGCCTAAGCGCAGGGCTTCATCGACCATCGGTTGGTCAATTTTCAAGACGGGAATACCCACCAGGGGTTGAGCGGCTTCCACGCAAGGCGATATGGATGAGCAGGTGCATTGTACAACGTTTGCCCCAGCTCGTTCGGCAGCAATGACATGCTCGGCAACGCGTTGAAAGATGAAGGGGGATAATCCTCCCTGGGCTAGGACGATTTTTAAAAGCATTTCATCGGCGACATGGAAGATTTCGATACCGGGTAAGAGTTCTTTCGAAAGGTCGTTAAATAAACCGACCAGCGATGGTACGGTGTGGACAAAGACAACTTTTTGGCTCATGTGATTCTCCGAAAATCGATTCTTATGCCATGCTTAGGGCGGGGTTTTCCAACCACTCTACCAATTCGCTCAAGAAGCGGGCAGCTTTGCCTCCGTCAAGCACGCGGTGATCGGCGGAGAGACTGAGGGTAAACATGGGGGCTGGGATCACCTGATGGTTTTCAACCATGGGGCGTTCTTTAATGCGCCCAATGGCTAAGATGGCTGCCTGAGGTGGATTGAGGATGGCTTGAAAGACATCGATGCGCAAGGAGCCTAAATTGGTCAAGGTGAAAACCCCCTGCTCGTAATCCTTTGGCAGCAATTTGCCTTGACGAGCGCGTTCGGCAAGGTCAGCGCGCTGGCGGGAGATCTCGGCTAATCCCAACTGATTGGCATCGCGCAGCACCGGCACAAACAGGCCTTGCTCGGTATCCACTGCAATACCAAGATGTACCCGTCTAAATTTCATCAGCCCCTTCTCATTCCATTGCGCCATAAGCAGAGGATGGCGGGGGAGCAAACGGGCTGTGAAGTAAATCAATAGATCGGTAAAGGTGAGATGAACCCCGTACCGGCTTTCAAGAGGATCCATAAGCGATTGGCGCAGCGCAACCAGGTTGCGCGCATCGACCTCTGCCTGCAGGTAGAAGTGCGGCGCGCTGGAGAAGCTTTGCACCATCCGTTCTGCCATGCGCCGTTGGACAGGAGTCAAAGGTTCGAGGACACCTTCTGTATCGGGTAGGGCAGGCGGAGATGACGGTACGGTTTGAGCTTGTTGACGCTGGAATGCCGTTTCGACATCCTGCCGAGTGATGGTGCCACCTGGCCCACTACCTTTCACCTGACTGAGATCGACACCGAGATCAGCAGCCAAACGTTGGGCAAGGGGTGAAACCCTCCCTGACGGAAGCGGTGAGAGGGGTTTGCTTTGAGCAGCTGCTTGGACATTCCACGCCACGATGCGTCCCGCAGGTCCGCTGCCAACTACTTGCGACAAATTCACGCCCAATTGGCGCGCAAGGCGGCGCGCTGCCGGGCTGGCTTTTGGCTTAGTGGGCTGGGCAAGAGTTGTGGAAGGAATCATTCCTGGTTCACTCTTTGCCACAGATGCGGGGCTTTCGGGAAGCGTGGCAGATTGGGTTGGACTGATAGCACCTTTGGGGCTGAGGTAACCCAATACCGCCCCGACCGCATAGGTCTCGCCCGGCTGGGCAAGGAGTTCAGTCAGAATGCCATCTTCTAAAGCTTCGACCTCAACCACCGATTTGTCGGTTTCGATTTCAAAGAGCGGTTCACCGCTGCGCACGGTTTCACCTTCCTGCTTGAGCCACTTGATAAATACGCCGCTTTCCATGGTTAAACCCATACGCGGCATCACGATTTCATTAGCGGGTTGGGGTGCATTCATGGTGCTCGTCTTCCTTCCAACACACGATAGACAGCTTGGAGAATGCGTTCCTCATCGGGTATAGTGGCAAATTCCAGCGGTGGCGAGAAAGGAATAGGCACATCCATCGCTGCTACCCGTTCGATGGGGGCGTCTAGATAATCAAATGCGCCTTTGGCGATCACGGCTGCCAATTCTGCTGTCACTCCAAAACGCTGGTAGCCTTCGTCAACGATGACCGCTCCGCCGGTTTTACACACCGATTGAATCAGAGTCTCTTCATCCAAAGGAGTGAGAGTACGAGGATCGATTACCTCAGCCGAAATTCCCTCCTGTGCCAACCGTTCGGCAGCCGCTAAAGCGGTGTGTACCATGCGTGAAAGGGCTATGATGGTAACATCTTTCCCCTCGCGCTTGATGTCGGCGACGCCGAATGGAATCAAGTATTCTTCTTCAGGAACAGGTCCTTTGATTTTGTGATACATGACCTTATCTTCAAAAAACAGCACCGGGTTTGGCTCACGCAAGGCGGTTTTCAGCAAGCCTTTAGCGTCATACGGTGTTGAAGGGACAACGACTTTCAAGCCAGGCACGTGGGCAAACCAAGCGTGCCAGGATTGAGAGTGTTGCGCGCCGGAGGACCTTCCGCCTCCCATCGTAGCGCGGATGGTGATCGGCACGGCTACCTGTCCGCCGGTCATGTAGCGCATTTTGGCTGCTTGATTGACGATTTGATCCATTGCCAGGGTGATAAAGTCGCCGAACATGATCTCCGGCACGGGGTGCATCCCGGTCATGGCGATGCCCACTGCCATGCCAATATAGCCCTCTTCGCTGAGGGGAGTATCGATCACACGGTCAGGCCCGTATTTCTCATAAAGTCCCTCGGTGGTTCGAAAGACTCCTCCCCAAGCGCCAATGTCTTCCCCAAAAAGGACAATGTTTTCGTTGCGGGCGAGTTCTTCGTCCAACGCTTCGCGAATGGCTTGAGCAAAGGTGAGTTCACGCGTAGACATGTTCTTGTACCTCTTCTACCGGCGGGAATGGGTCTTGACGGGCTTTTTGAACGGCGTTTTGAGTGCGCGCTTCGATTTCACTGCGGGTTGCTTCGATATCTTGCGGCGAGAAGATGCCACTTTCTACCAATAGCCGTTCGCAGCGTTGGATCGAATCTTTCTTACGCCACTCTTCCATTTCTTCTTTGGTACGATAGGCTGTGCCAGGGTCACCCACGTGATGACCGCCGTAGCGGATGGTGTGGCAAACTAAGGTAGCCGGTCCGTCTCCACGACGGGCGGCTTCAACCAGCTCGCGCGCTGCTTGATAGACAGCGACCACATCATTGCCGTCAACTTCCACACCCGGCATGCCCATTGCCCGCGCTCGTGCTGCTAGACCTTCTCCTGCGGTCAATTTCTTCCAGTGAGTAAATTCGGTATATTGGTTGTTTTCACAAACGTAGATCAACGGTA
The DNA here is from genome assembly GCA_003130835.1 of Anaerolineae bacterium. Classification (GTDB taxonomy): domain Bacteria; phylum Chloroflexota; class Anaerolineae; order Anaerolineales; family UBA4823; genus NAK19. The sequence goes on along the minus strand of QEXX01000003.1, from coordinate 9,377 downwards.
GCTTCCACAGAACCGCCATATTTGCTGTCTCATACCAAAGTCCTTGGTTGACGGCGCCATCGCCAAAGAAAGCGACACTCACCCGCCCTTTGCCTTCGCGTTTGGCCGTGAAAGCGCTGCCAGCAGCGATGCCCAAACCGCCACCGACAATGCCATTGGCGCCTAAAATTCCCAATGAGACGTCTGCGATATGCATCTCACCCCCTTTGCCACGGCAATAGCCGGTTACTTTGCCCATCACTTCTGCCATCATGGGTTCTACTTGCCCTCCTTTGGCAATGATGTGTCCATGGCCGCGGTGCGTGCTGGTGATCGTGTCGTCTGCTCGTAATGCCATGCAGACCCCTACCGGTGTAGCCTCTTGGCCATCCGAAAGGTGGGCAAGGCCGGGCATCCAACCCTTGCGATAGACATCAAAAATCGCTTCTTCAAAGAAGCGGATGGTCAACATGCGCCGATACATTTCGATCAAGAGATTAGGTTCAATAGGAAGGGTTTTGAGGTCGGTCATGATTGTTTCTCCAATAAAATTTGTTGCCAGGTACTACGGATAAATTGGATGGCTTGGCGGATGCCCGCTTCGCCTTGATAGGAAGCCTCTTCAATGCAAATCCAGCCATCCCAGTGGGCGTTCTGTAAGCAGCGGAAGATGGCCGGATAATCGACTTTGCCGGTACCGATTAAGACATGTTCGAGTGCACCGATCCGAGCTGTATCCGAAGCGTGAATGCTGCCCAAACGAGGCAGCACGGTTTCGAGTAAAGCAAGTGGTTGTGGGCTGAAAGCAGTTGCGTTGCCTGTGTCGAAATTGACCTGAATCCGCCGGTCGAGCTGGTCTAAGATCTGTAAAAAGATTTGTGGCGGTTGGGAGAAGTCGGTGTATTGCCAGACACCCGGCTTGGCATGGTTTTCATACACCAATTGCACCCCCAAATGGGCTGTTTCAGTCACAAGGGCATTTAACCCCTCGATTGCCCAACGACAGCCCTCTTCCAACGGCGTTTCGGGATGCGCTTGCCCAGCAGTGACGCGCAAGAACCTAGCCCCTACCTCAGCCGCAAGCTGAACCGAGTGGATGGCGGCCTGCAACTCTATTTCCCGTTGCTGGGCTTGCGGATGGGTGAAATCGGGATAGCTGGTCATCATCGTGATGGACATCCCGGCTTGTTCCACATCCTTACGGATTCGGCGTGCCTGTTCAAGAGTACGCTCGGGGATAAATAGGATGCTGATGTCAATGGCATCTAGGCCGAGTCTCTTGCCCAACTTCGCCCAATCCGCAACCGACATCCGCCCTTGGATGATCTCTTCAAAGAATGAAACCGGCAAACAACTCAATTGCATAAGAGACTTCCTAATAGCGGGCGAATGTATTCGATGGTCAGGCGGGCAGCTTGATCGGGATCGGGAAGCGGTAAGAGTTCTGCCGAAAGCCATCCCTGGTAGCCGCCTTGGCACAGGGTGGTGAGGATCGCCTTGAAGTCGATTAAACCCTGGCCTGGCGGACGACGGTTGTTATCGCCAAGGTGAGCATAGAACAATCGCCCAGCAGTGAGGGCTTTTTGGTAAGGTTGTGTGTAGGAGGCTTCCTCAATGTTGACATGGAAAGAATCGATGAGAAGTCCGAGCGAAGGATGTCCTACCTGCTCGATAAAGGCGAGCGTTTCTTCAACAGTGTGAAGCAAGTCACCTTCAAAGCGGTTGAGGGGTTCAAGGGCGAGGCGCACTCCTTTTGTTGCAGCCACTTCGCAGGCGCTGCGTAAGATCTCGGCTAACTTGTGCAAGGAGGTTGCCTTATCGCCGATAGCGCGCCCGCGGAACGTCCCGATGGTTACAACCTTGGCTTCTAGAAAGTGGGCAAAATCGATGAGTGCAAGGAAGCGTTGGTAAGCCAACGCAGCGATCTCCGCATCAGGGTTCAGTAAGGTTAGCCCGGCAGCAAACCCCATACCGCCGCTGGCAACAGCCGAGACTTGCAACCCAAAGGATTGGAGTTGAGCTTTGAGTTCCTTTTGATCAAGTTCAGCCGGGTTGGTGCTGATGATCTCTACGCCATCGTAACCCATTTCGGCAGCTTTTTGCAATTTTTCTCCAAAGTTGCCCTGTAGCAGGGCGACCGGCACGATTTTGGGCACTTCGGGGGTTTGGATGGCAAGGGCGAGATGGATCATAATAATTCCTTTTCTAGCTCTGTGAGCGAGTCATCGAGGATATTTAACACGTCGTCCATCTGTTCGGCGGTGATAATTAGCGGCGGAGCAAGCAACATCATATCCCCCGCAACGCCGTTGACGGTTCCAGAGCAAGGGTAGGTGACCAAACCGCGTTTCAGCGCAGCTTGTTCAAAGCGCAGGCTGACGCGGTCGGCGGGCGGAAAAGGTTCTTTGGTAGCGCGGTCTTTGACGAATTCAAAGCCGAACATCAATCCCTTGCCGCGCACATCACCGAGGATGGGATGACGTTCCATCATGGTTTGTAACCCATGCAGGGCTTGTTGACCGCGCTGACGGGCGTTTTCGGTCAGGTTGTGGTCGAGGATATAACGGATGACGGCAATGGCAGCCGCGCAGGAGACGGCATTGGCATTCAGGGTGTGCCCGGCCTTGAAGGGAGAGCGGTTTTTCTCTAACACAGCCCAAATGTCATCGCGGGCGATCACGGCGGATAAGGTGGTATAACCACCGGTCATGCCTTTGGCAGTGGTTAGGATATCCGGACTGGTATTCCAGTGATCAATACCCCAGAAAGCCCCGGTGCGTCCCCAGCCGGTCATCACCTCATCGATGATCAAGAGCACCTCGTAGCGGTCACAGATTTCGCGGACCTTCTCAAAGTAACCGGGCGGAGCAGGGACACAACCTAACGCTGCACCAACCACCGGCTCAGCGATGAAAGCCGCCACGTTTTCTGGTCCGAGCTGGCAAATGATTGACTCCAAAGCCCGCGCACAGAGCAGGTCACATTCGGGATAAGTCTTCTCATAGAAGCAACGATAGCAAAAAGCTGGGGCGATATGGGGAGAATCGGCAAACATGGGCTGGAAGGTGCGCCGCCTGGCGGTAATGCCCGAAATGCTGGCAATGTAGATATTGTTGCCGTGAAAGCCCTGCCAGCGCCCAATAACCAGATATTTGGAAGGCTTGCCGCTCTCGACCCAATACTGGCGGGCAAGGCGAATGGCGTCATCGTTGGCATCTGTGCCGGTGCAGGTGATCCAAACGCGGCTATGATCTCGTAAATTGCCTGGCGCAAGTGAGACGACTAAATCGCTCAAATCGAGGAATTGTTGGTTGCTAAAGGCGTGGGCGGGGTAGAACGAGAACTTTTGAGCTTGATCGAACATTGCCTGATCGATCTCATGCACTCCGTGTCCAATGGAAGTGACAACAGAGGAACCTCCTGAACCGTCGATATAGCGATTGCCATGTTCGTCGTAGAGGTAGATTCCTTCAGCGCGGGTGATGAGTGGGAAAGGACGCTCCCAGTCGCGGTGCACAGCGTGAACATTCGGTTTGGTCATGGTCAACTCCTATAAGAGGAAAGCCAAAAAACGATATGAGAACGTTTACATATCTCACTATATCACAGAAAAAAGTCTGCGTCAATAGGGTAGGGTGAGGAAAATGCTGGTCGGATGAATTGACATGAGCAAGGTTCTATGCTATCATCATTGTGTAATCGTTTACAGAAACGCCCTTTTTGTGTCCTTTTGTTCGTCCGGTTAGGAGAGTGTCCTCATGAACGAAATTTCCCTCGCTCGACTTCAAGAAACCCTAAAAGAAAAAGGCTGTCCTGCTGCACTTTTGACGAACCCAGCTACCATCACTTGGTTAACCGGCTATGCCCCTCCGATTCAGACCGGGCCGAGTCCGTTTGAAGGCGGCGCGGCGATTGGTTTGTTGTTGGAGGGACAGTTTACCCTCTTACTATCCGATCTGGAAGCACCGGCTGCCCAAGCACTTGGCATTAAAACTCGCGATTATGTCTCATATACCATCGATGAGCCGGTTTTGGGCTTTGACCACCAAGCGCAGGCTTTTCGAGAGTTGATTGCGCCGTTAAAGAGCTTTAAGGGAAAATTCGCCGTCGAATTGAATTTCCTATCTGCCAGCTTGTATCCTATTCTGGTGGAGACGATCCCCGTCGAGCAGTGGGTGCTTGTTGACAATGACTTACCTTATCTGCGTGCCATCAAATCGCCGGTGGAAATCGAAAAAATCCGCGCCGCCCTGGCGGTTGCCGACTCGGCTCAGACGATCGTCAAACGCCTCATGCAAGTCGGCTTGAGTGAAATCGAGCTGTGGGGACAACTCAAGGCGGGCTTGGAACATCAGGTAGGAAGCCGGTTGCCTGTATTGGCAGATTTTGTGGGTGGACCTCGCACCGCGGAGATCGGCGGTTTGCCCGGCAATTACCGTCTTCAAGCTGGCGATCCATTGATTGCCGATATTGTGCCCCGTCTGGATGGCTATTGGGGCGATAACGCCGCAACCTATTTTGTGGCTGAAGCTGCTGACTCCCACAAAAAAATTTATCAGGTTGTCTTAGAGACCTTAGAAAAAGGCTTAGAGGCGGTTAAACCCGGTGTTAAGGCGGGCGATCTAGATGCAATGTTGCGGCGACACATTGAAGCGCAAGGATATCCAGTCTATCCTCATCACAGCGGCCACGGCTTGGGGGTAACCTATCACGAAGAGCCACGTATTGTCCCTTACAATCAACTCACCCTTCAAGCGGGCATGGTGCTAGCCTTAGAACCGGGGATTTACCTGCCTGACGAGGGGTTGGGAGTGCGGTTAGAGGATGTCGTTTTAGTCACCCAAAATGGTTGCGAGGTACTAACGCATCATCTGGGACATTAAGACAACCCATTGGTAGATCAAAGCCTTAAGAATATTACGGAGGAAAACATGACGGATCGAAAAAAAGTTGTTGTCACCGGAGCTTCATCGGGCATCGGTTTAGCGACTGCCCAGCGTTTTGCTAAAGAAGGGTGGGATGTGTGCGTGACCGCCCGCCGTGAACAAACGCTGCGCGAACTGGTCGCCACCTTTCCGCCCGGCGAGCATTTGGTTGTGCCCGGCGATTACAGCGATCCGGCTACCGCCGAAGCCATTGGCAAAGCCATTGGCGAGAAATGGGGCAAGTTGGATGCTTTGTGCAACATCGCCGGGGTCTATTTTCCTGCCAAAGCGATTGAATCCCCGCTAGAGGAATGGCGTAAAGCCTTTGATATTATGATCAACGGAGCCGTGTACATGACCCGCATGGCGGTGCCGTGGATGAAAGAGGGTGGACGCATTATTCACTGCACCTCCATTCACGGCGAGCGAGCAGAAGTCGGGTCAAGCTCGTACGCCATGGCAAAAGCGGCCATCAACCAGTATTGTCGTGGCTTGGCATTAGAGCTGGCGGACAAAAATATCTTGGTCAATGCGGTGGCACCGGGCTTTGTGCGCACGGCAATGAGCGTCGTAGATGGCGTCAACGAGTTGGACTCAGAGTGGTTTAAGAAAAACTATGTCGAGGGCCATCACCTTCCCTTGCGGCGAGCAGGGATGCCCGAAGAGTTGGCCGGGGTCTTTTTCTTCCTCGCCGGGCCAGATGCCTCTTATATCACCGGGCAGGTCATCACCGTTGACGGCGGTTTGACGATTACTTTCTAGGGTAATGAGATGCTTGAGTCCACCACGCTTGCCGGTCACCGCGCCCTGAAACTGGAAAACGGTCGCTTGCGGATCGTCATCTTGCCGCAGAAGGGAGCGGATATTTACGAGATCAGCCATCTCCCCAGCGGTGTGCAATTCTTGATGCATACACCCTGGGGGTTGAAGCCCCCCTCCCCTCAGCCGCCCACGGATTTTTTGGAAAACTACGAAGGCGGCTGGCAGGTGTTGTTCCCCAACATCAATGATGCCTGTGAGTACCGCGGCAGACAGATTCCCTTTCATGGCGAAGCAGCTCTATTGGCGTGGCAGGATGAGATCCTGCATGCGACCGACGAAGAAGTTCGTTTACGGCTTTGGGTGGAATGTCAGCTTCTCCCCTTTCGCCTGGAGCGAGAAATGACCTTCCGGCAAGGGCAGTCCGCTTTGGAACTTACCGAGCGGGTGACCAATCTGGATCGGCAAAGGTGGGATTTTGTCTGGTGCCAGCATCTGGTCCTGGGTGGTGATTTTATTGAAGATGGCTGTCGCATTGACCTTCCTGCCAGGCGAATTACCACTCCCCAGGTGCTTTATGAGCCCCAAACAGCCCGATTAGCAGAAGGCCAGGACTCCACCTGGCCCTTTGCCCTCGGACGGGATGGCGCCCCGATTGACCTGCAACAGATTCCAGGTCCACAAGCCCACAGTCACGATGACGCCATGTTGTGGGAGCTGGAGCGCGGTGAAACTTGCGTGCACAATCCGCGCTTGAATCTGTCCTTTCAATTGGAGTGGGAAAAAGAAGTTTTCCCCTACGTGATGTTCTGGATGCCGTATGGTGGCGCAGAACTCCCGCCGCTGACGGGCGTTTATGGAGTTGGGTTGGAGCCCACCAGTGCTCCCTATCCCCTCGCCCAAGCTGTAGAAGCCGGGTTAGCTCGTTCTTTGGACGGAGGGGAAAGCCTGCAAACCCGATTGACGATTCGGATCATAGAGGGGTAATTCATCACCTTTCCTGACAAACGGATGGGGACATCCCACAGGTTTGTCCCACCATAGCAACCTTTCTATAATTTAGCTCCTTTATGGCATTGATGTAAGGGGGTATATATGGTATATTTTGTCATATTTCGTACGAAAGGAACGACCATTGGGAAGTTTGAAAAAACAATTCGGTATGGGGGTGGTTGTGTGGGCGATCCTCTTTGCGCTTTGCAGCCTGCCTACTTTGTTCGTCACTCCTTTTATTGGTGTGTTTACCTCCTATAGCGAACCGGTAGCGGGTTGGATGGGAGAGATTATCTGTCCGGCGGAAAGTGAGGGAAAACTGCGAACGTATGCTACGACGACCCGGGATAAATATGGAAATCTCAAACCTGCTACAGGCTATGAATTGAACTGCGTCAATGCTTCTGGAGAGGTGGTGAGGGTTGATCCTGTCCTGTATAGTTATTTGTGGATCGGCTTGGTCATCGTTTTGGGTCTGGTGATTGCCGGAGGAGGGGCATTGATCGGCACACTGGTTTATGGCGGGCTCAGAGGGCGCGCGGCTCGGTTAAAAGACCCTTATCGTCAGAATATTGAGCCAAGGTAATTATAAAAATTCTTGAGCCCCCTGCAAAAACGAACCGCAGTGATCAAAATACTCTGTGTCCTCAGTGCTCTCTGTGGTTTCAAGCCTTTTTGCCGGGTAGTTGTTCCTGACGGGTAGCGGTATTTGCAGTCACCTCTAACATGCATGAAGTCAGTTTTGCGCCTGATTTGTTTATAGAGAGGGGATTATGGGCGTGAAAAATCTGTTAAAAATTGGTTGTCAGAAATAAAAAATGGTATAGAATAATATATAGTATTGTGTGCGCCCCCATTAAACGCCGTGTTGCCATTGCCCAAATGGGAAGGGGGTATGATAAAAGAATAAAGGTGGATTATGCCAGTGTCTCCGTTAGTACTTTAGTAAAAGAGCCGCTCCTTGGAAGTTGAACAGATTTTCTTTTACGTCTAGTTTATGGAGGTTTGAATGAGGGCAAAAAGTTTGTCTGTGCTTCCTTTTGTCCTTGTGGCTTTATTTCTCATCATGACCACAACGGCTCATGGACAGAATTCGAATCTTTGGCTTAAGAAAGATTCTGACAAATGGCTGGGTTCTGGTCTTCCTGGTAAAGAACATGATAAACATCAACAATCATTGAATATAGCACAAATTGTTGCCGAACCACTACCCTTGATTTGTAGCGGTACGCCTATTCCAGATGCTTGTCTCTATGGTTATGTTTATGATCAAGGACAACCTGTGGCAGGTGCACATGTAATAATTGATAGCAGTTATGGTACTCTAAATACGACCACACAAAGTGGTGTGCTGAGCAGCGCACCGTACTATCAAGCAAACTTAAGTGGGAATCCTTTATTTGTTTCTCAAGGAGACACAATCACGATAACTGCTGAGTTTAACGGTAAGACTGCCAGTACCTCACATGTAGTTGAAGTTGGGGGTCAACAGGCAGATGTGATTTTAGTCCAATCTTTTGATGATTGGTGGGACTCTGCCTATGCATACCGCCGTCCACTTCCAATTTCTACAGATAGCACTTTGGGAGCAGGCACTATTGTTAAGGTGGACAGCATGGATCTTGAGTCGTTGGTTCGCCAGGGCAAAGCGCGGGCTGATCATAACGATATTCGCGTAGTCCGCAGAATCTCAGCCAACAATTGGCAAGAAGTTGAGCGAGTCTATTATACCAATTGGGATCTAGAATTCAAATTGGCTGCCACTATTAATTCAGGTACAGATTCATCATATTATCTCTATTATGGTAATCCGAATGCTGGTACTCCGCCTATCCTAAATTTGCCGCAAGGTTGGTGGGTTGATATGTACCATGATAAATGGTGGTCCGATTACGGAGGCACGTGGAGTTTTGACATGCCAATGAACTTTGAAAATGTTTGCGATTTCCCTCTTGATCATGATGGGAAAATTGGGTCATCTTTTGATGAATCCGACAAGTTTCGTGGACGGCTGTATGTCCCCTATGATGGAACGTGGACATTTCGAGTATATACAAATGATGGATATCGTGTGTCCATTGGTGGCATTGAAGTAGGACGTTTTGATGGGTATACGACAGCTCGATGGGTCACTGTAGGATCTTTATCGTTAAGAGCTGGCTGGCATCGAATGGAATTAGGTAATATGTGGGTAAATTGCGGCGCATGGAAATTCCACATGTCTGGCCCATCATTTCCGGATCAACTAGTTCCTGCACATTATTTTCAGAAAGTATGGGACGGTGTGAAAACAGGCATAACTCCGAGTAAAGAAGAAGCACGATTAACTTACAATCCGCCAGTTGTCACATTCAACTACATGAGGCCGAATGCTATAGTTCAGCAAGGACAAATAGTGGTCCTCAAGGGAAGTGCTATTGATAATGATGAGTATGGAAAAAACATCGTTCAATACGTATGGCGTTCAGACTTGAATGGTGTTCTGGGTACACAACCATCTCTGATTTTGGACACCTCTTCTTGGATAATTGGAACTCACACAATTTTTTTTAAGGCAAAAGATAATGAAGGTTCATGGTCTGATGAAATCAGCAGAAAATTGATTGTTGAATCAAATGTATCTCCAACATCTCCGCCTCCTGGTACGCCTGAGCCGACTCCTCCGTCTTCGGGTCAAAAGCCCTGGACGTTTATGCTATATTTGGATGGGGACAATGACCT
>QEXX01000029.1 GCA_003130835.1 Anaerolineae bacterium | reverse complement strand
TCCCCACGTATCCAACCACCAAGACACCAAGACACCAAGAAATTCCCCAAAAACTCTCCGTGCCTTCGTGTTTCCCCATGTATCCAACCACCAAGACACAAAGACACCAAGAACTTTCCCAAAAACTCTCCGTGTCTCCGTGCCTTCGTGTTTCCCCATGTATCCAACCATCCAGACACCCTCAACCGCACCAACGCTCAGGGAAACCGCCTGAGCGCTTTTTGTGCCTGCAACCGTGTTATAATCGCCCAGTATCTCCGAAGCCTGACTGCCTAAACGGCCTGCGCCGCAGGGCAGCAGGACCGTAAGATGGGTGACCCCGTCTTACCGGGTAGAGGGCGGAAACGCCTCTGCCTCCCGTTCCACCCTTCAAACCGAAGGGCAAGGACTTGGAAAGGAGAAGCAGACCGATGTTTAGACCTGCGCTTTGGCTGTCTCCTTTCCGAAGACAGCTTTTTTCATTTACCCTATTGTGCTGGGAGAACATCATGAAACCCATCAAATCCTTATCTCTCCTGATTTGCCTCCTCCTTGCAGCCTGCTCATCACCCACCCCTACCGCCTCAACCCCTCCTCCATCCATCGAAATAGCAACGCCGTATGCGGCGCCATCCGAAGCACCACCCGCTGTCGAACAAGCTGCAACGCCTTATCCAGAGCCACCTTCCTCCTCTCCGTTCACCGTGCAAGATGCGCTTGACCGACAGGTGCAATTCGCGGCTCCGCCGCAGCGCATTGTGATCGCCGGTAAAGCCCTGTTCATGCTGGCAAACGCAGCCTATACCTTCCCGCAGGCAAAGGATCGCATTATCGCCATGGGCAAAACTAGCCAAGGCACAGGGAACTTCATCGCCCTGATTGACCCCCAATATGAGCAAAAAGCAACGATAGCAGGCGATGCCGGCGCCGAGCAAATCGCCGCCTATCAGCCCGATTTGGTCTTGCTCAAAAGTTACCTCGCCGAAAGCTTGGGCAAACCCATCGAAACCCTGGGCATCGCGGTTGTTTACCTCGACTTAGAAACCCCCGAGCAGTACCAGCGCGATCTGACCACCTTAGGACAACTCTTTGGTCAACCCGAACGCGCCGAAGCGATCAAGGCATATTATCAACAAAAAGTAACCCAAATCCAACAAACCGTGCAAGACGCCGAAAAACCGAACGTATTAATCTTGCAATACAGCGACAAAGATGGCAAGGTGGCCTTCAATGTGCCTCCGCAAGGGTGGATGCAGACCATCCTGACCGAACTTGCTGGCGGCGAACCGCTATGGAAACAAATCGAGTTGGGCAAAGGCTGGACGCAAGTCTCCTTCGAGCAAATCGCCGCCTGGGATGCTGATCAGATTTTTATCATCTCCTACTTCCGCAATTCGGCGGAGGTGGTCAACGAATTGAAACAAGACCCCCAATGGCAAGCGTTGCGCGCCGTCCAACAGGGCAATTTATACGGTTTTGCCGGCGACCTCTACAGTTGGGATCAGCCGGATGTGCGCTGGATACTGGGATTAAGCTGGTTGGCATCCCGCATACATCCGCAACTCTTCCCCAATTATGATGTACTTCAAGAAGTCACGCAGTTTTATCAAACGCTATACGGGTTAGATGAAACCTTTGTGCGCGAAAAAATCGTTCCCGCATTCACTGGAGACCTCCCTTAATGGCTGAAAGTCAAGCGCTCTTAGCTGTGCAAGCAACCCGTTTACAGCGCCGCAAAGTGCTCTGGGCATTGGGTATCGGCCTGATCGTCTTGTTTTGGCTCTCTTTACTTCTCGGACGCTACCCAACACCTGGTCTGCTCTCGCCACAGCGCCTGCTGAGCGATGAATTGGCAAACCGTTTGGTGTTTCAATTACGGTTGCCGCGCTTGCTCACTGCCCTGTTCTTAGGCATGTCACTTTCGGCAGCCGGATTGGTCTTTCAACTGCTGTTCAGCAATCCCTTGGTCGAGCCGGGCTTCTTAGGCGTCTCCCAAGGAGCTGCCTTTGGCGCCGCCTTATCCATTGTCTTCTTTTCCTCCAAGGCTTTGGTGGTGCAGACCAATGCGGCCTTGTTCGCCTTAGCCGGGTTGGGATTATCCTATCTGCTGGCGCGACGATTGCGTTATGGCGGCTGGGTGTTACGCCTGATTTTGGCCGGCATAGCCATCTCGGCTTTGTTCTCTTCCGGCGTGGGCTTGTTAAAAATCCTGGCTGATCCGCTCAGCCAATTGCCCGAAATCACCTTCTGGCTCTTGGGTGGGCTGGCAAGCCTGACATGGCAGAAATTCTTCTCGGTCTTGCCCTTCTCGCTGCTGGGATTGAGCTTACTCCTGCTTTATCGCTGGCGGCTGAATATCCTCGCTTTGAACGACGAAACGGCCTTCTCGCTCGGCACTGCCCCGCAGCGCGAACGCACCTTGCTGATCGTGGCAGCCGTGCTGCCCACGGCTGCAGCGATCTCTGTGGCGGGCATGGTCGGCTGGGTCGGTTTGATCGTCCCACACCTCGCCCGCCGCTTGTTCGGGGCAGATGCCCGCTTCAGCTTGCCAGGAGCGATGCTGCTCGGCGGTTGGTTTGTGATCCTCTGCGATAACCTAGCGCGCACCTTGCTAAACGGTGAAATCCCATTGGGCATCTTAACCTCGCTGATCGGGGCAATCGCCTTCCTTGCCCTGCTGAGTGCATCGGGAAAACGGTGGGAACGATGAGCAAACCCCTGCTCGTTTTCGATCGGGTTACCTTCCGCTATGAGCCCCGCGCCGAAAGGGTTCTATCGGATGTGAGTTTCGATTTGCCTGTCCATCAGGTCACCCTGCTTTTTGGGCCAAACGGCTGTGGTAAAACCACCTTACTTTATCTAAGCTTGGGTTGGTTGCGAGCAGAGCAAGGCACCATCTGGCTCGACGGGCGTCCGCTGCCGGCCCTGGGTCGCCGCGAGCGCGGGCGTTGGATGGCTTTGGTGCCCCAAAGCGAATATATTTCCTTCGATTACAGCGTTTTGGAATATGTCTTGCTTGGGCGAGCGCCGCATTTGCCCAGCCTTGCCGAACCCAGCGAACGGGATATCGAAATCGCTTTTGGCGCTTTAGGTCGGGTGGGGATTGGCCACCTAGCCCATCATTCCGTTCGCGAGCTGAGTGGTGGCGAACGGCAAATGGTTCTCATCGCTCGAGCGCTAACCCAACAACCGCGTCTCTTACTGCTCGATGAACCCACCGCCCACCTTGATTTGCAGAACACCTACCGCTTAGTGCAGGTGGTGCGCGAGTTGAAACGGCAGGGGATGACGGTTTTGATGACTTCGCATGATCCACAAGTGGTGTTAGCTCTTGCCGACCGCGTGGTGATCCTGCGTCAGGGGCAAGTGTTCCGTCAGGGAACTTTAGAGGAAGTCTTCACCGATCAGGTGTTGCAAGCCGTTTATGACATCCCTCTGCAAGTCACCACGGTAGATGGCAAAAAGACCATCCAATGGCTGTGAAGGGCGGGGCAATTTGGCTGATCGTAGGAGAAAGCGGCCGCGGCAAGACCACCTTCTGCCGTCAGATTGTCTCCGTTGCGCGCCAGAAGGGTTCAGAGGTGCGCGGCTTGCTCTGCCCCGCCCGCTTTGAAAACGGGGTCAAGGTCGGATTCGACGTGCTGGACCTCCAGCGCGGCGAGCAACGGCACTTGGGATGGCACAGGGACTTCACGCCACAGCCGTCTTGGGCTGCGCCTCCCGTTGCCATTGGGGAATGGCTGCTCGATAGCCAAGCCTTGCAATGGGGCAATCAGGTGTTGCGCCGCGCCACCCCTTGCGATTTATTGGTGATCGATGAATTAGGACCGCTGGAGTTTTTTGCCCAAACGGGATGGCAAGCCGCTTTTGAAATTTTAGACCGCCGCGCCTTTCGTCTGGCATTGGTGGTTGTGCGCCAAACTCTGCGCCCCCTCGCCCAACAGCGCTGGCAGATAGACGGGGAAACGCATCTCACTGCCTGCTCACAAGCTGTTGTGGAAAACGAAATCGAAAAACTTGGGCGGCGTTTCGGTCTCCCCTAACAAATCTGGAAAGTTAACCCACCTAAAAATCGAGTATGATTTCCCTTGGTGAAGCTGAAAAACGGTGATGGCGTCAAATCGATAGCCGCTTATACAGCCTATGACTCTTCGTACAAAAGCGATTTTCTTAATGATCACGACCAATTTGCTCTTGGTCGTCATTCTCTATGGGGGTCTTTGTTCAAAATTGGCTTCATACGATCGAAAGATATGAGCAAAGTGCCATCCAGCGAGACCTGAGACGTATCCATAACACCATCGAACGCGAATTAGACACGTTAAGCGCTATTGCTACCGACTGGTCCGCTTGGGATGATACTTATCAGTTTATTCAAGATCTCGATCCCGGTTATATCCAGGCTAATCTCAATTCATCCACTTTCACCGATTTATCGCTTAACCTGATCGCAATTGTCTCGTCGGAAGGAACGAT
>QEXX01000028.1 GCA_003130835.1 Anaerolineae bacterium | reverse complement strand
CCTCACCCCCGGTCCCTCTCCCACGAGGGGAGAGGCGAGTATGGCGGGTTTCGACAAGTGCTTCGACAAGCTCAGCACACTGCTCAACCCGCACTGGGGTGCGCGGGTCGAGTAGGGCGTCAGCCCGTACCGAGACCCTACGGTGCGGGTTTCGATCATCAAGGCTTACAGGCGAGAACGCCTGCGACGCTGCCGGATGAAGCGCATATCCCTGCGCTCCATCCTCCTGCCACCGGGGGAACGTGCTTGTGCGCCTAACTCCGCCGCAGCAAACGCTGCTGACTTCGAGTGAAGCCCATTCATTTTGGAGTAAAATAACGCTAGGATAAGGAGGTCGAATGGGCAACAAAAAAGCCAAACCTCGATTAACCGAACCTTGGCGCAGAATTCACGGGGCGATCTGGCTGATCGGCATTGCCATTCTGGCTTGGCAAAATTGGTGGTGGCCGGGCATCCTTGTGCTGGTTGCACTCAGCTCGATCCTCGAAGCTATCCTGATGCAAAAAGTGCCCGAAGCTTTCGAAGTCCCCTCGCAACCGCAGCCTCAGGCAGACCAAACAGCCCCTGCCAGCCCTGCCGAACCCCCGCTCCCCTCTCCTTACCCCCTGCACCGCCTGCCCAGCGAATGTCCGCAGTGCGGCGCACCGTTGCGCCCGCAAGCGCTGGTGTGGGACACGCCCAACGCCGCCCACTGCCCCTACTGTGGCGTCCTCTTGCCCCTGAAAGCGGAGCAAACGTAAGCTCGCAGCCGATTTTGCAGGCAAAACCCGACTCAACGCCAATCAAAGTTTAAGCAAGGAGATTTGAGCATGAAGATGGAAAACATTCCTTTTGGGGTGACCGATTGGGAGAACATTGAGCCAACCGAACACAAAGGCGAGCGGGGGGTCGCCCTTTGGCGCACCCAGCAGTTCGGCCAAATTCGCGTGCGCATGGTGGACTATTCGCCCGGCTATTTCGCCGACCACTGGTGTTCCAAAGGACATATCTTGCTCTGCTTAGAGGGGGAATTGCATACCGAACTCAAAGATGGGCGCACCTTTGTGCTCAAGCCCGGCATGAGCTATCAAGTGGCAGACGACGCCGAACCCCATCGTTCGCACACCGACGTCGGCGCCAAGCTGTTTATCGTGGATTAATCGGCTGAACGCCTAAAACGGCGTATCTGAACCCACGTAGCAGGCGAGCGCGCCCGCCTGATGGGCGGCAACCTGAGCTATGCCAGCGAAAAAGGCAAAGGGACGCGCGTCTCGCTTGCAGTGCCGGTATAAGTTCGGTTGCCCTCAAGCGCAGGGGAGAGGGCTGAGGGTCATGATCAGGGCATCTTCGTGGTTGTCTTGATAGTAGGCGCGGCGGCGCCCGACCACTTCAAAACCAAAGCGCCGGTAGAGCGTTTGGGCAGCCAGGTTGCCGGCGCGCACCTCTAAGGTGGCTGAGCGCATGCCCAGGCGGGCACAGGCTTGTAGGGCGGTTTGTAGCAATTGCGTGGCAATGCCGCGCCGGCGATAATCAGGATGAACCGCCAGGGTGGCAATATGGGCTTCATCCACCACCAACCAGACCACAATCACCCCAACCACCATCCCAACGCCATCCTGTCCGGCTAGCTCGGCAACCCACAGGCGCGAGTTCTTGTTCTCCATCAGTTCGTAGCGGAAGGCATTCGCCGGCCAGGGTAAACTGAACGACAAACCATCAATTTCATGCACAATGCCCAAATCCTCGATGCGCATGGGGCGGATGAGCAGGTTGCCGTTCAGGAGGGGAGAAGCCGCGTCAGCTTGGGATAGGCTCATGGTAATGCAGATAGATCGGGGCAAGGCTGGCTGGGTCGGCAACTTGGCCAGCCTGCCAGCGCGCCCAGCCGAGTTCGGCTAAGCGCCCGGCGCGCCGCAAGCACAGCCAAGCGGCAGCCAAACGGATGTGTGGGTGAGCCGAAAGCGCCTGTCGTTCGCGGGCATCGAACTCTCCGCACAACCAAGTCGGGCGATCAACCATCTCTGCCAGTTGTTCGAGGGTGAGAATTTGATATTCGTCCTGCGCTTGCCAGGCTTCTCCGTCCCACCCGTAGCGGCGCAGGGCAAAGCGGCTGCGTCCGGCGCGCAGGGTGGCGATCATCGGCAGGTCAAGGGGCGGTTGGGCGGCAGCCAGTATATCCAAGCTCGGCACACCCACCAGTGCCATGCGACCCCCCAAGACGAGTCCTTTGGCAAGGGCGATGCCCACCCGCAGACCGGTGAAGGAGCCCGGCCCGATTGCCACCGCCACGCACGTCAATTGGCGGGCGGTCAGCCCCAGGCGCTGTAAGGCTTGATTCACCATCGGCGCCAATTCGACCGTGTGATAATCGTTGCTGCGCCAGGTGTGTTCGCACAGCAGGTTTGCCCCGTCGTACAGGGCAAAGCTCACCCAGTGCGTGGACGTATCTAAGGCAAGCAGAAAGGGCGCTGGGTTGCGCACTAGGGCACTCCGTAGATTTGGCGGCGCAGTTCGGTGAGCAACTGCAGGTAGCGCGCCCCGTTGGCTTTGAAAACCATATCGCGCTGTTCGTCATCCACCCAGCGCAGGGTGACCCACAGATTGGCAGGCGGCAAAGCCGCTTGAATGCGCTCTGCCCATTCCACCACCAGCGGGCCGCTTTCCAACATGGCTGGCACATCCAGCTCTTCGGCTTCGGCAGCACTGCTCAGACGGTAGGCATCCAGATGATAGAGGCGCTTGCCCTGCGGATGGCGATAGACATTCACGAGCACAAACGTCGGGCTGTTTGCCGGATCGGAAGAGCCCCACCCGGCTGCAATGCCCTGCACCAGGGTGGTTTTGCCGCTGCCCAGCTCCCCGCTCAGGCACAGCACGTCCCCTGTCTGCAGCAAAGCCCCCACCCGCACGCCCAAGCGGCGCGTCTGCTCGGGGCTGCGGCTGATAAATTCCATGGATTTGTCGTCAAAAATGGGCATCAGATGGATTATATGCGCAAATGACCTCAGCATACAAGGTTAAGAAATCCGTTCCAATTTGCCGATCGAAACTGAAACGCGCTTCAGCCCCACCGACTCGAAAAAGACATCCACCACTTCGTCGCTGTCTTTTAGGGCGCTGTTCAAAACCATGCCTTCACCCCAGATGGGATGGCGCACGCGGTTGCCCGGCGAGAAACGCTTTTCGAGAATGGGCGCCGAGGCGGGCGCAAACGCCTTTTCATAGGCATCCTTTGCGCCGCGCTTTGCAAACCAGCTCTGTTCGGGCGAAAGCGATTGCAGCTCCAGCAAATGGGACGGAATATCCTCCAGAAAGCGCGACGGGGCTTGGGGTTCAGCGTAGCCATAGGCGCGGCGCGTTTGGGAATAGACCAAAAACAGGCGGTCTTTGGCACGGGTGATGCCTACGTAGAACAAACGCCGTTCCTCATGCAGGGCTTCTGGATCATCCAGAGAGCGAGCATGTGGCAGACTGCCCTCGTTCAAGCCGACGATGAACACCACCCCAAACTCCAAGCCTTTGGCGGCGTGCAAGGTGAGCAGGGTGGGGGCATCGTTGCCTTCGGCAAGCGTATCCTGATCGGAGACCAACGCCACCCGCTCTAGGAAAGCCGCTAAGCCGCTTTGCTCGAACTCGGCCGCCAGGCGGCGCAATTCCATCACGTTCTCCCAGCGCTCCTGCCCTTCTTGGCTGCCATCGTCCAAGTAGGTGCGGTAGTCAATCTCGCTCATCACGCTATCCAACAGTTGCAGGGGCGTGAGGTGCTCCATTTGGGCACGCCAATTTGCCAAAAGCTCGCCGAAGCGGGCGACGGCAACCACGGCGCGCTGCGGGAAGACCTCCGAAACGGCATGTTGCGGCTCGGCGGCGATGGCAAGCAGGGCATCGCCGCTGCTCAGCTTGAGCTGTTGGGCATAGGCGCGCAGGGCAAGCACCGTCTTATTGCCGATGCCGCGCGGCGGGGTGTTCAAGATGCGCAGCAAGCTGACCTCGTCCGCCGGGTTGTGAATCACGCGCAGGTAGGCGATCAGGTCTTTGATCTCGCGGCGGCCGTAGAAGCGCTGCGCGCCCACCAAGCGGTAGCGCAGGCCGCGCTGCAAGAAGGCTTCCTCCAGCAGGCGGGATTGAGCGTTGGTGCGGTACATGATGGCGATCTCGCCCGGCGCAACCTGCTTGTTGCGGATCAGCTCGGCGATGGTATCGACCACCCATTGGGCTTCGTGGACGTCATCGCGCACCTCGATCAGGCGCACCGCTTGGCCGCGGCCGCGTTCGGTGAACAACTGCTTTGCCGTGCGATAGGGATGCGGTTCGATAACCGCCATGGCGACATCCAAAATGGCTTGGGTGGAGCGGTAGTTCTGCTCCAGCAAGATCACTTGGGCATCGGGAAAATCCTGTTCAAAGCGCAGCACATTGCGATAATCTGCGCCACGCCAGCGGTAGATCGATTGGTCAATATCGCCGACCACGAACAAATTGCGGTGGTAGGAACTCAGGTGGCGCACCAAGACATACTGGGCTGGATTGGTATCTTGGAACTCATCCACCAAAATATGCTCAAACAAGCGTGCGTAGCGTTGCTTGGCTTCGGGGACTTGTTCCATCAGATAGACGGTGTAGAGCAACAGGTCGTCAAAGTCCAGGGCATTGCTGGCGAGCAACAGCTCCTGATAACGGCGATAGATGCGCGCTACCACCTCGTCGCGATAGTCGTGCACGGGGAAGTTGTCGGGCAGCAACAGCTCGTTCTTGGCATAGGAGATGAGGGCATGAACCGCCTGCGGGCGATAGCGCTTTTCGTCCAAGTTGAGGTCTTCCAGCACCTGGCGCAGCAGGCTGAGTTGGTCATCGGTGTCATAGATGACAAAGTTGGCGTCAAAAGGCAGGTGGCGGGCTTCGCGGCGCAGGATGCGGGCACAGGTGGCGTGAAAGGTGCCCAGCGTCAGGCCGCGCGCCGCTTTCTCTCCCAACAAGCGCAGCAGGCGCGTTTCCATCTCGCGGGCGGCTTTATTGGTGAAGGTGACCGCCAGAATCGCATAGGGCGGCACCCCCAAGGCGCCGATCAGATAGGCGACGCGCTGGGTGAGCACGCGCGTCTTGCCCGAGCCAGGCCCAGCCATCACCAAGACCGGGCCGCTGGCTGCCAGCACAGCTTGCTGCTGCTGCGGGTTGAGGCCTTTGAGGTAATCCATGCAACGGGTATTCTACCGCGATTTGGGGGGTTAAGCGGGTAAACGCCCTGGCTGAGGGCAAACTCCCCTCGCCCTTCGTGGGAAGTTGCGGGTTGAAGTGCGAGCGCCAGCGAGCGTGCCGAAACCCGTTGGGTTGAGCCTGTCGAAACCCGTTGGGTTGAGCAGTGTGCTGAGCTTGTCGAAGCACTTGTCGAAACCCGTTGGGTTGAGCAGTGTGCTGAGCTTGTCGAAGCGCCTGTCGAAACCCGCTGGGTTGAGCAGTGTGCTGAGCTTGTCGAAGCGCTTGTTGAAACCCGCATCATAGGGTCTCGGTACGGGCTGACGCCCTACTCGACCCACGGGGAAGGCGCGGGTTGAGTAGCGCAGCGTGCCGAAACCCGCTGGGTTGAGCAGTGTGCTGAGCTTGTCGAAGCACTTGTCGAAACCCGCCGCACTCCCCTCTCCCCTTATGGGAGAGGGGCCGGGGGTGAGGGCAACTCCCCTCTCCTTTTGTGGGAGAGGGGCTGGGGGTGAGGGGACGACCCAAGCATCAATCGGAGCAAAAGGGGTTGCAGGGGTGCCTGCGATTCCTAATGCTGGCGGGTGCCGCAGCAAGCGAGGTTCAACTATGGGTTGCGCTGGAAGTCCCCCAGCGGTCAAGTGGGAGAAGGGGGGTGAATGCCCTAAGGGGCGGAAGGGGGATTGGAACGAAATAAATTTCGTTGTACGCCCTAAGGGGCGGATAGGAGGACTGGAACGAAATGGGTTTGGTTGAATGCCCTGACGAGCGGAAGGGGATTCTGACATCCCAAAAACACTGCAGGAGGCTCACATGCAAGATAGTCTTAATGCCCTGACGGGCGGAAGGGGGACTGGAACGAAATAAATTTCGTTGTACGCCCTGACGGGCGGAAGGGGATACTGACAGGAGCAGATCGGATTGTTTATCGCAATCCAATCGATAGGTCTTAATGCCCTGACGGGCGGAAGGGGATTCTGACCGAGACGGGTGCACAGCCTCACGAGATCAAGGGGTCTGTCTTAATGCCCTGACGGGCGGAAGGGGATTCTGACATAACACAACCTAAAAATGGCTATGCTATTCTTGATTAGTCTTAATGCCCTGACGGGCGGAAGGGGATTCTGACACCGCCGCTGGCTGCGAGCAGCGCCCGCCAAGTTGAGGTCTTAATGCCCTGACGGGCGGAAGGGGATTCTGACTCATCGCTCCGCATCGTGTACGATACAGTGCCATAACGTCTTAATGCCCTGACGGGCGGAAGGGGATTCTGACCAATGCCCTCGGCGTGAAAGCGGTGGAAAGCGATTGGGTCTTAATGCCCTGACGGGCGGAAGGGGATTCTGACCATAATCGATTTGTTTTTTATAAAAGATAATGATATTTATTTTTTGAATGTCTTAATGCCCTGACGGGCGGAAGGGGATTCTGACGGACGGTTTAATTTACATTAATGGGGGACATGGAATTTGTCTTAATGCCCTGACGGGCGGAAGGGGATTCTGACTCCGATTGCTCTAAATTTCACAAGACCCACTTTTGCCCCAAATTTTGCCTTCTCTGTGCTTGCCGTGCCCCACTTTGGCGCCGGTTTTTCCTTTGGGGCGCTGCTTTTCTCCCACTTGTTAAGGTGCCGCTCCATTTTGCGTACCCCCCTGCCAAAGTTGCCCATTTTGCGCCCTTTTTCAAGGGGGGGTGCGCAAAACTGATTTACGTCCTCGATTATACCCGAAAGGCTCGATTTGACAAGGGGTTTGGGCAAAATTCACCCCTCCGCTGGGCAGTTTTTTGCTATAATTTGGATAATCTACGGTGCCATTTTGGTCATCTATTCTCTGTGAGCGAGCTTGCCATGACCCAGTCCACGCCCCCTGCCTTTGAATCAACCTTATCCTCCTTAGCTCCGCAAGGACGCACGGCTCTGCTTCCCGCTCTGCACGCCGCCCAGGAAGCCTTTGGGTATATCTCCGATCAGGTCGCCGCCCAGATCGCACAGGCGCTGGGGGTGCCGTTGGCGGAAGTGTTTGGGGTGATCGAGTTCTACACCCTGTTTCACCGCCAGCCGGTCGGAGAAGTGTTGTTGCACATCTGCAACGATGCAGCTTGTGCCCTGGCTGGGGCGGACACGGTGTTCAAACAGATAGCCTTTCAAACGAGCGAAGCCAGCGGCGCAGGACAAGCGCCAACCGTGCGGGTGGAAAAGTCGCCCTGCCTGGGCTTGTGCGATCACGCACCCGCCGTGCTGGTGCAGAGCCTGCCGGCTAAAGCCTCGCCGGCGCAGACTTGGCAGGACTTGGTGGCAGCCACAGCAACCCGCCCGTTGACCTATGTGGACGGGGATGTGCGCCTGCTGACCGCCTTGTGCGGCCGCCATATCACCGTGAGCTTGCAGGAATATCGCCGCAACGGCGGCTACCAAGCCTTGCAAATGGCTTTTGAACAGGCGCCACAGTCGATCATTGAAACCATCAAACAGTCCGGGTTGGTCGGGCGAGGCGGGGCAGCCTTCCCGACCGGTCTGAAGTGGGAAAGCGCCGCGCAAGCGCCGGGCAGCCCTAAGTTTGTGGTCTGCAACGCCGACGAAGCCGAGCCGGGGGCTTTCAAAGACCGCGTGCTGATGGAAGATAACCCGCACGCCATCCTGGAGGGCTTGTTGATCGCCGCTTATGCCATTGGCGCCAGCAAGGGGTACATTTACATTCGCGGCGAGTATCTCCTGCCGTATCGGGTGATGCAAGCTGCCGTGCAAGAAGCTCAAGCAGCCGGCTTGCTCGGTGAACGCATTTTGGGCAGTGATTTTTCATTTGAAATCGAAATCCGCCGCGGGGCAGGGGCTTATATCTGCGGCGAGGAGACAGCCCTGTTCGAGTCGATCGAGGGCAAGCGCGGCTTCCCGCGCCTAAAGCCGCCTTTCCCCACCACGCACGGCTTGTTCGGTAAGCCGACCGTGATCAACAATGTCGAAACGCTCGCCAACATCCCGCTCATCCTGCGCCTTGGGGTAGAAGCCTACCGCCGCTTGGGGACGCCGCAATCGCCGGGCTCGAAGCTGTTCTGCCTTTCAGGAGATGTCAACCGCCCGGGCTTATATGAGCTGTCTATGGGCGCCTCGCTGCGCCACCTGATCGAAGATTTGGGGCAGGGCATGCGCCACGGCAACGACTTTCAGGCGGCCTTGATCGGTGGGGCGGCTGGCGCCTTTGCCACCCCGCAGCACCTCGATGTCCCCCTCAGCTTTGAAGGGCTGCGCGCAGTTGGCATTCCGCTTGGCGCCGGGGTGGTGACCGTGTTTGACTCCACCCGCGACTTGCGCGATGCCCTGTTTCGCTTGGCGCGCTTTTTCGCCGAAGAATCGTGCGGCAAGTGCTATCCCTGCCAGCTTGGGACGCAACGCCAATTGGAGATTATGGAACGCGTTTTAGAAGGCAAGCCGTTGCCCACTGACTGGGAGCGCCTGCAAGATGTGGGCTGGACCATGAGCGATGCTTCGATTTGTGGTTTAGGGCAGACGGCCGCCTCAGCCATCTTGAGTGCTATGCAACACTGGCCGCAGTTGTTTCGCCCACCAAAGGAGTTGCAATGAGGCAGGTTGCCCTCACCCCCAACCCCTCTCCCACGTCGGGAGAGGCGAGCTTAACTCAGCCCCCGCTTTGAGGAAAGGTGTATGACAAACCAAACGACCGTTCATCTCACCATTGACAACCTGCCGGTGCATGTCCCCGCCGGAACCACCATCCTAAAAGCTGCCCAGCAAGTGGGCATCGAGATTCCCACCATTTGTTACCACGATTACTGCACGGCAAACGCCTTGTGCCGCATTTGCGTGGTGGAGGTGAAAGGGGCGCGGCTGTTAGTGCCTGCTTGCACTGCCACCGTGCAGGAAAACATGCAGGTCAACACCCGCAGCGAGCGGGTAGAGCGGGCACGGCGCACGATTTTAGAGATGCTCTACGCCACGGTGGATTTATCCGAAGCCCCTGAGATCGAAGCCATGGCAACCGCCTATGGGGTGGACCGCCAGCGCTTTCCCTTAGCCGAACCCCGTCATCCGCCCCTGATTGATGACAACCCGATGTATATCCGCGATTACGCCAAATGCGTGTTGTGTTGGCGGTGTGTGCAGGTGTGCGCCGAAGACGCCCAATATACCTATGCCATCAATTTCAAGGGGCGCGGCTATGAAACGCAGATCAGCACCTTTTACGAAGTGCCCATGCCCGAATCGACCTGCGTCTTCTGCGGGCAGTGTGTCGGCGTCTGCCCGACCGGGGCGTTGAAATTCAAACGTCAGCATCTCTTAGAAGTCGGTTATAGCCTCGATGAAATTCTGCAAATGACGCGTTCGGAACGCAGTGGTCGCCGTCGCCGTGAGCCACGCAACGTTTGAGGAGGTTTCGCTATGCTCAGCCCGGATCGAATTGTCCCCACGGTTTGCCCGTTCTGCGGGGTTGGTTGCAACTTGGAACTGCACGTCAAAGACGATTTTATTTACCATGTTTCTGCCCCGTTCGATTCGGTGGTCAATCACGGCAATTTGTGTGTCAAGGGGCGCTTTGGCACCGATTTTCTCTATCACCCGCGCCGCATCACCACACCGCTGATACGCAAGACGCCGCAAGTCGCCGGCAAGCGCACCCAAGCCTTTGACCTAGACGAATGGCAACCCGTGTCGTGGGACGAAGCGCTGGAGCTGGTTTCCGATCGCCTGGTGGACATCTATCAAAAGCACGGCAGCGATGCCTTGGCGGTTTACTGTTGCGCCAAAGCCACCAACGAGGATAACTACCTGCTGCAAAAGATCTTCCGCGCCCTCTTCCGCACCAATAACGTCGATCACTGTACGCGCCTGTGTCACGCCGCCAGCGTGGTCGCCTTGCAAATGGCGATCGGCTCTTCGGCAATGAGCAACACCGCCGCCGAAGTGATCGAAAACGATGTGTTCATCCTGACCGGCTCCAACCCGACCGAAAACCACCCGATCATCGCTTTACAGATGAAAGCCGCCGTGCGCAAATACGGCGCCAAGCTGATCGTGGTGGACCCGCGGCGCATCGAAATGGTGGATTATGCCACCTTATACCTGCCCCTCAAACCTGGCACCGATGTGCCGCTCTTTTCGGCGATGGCGCATGTCATCCTCAAAGAGGGCTTGTACAACCGCGAGTTCATCGAACAGCGCACCGAGAACTTTGAAGCCTTTGCAGCTTCGATGGAAAAATTCACCCCCGAAGTCGCCGAAGCGATCAGCGGCGTGTCCAAAGACTTAATCATCCAAGCGGCGCGCCTGTATGCCACGGCAAAGAACGGGGCAATTTACTGGGCGCTGGGCATCCCCGAATCAACACACGGCACAGCCAACGCCCTGAGCCTAATCAACCTGGCTCTGCTGACCGGGCACATTGGGCGGCGCGGCACGGGGTTGAATCCCTTGCGCGGGCAGAACAACGTGCAAGGGGCTTCGGACATGGGCGCCATGCCGTGGCATTATCCGGGCTATCAGCGCGTGGATGACGAGCAGAACGCCAGTCGTTGGGAACGCCTGTGGCATGTGGAAGCGGGCGGGCTGAACCGCCGCTTGGGCTTGACCACCACCGAAATCCTCAGCGCCGTGGGCGAGAACGGGGTGCGTGCCCTGTACATTATGGGCGAGAACCCGATGATGTCGGAGCCAAACCTGAACCACACCCGCCAAAAGATGACCGAGTTGGAATTTTTGGTCGCCCAAGATTTGTTTATCAACGAGTCGGGGGCTTTTGCGGATGTGTTTCTGCCGGCGGTCTCGTGGGCAGAGAAAGACGGCACCTTCACCAACACCGACCGCCGCGTGCAGCGCGTGCGGTGCGCCCTGCCGCCGCGCGGTCAAGCGCGCCCCGATTGGCAAATCTTGTGCGATCTGGCAAAGCGCATCGAACGCAAATTGGGGCGCCAGCAGAGCGCCTATTGGGACTATCGCCATCCGGCTGAGATTATGGAAGAGATTCGGCAGGGGGTGCCCGAATACCGCGGCATTACGTACGAGCGCCTCGACCGCGAAGGGGGCTTGCAGACCCCGGTTTGGGATGAAAATCATCCGGGCACGCCCTACCTGTTCAGCGAAACCTTCCCGCGCGGGCGGGGTAAGTTCCACCCCTTGGACTACACGCCGAACGCCGAGATGCCGGACGAAGAGTATCCTTTTGTGCTCAGCACCGGGCGGGTGCTGGAACACTGGCACGGGGGGACGATGACGCGCCACTCCTGGATGGACGACCTCTACCCCGAACCGCTGGTGGAGATTCATCCGCACGATGCCAGCACTTTGGGCATCGAAAACGGCGATGCCGTGCGGGTGACTTCCCGGCGCGCCTCCATTGTGTTGCGCGCCCAGGTTACCGATAAGACCAACCGCGGCGTGGTCTTTATCCCCTTCCACTTTCGCGAAGCGGCAGCCAATTTGCTCACTCACGATCAGCTTGACCCCCAAGCCCGAATCCCCGAATACAAGGCAGCCGTGGTGCGGGTGAGCAAAGCGCGCCCAGAAGAGCTGGCTGGCAGACCCGAACCGCAGCCGCGCGGGCGCCGTTAAGCCCTAAAATATGCACATTATCGTTATTCGAAGCATGACATCCTTCATTGACAGATGCCTGTAACGATGTAAAATAAGCACAGCTTACCGGTCGATTGTTCGGCAGGGGTCAAACAACGTTACCAACGATATCGACGGCATCTTAGCGGTATCGCAGACAAAACGATATCCATTTCGACTTGTGGAAAGACACAGAAAGGAGGGCTGTTTTTCAAACAAGCGATCTGAAACGTGAATTGGATGCTCTACGCTATCCATCCTGTTCGTGGCTGAGTCAATGAATTGATGATTCCTGTTTCTTGCCCAGTCTGGCTGTTTCAAGGGGGTTGGGTTGATGGTGTGATCGTCAACCGTCAACTTTTCCGTTTCTCCCTTAGGAGTGTATGACCCGATGAAGTTGGAATGGACCCCTTCTGCAGAGTGGATGCGCATTAAGACCATTGATGCCCACACCGCCGGCGAACCCCTGCGCGTCATCATCGAAGGCTTTCCTCCCCTCCCCAAAGGCAGCATTCTCGAAAAACGGCGTTACATCAAAGAAAATCTGGATGCCCTGCGCACGGCGTTGATGTGGGAGCCGCGCGGCCATGCCGATATGTACGGGGCGCTGCTCACCGAACCAAGCACGGCGGAGAGCGATGTGGGGGTGATTTTTATGCACAATGAGGGCTACAGCACCATGTGCGGGCATGGCATCATCGGCATGACGGTCGTGCTGCTGGATTGCGGCCTGCTTCAAAAAGAAGCCGAGCCGGCTGTGGTCAAGATTGACGCTCCGGCCGGTTTGATCACCGCTTATGCTCACCGTCAGAATGGGCGCGTGCGCGAGGTTGCCTTTCACAATGTGCCTTCGTTTGTATATCTCAGCGATCAGACCGTGCAAGTGCCCGGCTTGGGAGAAGTGCGCTACGACATTGCCTTTGGCGGCGCCTTCTACGCCTTTGTGCAAGCCGAAGAGGTGGGAGTGGGCTTGGAAGCCAAAGACTTCCGCACCTTGATCGACCTAGGCATGCGCATCAAACACGCCGTCATGGAAGCGGTGCCGATTCGGCATCCCTTCGAGGAAGACCTGAGCTTCCTTTACGGGACGATTTTCGTTGGCAAAGCCCACGATCCCGCCCATCACAGCCGCAACGTGTGTATCTTTGCCGAAGGCGAGGTAGACCGTTCCCCGACCGGCACCGGCGTCAGCGCCAGATTGGCGCTCCACTATGCCAAGCAAGAGATCGGCTTAGGTCAACCCATCACCATCGAAAGCATTCTCGGCACGACCTTCAGCGGCAAAGTGGTGGAGACCGTGCAGTATGGGCCCTATCCGGCTGTCATCCCCGAAGTATGCGGGAGTGCCTCCATTGTGGGAGTGTGCGAATGGCTGATTGACCCTCAAGACCCCCTGCGGCATGGTTTCATCCTGCGCTAATTATCCAAGCGGCAGATGAACAAACTCTATTTTATCCTCAATGTTCAAAAGGAGTAGAAGTATGAAGAGAGTATTGAGTCTTGTGTTTGTCCTCGTTGTGACCCTCTCGATGGCTTTGGCGGCCTGCCAGCAAAAGCCAGCCGAGCCGCAGACCATCCAGATCGGCTTGCAAGCCCCGCTCACCGGCGACTTTGCTGCCGAAGGTCAGTGGGCAAAGCAATCGGTGGAGGTCGCCCAAGAGCTGATCAACAAGAAGGGCGGCGTATTGGGCAAACAAATCGAGATCATCATTGCCGATGACGCTTCAAACCCCAAGGACAGCGCCTTGGCGGCTCAAAAGTTGATCTCGCAAGGTTTGAAAGAGGTCATCGCCTCCTACGGCTCCTCGGTCACCGCGCCGGCCGCCGACCTGTACGACGCCAATAAGGTCGTCTCGGTTGGCTATGGCTGCACGGCCGTGCGCCTGACCATGGAAAAACAACGCCCCTACTTCTTCCGCACCGCCGGGCGCGATGACACGCAATCCGAGTTCTTTGCCAAGTTTGCTGTTGAGGTGCTCGGCGCCAAGCGCATTGCCATCATGCACGACAACCAAGACTACGGGCGCGGCGTTGCCGAAGACGCCAAGAAATTCCTGCAACCGTACATCGATGCCGGTAAAGCGGAATTGGTCTATTACGATGCCATCACCCCTGGCGAGAGCGATTATTCCGCCGTGGTCAGCCAGATCAAGGAGATCAACCCCGATGTGTGGTTCTTCACCGCCTACTACCCTGAAGCGGCCCTGTTGCTGAAGCAAGCTCGCCAAGCTGGCTACACCGGGCTGTTCGTGGGCAACAACTCGGTGCCAACCCCCGAATTCGAGAAGATCGCCGGTGTGGATGTGATTAAAGGCTCGATTCACCTCAATGAGCCGATGCCGCAGTTCCTCAGCTATCCTGAATCGATCGAGTTCATGGATGCCTACAAGGCGAAATACAACGAGTTGCCCGGCTCCATCTGGGCTGTCTATGCAGCCGATGCTTTGAACGCCCTGGTGGCTGCCATTGCCAAGGCCGGCACGATTGACCCGGATGCCGTGGCGCAAGCCATGCGCACCATGACCGACGCCAAAGGCATCACCGGACCCTTGATGTTCACCGAGCGCGGTGACCGCAAGGATATCCCGTACTATGCCTATATCTACAACGATCAAGGTCAACTGGAAGTGTACTATCCCAAATAAACCGTGACGATGATTTCCCGCCCCGAATTTCGTTCAGGCGAATCAACGGGGCGGGCAAGCTCCCCTCTCCTGCGGGAGAGGGGAGCCCATCTTGGTTCTGAACGGCAAGGAGGCTTTCGATGCAATTGCTCCTTGAGCAACTCACCAATGGTTTGACGATTGGCTCTTTCTATGCGTTGGTTGCCATGGGCTATTCCATGGTGTATGGGGTGATGAAATTGATCAACTTTGCCCATGGCGATTTCTTCACCTTGGGCAGTTACCTTGGTTATGCCATTTTGGTGATCGGCTCGGGCTGGGTGACGCGCACCTTTGGGCTGTGGGGGGGCATTGTCGTTGCCATTCTGGGCGCCATGCTGGGGCTTGCCATCGGTGGTTTGTTGGTCGAGCGGGTGGCTTACCGCCCGGTGTACAAAGCCGGCCGCCTGCCGCTAGTGGTCTCGGCGCTGGGAGCGTCGATCTTCATCTCGAATGGCATTATGGCTGTTTGGGGGCCGCGCTTTCAGGCTTATCCCCAAACCAGCATTCCGTCCGGCACCTTTCGGTTGTTTGGTGAGGTCTATATGACCGACATCAAACTGGTTACGTTGATCGTCTCGCTCACCTTAATGGCGCTGATCTACTATGTCGTGGAGAAGACGCTTTTCGGCGCTGCCGTGCGCGCTACGGCGCTGGACCGCGAGACGGCAACCCTGATGGGCATTAACTTCCGCTCGATCATCTTGTTTGTTTTCTCGGTCGGTCCGGCCTTGGGCGCCCTGGCAGGGGTGTTTGCCGGCTTAAATTACAGCCGCATCATCTTCACCATGGGTTGGGGGTATGGCTTGAAAGCCTTTACGGCGACCATCATGGGCGGCATCGGCAATATCCCTGGCGCCATGATCGGCGGCATCCTGCTCGGGCTGCTCGAATCGCTCTTTGAGGGATTCGTCTCCGGGGCATGGAAGAACGTCTTTGTCTTTCTCATCTTGATCATCATTTTGATCGTCCGCCCAACCGGCTTGATCGGAGAAAAAGTGGCGGAGAAAGTGTAAGCCATGAGCGATTTCACTCAGAAACTCACCCAACGTCTCTGGAAAGCCCAGCAGAACAGGGCGGAGCGGTCCGGCCGCTTGGCGTTCGTCTGGATCGGATTGATCGTCCTGCTTCTGCTGATTTATCCGTTCTTGCCCTTTGTCAACAATTATTGGATTGATGTTGGCTTTTTTGTGGGGATTTATGTGCTGCTGGGGCTGAGCTTGAACATCGTCTTGGGAGAAGTGGGACTGTTCGATCTGGGTCACGCTGCCTTTTACGCCATCGGTGCCTATACCACCGGCATCCTTTACACCCAGTTGAAAGTTCCTATCATTGTCCTCTTGCCTTTGAGCGCCATCCTGGCCGGCGCATTTGCCTATCTGGTCACCTCGCCGATCATCCATCTGCGCGGTGACTATCTGTGTATCGTCACCATCGGCATCGGCGAGATCGTCCGTCTGGCAGCCTTGAATAACCCCTTTGGTTTAACCAACGGCGCCAACGGCATCACCGGCATCGGTAACCCCGATTTTGGCTTTTTTACCCTGCGCAGTCCAATGCAGTTCTATTACTATGTGTGGATCATCGTTGGATTGGTGATCGTCGGTTTGGTGAACTTGCAGAAATCGCGCGTCGGTCGGGCGTGGAATTTTATTCGTGAGGATGAGATCGCTGCCGAAGCCAATGGCGTCGATGTGCGCTCCTATAAGCTGATTGCCTTTGTGTTAGGGGCTGCGCTGGCAGGTTTAGCCGGCAATATCTATGCTTCTAAGATGATGACCATCTCGCCGGCCAACTTCACCTTCATGGATTCGGCGCTCTTCTTCGTCATCGTCCTGCTCGGCGGGTTGGGGTCGATTCCTGGCAACATTTTGGGTGCGGCGATCATCGTTGTCTTCCCGGAGATCTTCCGCCAATTTGCCAGCTACCGCTTGCTGTTCTTTGGAGCAGCCTTGGTGGTGATGATGATCTTCCGCCCGGGCGGCATCCTGCCCCGCCGCCGCGAAGGGGTTGGGCTGCGCGGTTTGGGAATCAAGAATTTGCCCGAGGATGAAAATGCCTTTATCGAAGAGGTTGTCCAAAAGACGGTTACAGAAAAAGCCTCTCCTGCTGCGGGTGTAAAGGCTGCCTCGGGAAACGGCTCTAACGGCGTGGTGCTGGAAACCCAAAACCTGACCATGCAGTTCGGCGGCTTGGTGGCGGTCAATGCCGTCGATTTGCAAATCCGCAGCGGCAAGATCACCGCCCTGATCGGGCCCAACGGAGCCGGGAAGACTACCCTGTTCAACGTGATCACTGGCATTTACCGTCCGACCAGCGGCAAGGTGATCTTCAAAGGCGAAGACATCACCAACCTCAAGCCTCATGCGGTGATCGCCAAAGGCATCGCCCGCACCTTCCAAAACATCCGCCTGTTCCCGTCCCTGACCTGCATTGAAAATGTCATGTCGGGCCCGCACTGCCACGCGCATAGCGGTACGTGGGCGTCGGTGTTGCGCACCCCACAGCAGCGCCGCGAGGAGCGGCACATCTTGGAGGTGGCTGCCTACCGCCTGCACCAAGTGGGGCTGTGGGAATTTCGGAATGAGCTGGCGAAGAATTTGCCCTACGGCAAACAGCGCCTGTTAGAAATTGCCCGCGCCTTAGCCACCAGCCCGACCCTGCTCATCCTCGACGAACCCTCCTCCGGTTTGAACGATAAGGAAACCGAGGAACTGATGGAGTTCCTTAAAACCTTGATCGCCGAGGGCTTTACCCTGTTCCTGATTGAGCACGACATGAATGTGGTGATGGGCATTTCCGACTGGGTGACGGTGATGGACATGGGCGCCAAGATCGCCGAAGGGTTGCCGCAAGAGATTTACCAGAACCCGCGCGTCATCGAGGCGTATCTGGGAAAGGAGGAGTAACATAGACGCACTGCTTTCAGTCGAAAACTTGGTTGTCGCTTACGGTGCGGTGGAGGCGCTGAAAGGCGTTTCGCTCGAGATCCAAGAAGGCGACATCGTCGCCGTATTGGGCGCCAACGGGGCCGGTAAGACCACCTTGTTGAAGGTGATTTCGGGTTTGGTGCCAATCAAGAGCGGTGTGGTGCGCCTGATGGGGCAGGACTTAAGCAAATATCCGCCCCATCAACTGGCATCGCAAGGCATAACGCACGTCCCCGAAGGGCGGCGCGTCTTTGCCACCCTCACCGTAGAAGAAAACCTGAATATCGGCACTTGGGGGGTGCGCAACAAATTGAGCGAGCGCCAAATTCAAGAGACCAAAGAATGGATTTTCACCCTGTTCCCCATCCTGAAACAGCGCCGCAAACAACTGGCTGGCACCCTTTCGGGGGGGGAACAGCAGATGCTTGCCATTGGGCGCGGGCTGATCGCCAAGCCCAAGATTTTGCTGTTAGACGAGCCATCCTTGGGGTTGGCGCCGATTCTCGTGCAGGAGATCTTCCGCGTCATCAAAAAAATCCACGAAGAGGAAAAGGTCTCGATCCTGTTGGTCGAACAAAATGCCCGTAAAGCGCTTGCCATTGCCAATTACGGGTATATCCTAGAAACCGGGAAAATTGCTATTCACGGCCCGGCAGCCGAGCTGCGCGAAAACGAGCACGTGAAGGCAGCCTATCTGGGCGGCGCCCGTCTGCAAACCCGTTAGCGGAGCAGCTTTTTCTCCTCTCACCCTCTCCAGTTTGGGGAGGGTTTTTTCTTCTTGTAGTCCAGTCTTCCCTTGAGAGGCAAACCCCCTTTAGGGGTTGGATTGTCTGCGCAAGCAGTCTAAGCGGTAGCAGTGCCAAGCCAAGGCCAGCACACCCACTGCGGCGAACCCCAAGACCACCCAAGCCACCGTTTTCCAGGGCGAAGGTGGCTTTTCCTGCAATGCAGCAGGCAGTGCCCCTGCGTTGCCCACCGCCGCCACGGCGACGCGGTCGTGCGCAGGCGGTGTTTTGACCCCCGCTTTGGCGATAAACGTGGCAATGCGCTGTTCGGCATCTTGGGGGTGACACTGCTGACAAACCGCACGGTTCTGCAGGATGGGATTGGCGATCAGGTTTTGATGGGCAAGTTCCAGATCGACACTGCCGACCACCCCGCCGTGACAAAACGAACAGCGCGCCCGAGTGCCGCACAGGCAATACCATTTGCCGCTGTCGTGCAACTGGTATAGATTGGCATGGCATTTGAAACAACTTTCGTCTTGGCCGGGCTTGGGCGTCTGGGCGGCTGCAATTTGCACCCCAGCCCCTGCTTGCCAGAAAATCCACCCCAAGAACCACAGGCTAATGAAAATGCGGCGCCACCATTTCATAGGCCACCTCCTTACCCGCTAGCGCTGCGGGTCAAGCTCTCCGATGGGAAATGCCGCTCGTGAGGCCGATCGCGCTCGTCGGTAGGACAGAGGATGAGCAACGAGCGCGAGGGGTGCGAGCCGAAATTGCCCCAGCGATGGGGAAGGTGGGCTTCAAAGAGCAAACTATCGCCTGGATTCAACTCATAGCGATCCTCTGAAATAAAGTAGGTCAAACAGCCTTCCAAACAATAGACGAACTCCAAACCGGTATGCACAATCCTCTCCTCACCGCTGGTACTGCCCGGATCGAGCGAAACCATTAAGGGAACCCCGCCGTGCAACGAAAGCCCGCCGCCTAAATCTTCCAGCACCCCCTGGTCGAAAGCCACCCGCCGGCGCTGGCCGGCACGCTGGTAAACCACCGAGCGCTGTTCTTGCCCGAACTCGAAGAAGGCGGTGATCGGGACGCGCAAGGCAACCGCCAAGCGCTGCAAGGTGCTCACGCTGGGGGAGATCTTGTTGTTTTCGATCAGGCTCAAGGTGTTGACGTTCAAACCGCTCAGCTCAGCCAAAGCGCGCATGGAAAGCCCCTGCTGGTTGCGGAGTGCCCTTAGACTTGCGCCCACGTTGACCTCGTTCCACCCCTCCCTCAATAACGAGCGCAGCGGTGGGTTTTGTGTGGCGCTTGGTTGTGCCTTGTGCCTTGGTCGAGAGGGGGAATTCATAAGCGGTTCAACTCCTGTTCTATCGTGGGGTGAAGTTTCGGTGATGTTGCGAAACCGTGAGTGGGCTTACTATTATTTTATAACATTATTACCTTAATGTCAATAGAATTTCACAATATACTAGTACATGCGGCTGTTTGTGCCTTGGAGAGCTTTGTCGGGTGCGGCTTGGATGCGCAAGACTACTTGACAAAAGCAGGAGATTAGATTATTATCTAATTAGATATTTATCTACCATAGACAAATGTCTAAATGTGGCGGTGAGCAACAGTGTCTGCCTAACCGAGAGGCTTGAACCTGGTTCGAATGGATCGGCAAGAAAGGAGGAGTCGATCATGTTGGATGCAAAAGAATCTGCCCCTGGGAAGCTCAAGCGCTCCTCTATCTCTCTCATTGCGACCACACCATTGCCAAGGGAGAACCTCCCTGTGCCTGACAAATTGGCGCCCTCCCCTGCGCAATCCCACGGCCGCGCTTGGTTGCCACGCTTGGCGCGCTTGTTCAAGGACCTAATCGGTGAGCCTGCCAACACCAGCCTGCCGGATTTGAGTCAAGAGAACCCATGAGCCAGCCTTCGTCCACCACGCCGCCTGCCCTTCAGTGGGATTTCGGCAGCGCTTATGATCTGTTTATCAGTTTGAAGGTTTTACACGAACCTGCCCGGGTGGGCTTGCGGCCATCGTGGGCGGCCGGGGTACGCTCGCGCTTGCCTCAAAGCGAGCGCAAGTTTTTAGAGGACATCTATTCTTTTTTTAAACTTCCCCTATCTTGGGTCTATCGCCTCCCCCACCCAAAGGATGCCGCCACAGCCCTCTTCACCTTACGCCAAATCCCGCCTGCCGAACGTCTGGCGGCTCTCTCCCTCTCGGCAGAGGTGCCGCCTGAACTGCATGCCCGCCTGCGGGAGGTGCAAG
The DNA here is from genome assembly GCA_003130835.1 of Anaerolineae bacterium. GTDB lineage: Bacteria > Chloroflexota > Anaerolineae > Anaerolineales > UBA4823 > NAK19. The sequence continues at coordinate 47,085 of QEXX01000028.1, read as the reverse complement.
CCCGGCGCACCTATGACGAGGCTGATGTGGAAGCCGTGCGGGCGGCCGAGAAAGCCAAGGGGCATACGCCTTCCACAGGGCAAATCAAGAGCCTGTTGCAGTGGTGGAGCAGGGCGGAGGAGTTCGGCGAGCGTTATTTGGAAGCTTTACAAGCTTACTACCAAGTCTTCTTTGCAGAGGAAGAACGGCGCATTGAAGCCCCCTTGCGCCGTGCCTTGCAGCGCGCCCAAGCGCTGGCAGAAAAACTGCCCTTGCAGCAACTCATTGTCGAGCTGTCGCAAGGGGTGGAATTCGACCGTTCCTTCTTCAAGCCCAACCTGATCCTTGCTCCGGCCTATTGGTCAACGCCTTTGTTAATCTACCTCGAAGTAGATGAGAAGACGCATCTGATTCTCTTCGGCGGGCGGCCACCCGGCGAGTCGTTGATTGCGGGCGAAACGGTGCCAGAGAGCCTGACGAAGGCTTTGAAAGCGCTCGCCGACCCAACCCGACTGCGCATTTTGCGCTATCTCGAAGCAGAGCCGCACACCCCCTCCCAACTGGCGCGCAAGTTGCGCCTGCGGGCTCCCACCGTCATCCATCACCTGACCGAGCTGCGCCTGGCGGGTTTGGTGCAAATCTCCGTCAAAGGAGAGACGCGCCTGTACACACCGCGCAAAGGCTATTTGGAGCAGCTTTGCCAAGCTTTTGAAGACTTCTTGCGTTCCGAAAATCCGCCTTCAGGAGAATAAGCGCCCATGCGTGCCTCGTTTGCCCTGACCATGCAGCGCGCCGTGATTGAGTATCGCGGCAAAGTGAGCGCCTTTCAGCCCAATGCGCGCTACTTCTTGCTCCATATCGTCATCAGTGGCGCAGCCATGGGGGTCTTTCGCTTGCTGTTCAACTTCTTCGTCTTGAGTTTGGGCTATGATGAAGCCCTGTTGGGCAACTTGGTAACTGCCAGCAGTTTGGTGGCGCTGCTGGCGGCTTTGCCGATGGGCTATACCGCCGATTGGTTAGGCAGAAAGCGCGCCCTGTTGGTAGCCATCTTTCTGGAAGCGCTGGCTATCCTCCTTATGGTGGCGTTCCCAAGCGCGGGCGTCTTTCTCGCCATGAGCGCCCTTTCTGGGCTGGGGCAAAGCCTGGCTGCGGTGACGGTGTCGCCTTTCCTGATGGAAAACTCGTCGGCTGAGGAGCGGACGTATTTGTTTAGCATCAGCTCCGGCTTGCAGATGACCATGGCTTCGGTGGGCAATTGGATCGGCGGCTACCTGCCCGGCTGGCTGGCGATCGCTTTGCACAGCCAGGCAACCAGCCCGAGAGCCTATGGCGCGGCGCTGCTGATCATCGGCACCGTGCTGTTGCTCTCCCTGCTCCCCCTGGCAGCCATTCGCTCTTACAAGGCTGCTCGCTCCGAGCGCACGTTCTTCGCCCCCTTTGCCTATTTTCGCCAACAACCCGCTCTGCTGGCACGCTTGATTGCGCCCATGTTCGTCACGTCCATCGGGGCAGGCTTGATTATGCCCTTTATGAACGTCTTCTACCGCCAGGTTTATCACCAGAGCGATCCGGTCATTGGGGCGTTGTTCGCTTGGGGCTCGTTGTGGATGGGCGTTGGGTTGTTGCTGGCGCCCCCCTTAGCCGACCGCTGGGGTAAGATGAATCTGGTGATCGGCTCGCAAGCCCTCTCCATCCCCTTTTTGATTCTAATGGGCTTTGCGCCGCAGTTTTGGCTGAGCGCATTTGCCTACTATATCCGCTTAGCTCTGATGAACATGAGCAGTCCGGTTTATCAAGCGTTTGTGATGGAGCGCGTTGAACCTTCGGCACGAGCGACTGTCTCCAGTTTGGTGAGCATGTCGTGGAACTTTGGCTGGGCATTTAGCCCAACCCTCAGCGGTTGGTTGCAGGTGCGCTATGGCTTTACGCCTCCCTTTATCGGGACGATTTTGCTCTATTGCCTATCCATCTATCTCTACTGGGCTTTCTTTGGACGGGCAGAGGCAGACTCGGCGCCATCCGCAAGCTAAGCCAGCTTGGGCAAGGCTTCGGTGCTGTCCGTTTCAAGCGGCAAACGTTTGCTCCACAGCAGCCAAAGCACCAAGAGAACCATCCCGATCCAACCGGCTAAGCTCAAGACCGTTCCACCGAGGGTCGTGTCCACGTCTTTTAGGAAAAGCATCGGTAAGCCAGCCGTAGCATTCAAAGAGCCGTGCGCCAAAGCCGGAGCCCACGGAGAGCGAGTGCGTAAATACAGCCAAGCAAAGATCGTCCCCATCAAGATACAGAAGATGATCATCAAAAATACGCCCAAGACGGGCTGAGAGGGGTAGTTGTGTCCCTGTAAAATCGCCGGCGCATGCCAAATCCCCCACACCAAGCCGTTGAGCAAGATCGCCCGCCCCTGTCCCAACGGCAACAACTGCGGCAGCAAAAAGCCCCTCCAACCCAACTCTTCGCCCAACCCAAACAGTGTGTTGAACAGAGGCGCCAGTGTCAAAGATAGCAGAGCTTGAATGAGAACCACCAGCCAAGCCGGGACGGTCTGTCCGCCGGGCGCGTTTTCCAGCGCCTGTCGGATTTGGGTGAACTGCAGGTCTAATTTACCGAAGCCAAACAACACAGTAAAAACCCCTGCCAGAATAGCCAGAATCGGGGGCAGCAACCATGCCCACAGATAGGCTCTCCACTCTCCAATGCGGCGCAGATTCAGCCCAGAAAGGGGCTGACGCATTCCATAAACGGTCGCCACAATCGCTCCAATGCCTGGCGCCCACATCGCCGCTGTCCAAGCGATCAGAGTCGAGGTTTGCCGTAGCGAGCTTTGCGGTTCGCCTAAAGCCAGCGGAATCGAAAAGAGAAACCATGCCAAGCCAAACGTAATGACAAAAAAGATCAGCAAAGCTTTGCGGTTCATTTACATTGTCCTTTTCATCGGGGTAACGAACGTTGGCGGCGGGCACGATCAGTGAGCGGACGCTTGGCAACCACCCGCACTTTGCTACTGCTATAGTCGTGCGCCATGGAAATCACTTCCCAGCCCTGCAGGCCGAGTTCGTTGAGGGTTTCTTCCAGCTCCTCAGGGCGCGGACCACGCCACCAACTCCCCAAACTGAGCACCCGATATTCCCAAGCGGAAGGCTCATTCATTCCCTCTCCTCCTTTCCCTGCGGAGTGCACGCTTCTCTGCGGTAGCGTTCATAGAGCCAATAAGAATACCCCAACGGCACAAAGGCGATCAGCAACACCATCCCCAACACCACCCAAGCCGCACTGCCGGGCAAGAAGGCGCTAATGAAAATCAACACCCCCGCCGCTTTGAATAAAAGGCTGCCGAAGCGGTGGGTTTCTGCCCACACGCGTTCGTCGCTGAGTGTCCACGGTGTGCGGATGCCGATGAACCAGTTGCGCCTGGCTTGGCGCACCAATTCGCCGGCAAAGTACAGTAAGACGCCCATGGCCGGCAACATCATGCGACTCATGCGAAAGGGAATTCCTAAGTTATATATCAAGGTTAGCGCGTACACGTAGAGTAGAAAAGCGATTACGATCACAATAAACCAATTGAACACACCGCGAAAGCGGGCGATATTGTCGCGCAGGGGATCAATGCGCGGGATGACCAAAAACAAAGCTGCCATGACGAGGGTGAGGATCGGCATCAGAAAAACACCCCAAAAGCGCGGCAGATATCCATCCACTTCATCGGCGGCGTTCCAGTGCGAAGCCATTTGAGCAGGCAGGCGATCCCACAGCAGCCAGCCGCTCACCATGGCCGCTAAGAGCATGACGACGATGAGGATCAAAGTCATACGGGTTGACATCTTGTACTCCTTCCAGAGCAAATGGGGAGAGCGGCTTTAGGCTTGGCTGGTCTGGTCTTTTGCCAGCGCGGCCAAGCCGCTCAGCCCGCCCAAGTTCATCGTGTCCACGGCACTGCTCGGCACGATGATCAAGGCGCCTTTTTCTTTCAAGCCCTCGAAGAGCATATTCATGGCGCGCAGGTGCAGGGCGGTTGGGTTGTTCAGATACGCCTGCGAGGCTTCGGCAAAGGAGGCGGCAATCTGTTTTTCCGATTCGCCGAGGATGACGCGCGCCTGCCGCTCGCGTTCGGCTTGCGCCTGACGGCTCATCGCCTCTTCGAGGTCTTGCGGGATAACGATATCACGGATCTCGACCGATTGGACGGTGACCCCCCAGGGGGTGGTGCGTTCATCGATGATGCGCTGCAGGTCGGCGTCCATCTTCGCCCGCCCGACCAGAATATCAGCTAGGTACATCTGCCCAATCACCTCGCGCAAGGCGGTTTGGGCTGCCCACGCAATCGCCATGCGATAATCTTCCACTTCTAGGGCAGCCTTTTCGGCATCCCAAACCATCCAGAACAACACGGCATCCACATCCACCGGCACGGTATCCTTGGTCAGCGTTTTTTCGGCGCTGAAGGGTGTGACCATCACGCGGTGGTCAATCCAATTGGCGATGCTCTCAACCACCGGCGTCACCCAGAACAAGCCGGGTCCAGCCAGCTTTTTGAACCGTCCAAAGCGCAGCACGATCGCCTTTTCCCACTGATTGGCAACTTTGATCCCGTAGAGCAAAAAGATGCCCAGCAAGACGAAGAGGGCTAAGACACCGCCGCTGACGTCCTCACTGAGCGGGGTCAAGCGATCCAGCAGGTAGGCAATCAGCATGCCGATGCCCATGACCGTTATGGCGATGACGATGGCAAAGGGGGGAATGCGATAATAATTTAGTCGAGTGGTCTTTTCTCCTTTTCTTTCCATTCTACACCTCGTCTCTCATGCTTCATGGGGTTCGGGGTCGGGAAGTTCTCCGTTTTCTATCCACTGTTGCAACATCTGGTTGACCTGTTCGGCGATCTCTTGGGGCGCACAGCCGAGCTGAGCAGCCGCAGCCAAGTAGCGCCGGGTCAGGCTCTCGAGGCCTTGGCGGCGAATCGTCCGCACCATTTCGGGGGAGGGGGTCTCCCAAATGTAGGTGCCGCGCCCGTGTTGGGTGGAGATCAGCCCAGCTTCATCCAACAGGCGGTAGGCACGCGCCACGGTGTTAAAGTTGACGCGCAGTTCAGCCGCCAGTTGGCGCACGGTGGGCAATTGATCGCCGGGCTTCAGCTCGCCGTTGGCAACCTTTTGGCGGATTTGCTCAACAATCTGCAGATAGATCGGCTGCCCAGAGCGAAAATCGATGACCAGATCAGATAACCTTCCCAATCAACCTCCTCGGATTGTATCTTTGTATGATTGTATTATTGTATCTTTGTATCATTGTATATAAACTGACGCGTTTTGTCAAGGGTTAAGGAGAGCTGTCCAGCGAGAGGCTGATTCATAACGCTGCCCGTCTAGCGCAGGGTGGACAAGGACGTCCACCCAAGCTTACGGGGAATGCCCTCACCCCCAGCCCCTCTCCAACGAGGGGAGAGGCGAGCCTGGCGGGTTTCAGTACGCTCGCTGGCGCGCTACTCAAAGCGCGCCTTGCCCGTGGGTCGAGTAGGGCGGTAGCCCGGACCGAGACCCACCCAGCCGGTTTCGACAGACTCAATTTGCCAGATAACGAACTCTAGCTGGATGCCTCGCCTTAGGCTGCGGCGCGCACGTGCATGATCTCCCCTTCTTGCAGGCGATAGTCTTTTCCTTCCAGGCGAATCCAGCCCTTTGCCCGCGCTTCGTTCCAACCGCCGGCTTCGAGCAGTTCCTTATAACCGATCACTTCGGCGCGAATGAAACCGCGCATCAAGTCGGTGTGAATCACGCCGGCGGCTTCTTGAGCTGTTGCTCCCCGCCGCACCTGCCAGGCGCGCACTTCGTCTTCCCCCACCGTGAAGAAGGTTTGTAAACCCAACAAGGCATAGGCTTGCCGAATCAGGCGCGGCAGGCTCAACTCTTGGATGCCGTACATCTCCTGAAAGACCTGCGCTTCGTCGGGCGGCATTTGCGCCAATTCCATTTCCAGCTTGCCCTGCAAGGCGATGACCGCTTCGGCGGGATGCTCGGCTTGCCAAGGCGGAGGCGGCTGTCCTTCCCCTAAATTGAGCACGAGTAAGGTCGGCTTTAGGGAGAGGAAAGCAAAACTGCTGATCAGGCGGTGCTGCTCATCGTCCAAGTTCAGACGGCGCAGGGGCTGCTCCGCTTCTAAGGATTGGCGCAGCCTCTCCAGCAAACCTTGTTCGCGCTCGATTTCACTGCGCGGCCGGCCGCCACCCTTGCGCAACTCTTCGTTCAGGCGTTCCAAGCGGCGCTCGATGATCAGCAAATCATAGAGCATGAATTCGGCTTCCATCTGCTTCCAATCGCGGCGGGCATCCACCGAGCCTAGACTGTGCGGCACACGCGCTTCCTCAAAACAGCGCAAGACGTGCACAAAACCATCCATCGAACTGAGCTGGTTAAGCAGGGCGCCGGGCAGTCCTTTCTGGGCTGCGCCACTCTCCAAACCACCAATGTCGGTAAAGGCAACCTTAGCCGGGGTGACCTTTTGCGGGCGAAACAAGGCTGCCAAGCGGTCGAGGCGGTCGTCCGGCACGTTTACCACTGCCAATTGGGTTTCCAATCTGCCGCCACCCAGGTGAACGGGACGGTTTTCGCCGGTCAAGGCGTTGAATAGGGTCGTCTTACCCGATTGCGGAAAGCCAATAATTCCTAAACGCATCATTTCAGGCATGAACGGTGTCCTCGTTTTGAGAAGGATGAGAGGATCGATAAACTCCTGCCCTCATTGTAATTCTCCATCGGCGCGGCGCAGGATGTCTTGCAGTTCACCGATCACCTCATCGGGCAAAGGATCGACCAAGGGGGCAGCTAAGAGCTCGGCGACTTTCCTGCGCGCTTGGCTGTATAGGCTCGGCTTGCCAAGCTCTAACCAACTTTCGTAAGAAGCGCGATAGAGATAATTGGGCTTGTAGAACTCACGGCTGCGGGCGGCGGCGTGCGTGCTTTTGGTCTTCAAGAAATGCCCGCCCGGTCCGACATTGGCGATCTCGGCGAATAAATCTCTTTCCGGGCAAGTATCTACGCCCTGCACCAAGCGTTCTAACCAGTGAGCGATCTCATTATCGACCAGAATTTGCTCCAAATACAGAGTCTGATCGCTCTCTACCTCTCCATAGCCTACAATGATATCCGAACCGACCAACAAGCTGGGCAATGTGGTGAGCATCTTCTCAATTACGGCTTCGGGGCCAATCTCCTTGGCATCCGAGACCATTCCGGCCGAGGTGGCCGGCAATCCGTAGAAGCGCCCCATTTGCACTAGGGCTGCCGATTGCAACCCCATTTCCGGTGTGCCGGCTAGGTAGGCGCCGCTGCGAAAGTCGATGTTCCCGGTCGCGCTGCTGTAGATCAGCGGGCGCCCGGGATGCGCTAACTGAAAAACCACCATCGCCGAGAGGGTTTCGGCGTTGGCTAAGGCAATGTTGGAAAACAGGCTAGCCGGCCCGGTGGTGCCATTGACCGGCATGGGCATAATCATCACCGGCAAGCCGGCTTCGCCCAGCTCCAAATAAGCGTCCAGCATGGCGCCATCGTGGGTAAGCGGCGCAACCGGGCAGTAGATCAACGAAAACCAATGCTTCTCCCGTAAGGCATCGGCCGAGCCTGCCACAGCTTCCAAACCTTTGACCAGATAGGGCACCTGTCGGACGTTATGCAATTCGTGTTGGGCGTGCTTCGAGGTGTATTGAATCATGGTAAAAAATTCATGCAGCGGGCGTGAAGGGGCCGGAGCATCCGAAGCGCAGACCGGTGGCCACGCCAGCACACCAAGGTCGGCAGCTTGAAAGACGCGCATGGCATCGGCAATATCTTGGGCAATCCCATAGCGGCGCTCCCCTGTGTTGAAATCCATCATAAACGAGCCGGTGCCGTCCATCGCATAGCGCGAAGCGGAGGCGGGCAGGGGAAAGTTGTAGGCTGCATTGCGTGCCCCTAGGGTAAAGGACTTTGGAGCCGTGTGCAGGGCGTGGGCTACCATCTCGGCTGGCAGGTAGGCAATCCTCCTATCCTGATCAACTTTCACTCCGTTAGCTTTCAAGAGCGGCAAAGCTTTGTCGCCGTGAAAGCGCACGCCAACCTCTGCCAAGATGCGCAGGCTCTGTTGGTGAACGCGCCGGATCTCATCGTCATTCAAGAGTTGGGCGGTTAGGTTCATGAGGGGGGTTCCTTTTGGTTTGGTTTTTTATCCCATTTTAATCCCAGAATCTGTTTCCAGCTATTGAAATCTGAGCAGAAACATTATAAAATGTGCACTGCCAATAGAATTTGATCACACCAAGCAACCGTGCTTATCGCTTAGCATCCGTTTGCTGGAAAAAGCATTGCCTCTTCGACAGGCGAACTGAACCAAATGCCTTTAGCCTGTCCGGGTTCTTAAGACGTTTAGGCTCAGCTCGCCATTATCCCGCTCGGCGAATTTTCCCCCAAACTGAAGCTAACTTAATAGCCTGGATGTTCAGGGTGATCAGAAGAAGGCTTGTCCTTAGGATAGCGACTCATTTGGCAAAAGGAGAAATGGAAAGAAGAGTTCCCCCACCCAGTCAATCCGCAGCGGACTTTCCAGACCTGACCATAAAGCTAGAAGAACGCAAACGCCGTCTTTACAAGCTGGCGTTAATCGTGGCTTTACCCTCTATAGTCTTTGCGTGGTATTTTTACCGCGATACCAACCTCTTTATTCGTTATGGTTATCCATGGCTCATTGCTGCTGCGCTAATCTGGGTCATCGCTTTGTTCTGGAAGCGGATTCCACTGAAGTGGATTGAACATTTTATGCTGTTTACAACAAGTTTGTTCTTCTTGGTCAAATATTTTTACCTCTTGTTCTTGACAGATCTAACCACCCAATGGCAAGAGCTTGAAGCCACCTACTGGGTGACGGCGCTCCTTTTCCTCTTGGCGTATATTATCGCAAACCATCATCTCACCTTGCGCTTTGCGCTCGGTTACAGTGGAGTAACCTTCGTGGGTGGCCTATGGCGACTCTATCCGGGTGAGATGGAGCGGTTGATTGAGATGATTCGCTTGAACACCCGTGTTGTCATCCTTGCGCTATTGGCTTTTATCCTAGCGAAAATCAAAGACGATCTACTGGAGAGTCAAAGTGCCAAAAGTTATTGGGAATGGCAAGCCAACATCGACCACCTGACCCAGTTACCCAACCGGCGCATGCTCTCGAACTTGATCGAAAGTTGGATCGCCTCGCGTACCTCTTTTGCCGTCCTGCTGATCGACCTGGACAATTTCAAGTGCTTCAACGACACCTATGGGCACGATGTGGGCGATGTGTTGCTCAGCCGCCTTGCCTTCACCCTGCGAAGTAATTTGCGCGCCAGTGACTTCGCCGCCCGCTGGGGTGGTGAAGAATTTCTGGTATTAGTAGGCAAATCAACCACCGAACAAGCCGTTCAGTTAGCCGAGCGGCTGCGCACTGAAGTCGAAAACATGTCGTTCGGCGAGGATCGAGTCTCTATCTCGATCGGTGGCACGCTGTTCAAGCAAAGTGACGATCTAAACAGCCTGATCAAGCGCGCAGACACCGCTCTCTATTCCGCCAAACAGCAAGGGCGTAACCGCGTGTGTTGGGGGTAATCATTGCCCTTCAAGGGTATCTTTTTTGCTTTTTTCCCGTCATAATAAATAACGATGCACCTCCTAACCACAGAGCGCCGACCAGAGCGACAGATGACCTTTGACGAGCAAGCCCTGGCGGAGGTCTATGACACCTATAGCCCGGCGATCTACGCCTTTGCTTTGCGTTTGTTAGGCGATGAAGATTTGGCGGAAGAGTGTGTTGCCGAAACCTTCTTCCGCTACTTAAAAGCCCTGCGCAACGGCAATCAATCCATTCGCGAGCTAAAACCCTATCTCTACCGCATTGCCCACAATTGGATCCAAGACTATTACCGCCAAAAGGGACGTCAACCGTTAGAGATTTTGGAAGAAAGCCTGGCCGACTCCCGGCAAGCGGTGGATGAAGAAAGCGAACGTCGCCTGTTACAAGAGCAAGCTCGGGCTGCCTTGGCTCATCTAACCGCCGAGCAACGCCTGGTGATTGTGTTGCACTTCATCGAGGGATGGGATCAAGCGAGCATTGCAGCAGCCCTGCAGAAACCGCTAACGGCGGTCAAAGCCTTGCAACATCGCGGCCTGCAAGCCCTGCGGCGCATGTTATTGAAAAAGGAGATTTCCGATGAATCAACCTTTTGAAGAGAAGGATCTTTCTCCCTGGTTGGATGCCTTACGTCAACAGGAAATTCGGCGTTCCCCCGAACGGGCACAAGCTGCCAAGCAACACTTCTTGAACCAAGCCAAATCCCTTGCTGCGCCCGTATCCAAAGACTCCGATCAGCGTCATAAAGGGTGGAATCTGATTCCCATTTCTCTATGGAGACGAAAGGAGTTTCAACCGATGTTCAGTGTGCTAACGACAATTTTAGTGGTTGCCTCTCTGGTTTTGGGCGGCGGCGGGGTAACCCTGGCTGCTGCGCAGTACAGCCTGCCCGAGCAGCCCCTCTACGGCCTTAAACTTGCCAGCGAGAATGCCCGTCTCTCTTTGGCGCAGGGCGACCCGCTGCAACAGGCAGAGCTGAGCTTTCAATTTACCCTGCGGAGGCTGGAAGAGATTCAAACCCTGCTGCGGCAAGGTCAAACGCCTGCTGAACCCCTTATGGAACGCGCCCAACAGCAACTGCAGCGTGCCCTGGACTTGGCAGCTAACTTACCTGATGAACAAGCCAATCTGCAATTGGAGCGCGTTCGCACCCGCCTGCAGGAGATGCTCCAAACCCACTTTCAACTTCCTGAGCAGGCTAGTCCGTCTGCGCAACAAGTCATGGAACGCGTGCGCCAGATGATTCAAGCCCGCCTACGCCTGCTGGAAGAATGCGCCGGCGATCTGCAACAACTGCGCTTACGCCTGCGAACCCAGACCCAGACTCAAGAGCAACAGAATGCGCCCGCGCAGGGCAATCCAACACCCGGCAATCCTATGCCCGGCAGCGGCGGCAACCCGGCGCCCGGCACAGGCACAGGCAACCCTGCGCCTGGCAGTGGGGGCAACCCGGCGCCTGGCACAGGCACAGGCAACCCTGCGCCTGGTAGTGGGGGCAACCCGGCGCCCGGAAGCGGAGAGGGCAATCCGGCACCCGGCAGCGGCGGCAATCCTGACTCGGGTGGTGGAGGTGGTTCCGGCTCAGGTGGCGATGGGGGCAACGTTGATCCCGGCAGCGGCGGTGGAAACCCTGAGCCCGGCAGTGGGAGTGGCAATCCTGAGCCCGGCAACGCAGGTGGCAACCCTGCGCCCGGCAGCGGTGGGGGGAATACCGATCCCGGCAGCGGGAGTGGCAATCCTGAGCCCGGCAACGCAGGTGGCAACCCTGCCCCCGGCAGCGGATCGGGTGGTCACAAACCCTAAATTCTCCAACGCTACCTTTTATTTGCGGTTGTTTTCCCCTCAGCCCCTCTCCTGCATCAACGGAGAGGGGACTTTCGCTTTACATCCACTTACACAAGCGTTTCTCCAAATAATCCACGCCGCTATATAAGCCAACTCCCAACAGGCTCATGGCGAGGATGCCGACATACATGGCAGGATAGTCGAAAAAAGTGCTACCATTGATGTAAATGTAATAACCCAAGCCGCGTTGGGTGGCGTAGAGTTCGGCTACATACAAAACCGCTACAGCCGTGCCTACCGATTGACGCAGGGCGGTCAGGATGGCCGGCAGGCTAGCCGGCAGATAGACAAAACGAAACAATGCCCGCCGCCCGGCGCCCAAACTGCGCACGCTCAGCAGGAGTTCGGGACGTAAGGCAGCCGCCTGGTCGCGCACCAAAACCAAGATTTGGAAAAATAAGATGAGATAGATAATCAGGATCTTTGGCGCATCGCCTAACCCCAAAAAGAGCAGCACTAAGGGCACAAAGACGACTTTCGGAATTGGATAGAGCAGATAGATCAGGGGAGAGAAGAGACGATTCAAACGCTTGGATTGGCCGAGCACCAAGCCAGCCGGCGCCGCAGTGAAGATGGCTAGGGCTGTGCTGGCTAAAACGCGCCATAAGCTGGCTGCAAAATGCATTGGCAAATCGTCTCTTAGCTCGCGCCAAAAGGCAACCAAGACGGTGATAGGGTCGGGTAGGATCGAGCGATGCACCAGCCAGGCAGCCAGTTGCCAAAGCCCAATTAGGGCAAGCAAGGTCAGCAGAAGGTCGAGTCTGCGCTTCATCGTTGCTCCAGCTTGGTGCGCAGGGTTTCACACAAAGCCAGGTAGGCTTCGCTTTTGCGGTAACCCTCCGACCCTGCCTGTGAATTCTCGATAATCGACGCCTGGTGAATGGGCGGTTGAGTCAGCAAGAGGATTTTCTTCCCCATAAAGGCGGCCTCTTCAATGCTGTGGGTGACCATCACCAGAGTCAGTTGATTTTCAGCTTGCAATTGCAGGATCAGGGTTTGCAAACCTTCACGGGTGGGCGCATCCAGCGAAGAGAAGGGTTCATCCATGAGCAAAAGGTCGGGGTGGAGAACTAACGTGCGCGCAATGGCGGTGCGCTGACGCTGTCCGCCCGAAATCTGAGACGGATAGTGGTCGGCAACGGCTTGAATGCCTAGCCGCTCCAGCCAAGGCAGCACGCTGTTATCCCAGTCCACTTGGGTGGGAGCATGGGTGCCATCCGGGCCATAAAAGCCACGGATTTTTAGCCCTAGCTCGGCGTTTTGGCGCACGGTTGCCCAAGGCAACAAGCCATAGTCCTGGAGGATCAGGCCGGTCTGCGGGCGTGGGCGGGTGAGGGCTTTGCCATCGATGCGAACTTGCCCTTTTTGCGGGAATTGCAATCCAGCCAGCAGGTAAAGTAAGGTGCTCTTGCCGCAACCGGAGGGCCCAAGGACTGTCCAGGTCTCACCGCGCCCGACCTGCCACGAGAAATCGACAAAGATAGGCGATGAGGATGGATAGGCAAAGGTGATCGAGTCGACCTCAATCATCAGTTACCTAGCTCAAGTGCAGGGAGGAAGCTCACACCCCAAGCCTCCACGCAGGGCGGACGTCTGTGTCCGCCGAACCTCGTCGGCCAGGACGCCCACGCTGCGAGGCGATTGGCGAAGGCGCTCCCGCTGGGTTGCCAAAATCCATCACGGTAAAAAGGCACTGCTGACCGAGTCGGCATACGAAACGGCAGTAGTCACCACCCCTTTCGCGGTTGCCCATGCCAAAACGTCATTCCACAACCGCTCATCGGGGATGCTTTTCGGCGGGAAAGGCGGCGTTTGATAACTGCCCGCCAGCGGCGCTGGGATCAGTTTTTCCTCCACCAAGACCCCACTGTATTGGGCTGGGGAAAGGTTGATCTGCAACACAGCTTCTTCGATTGCCGCCAAAAAGGCGCGCACGGCTTGGGGCTTTTGGTCGATCACTGCTTTCCGAAAGGCGTAAGTACTGTGACCATATTCGGGGTATTTTGAATCCTGCAACAGGAAGCGCCCACCCTGCTGTACGGCAAGGTAGGAGAACGGGTCCGGCAAGGTGGCGGCTTGCAGCTCACCGGAGCTTAACAACGCCAAGCGGTCAGGAATCTTGGGCACAGCGATCTTTTGAATCTCTTGCGGTTGGAAGCCCTCCCTTTCCAGCAGGCGATCGGTAATGTATTCGATGATGGTGCCTTGCGAGATGCCGATCGGCACGCCTTTGAGCTGGCTCAGCTCCGTGATTCCACTCGCTGAGGAGACCACCAGATGATATTGGGCTGATTGAGGGGTGGCAAGGCGGGCAAAACGCACAATTTGCACTTGGATGCCGTCTTTGTTGTAAAGCAAAGTTGAAATGATCTCATTGATCATGCCATCGGCTTGCCCAGCCATGATCACCTGATCGCGCTCAGCCGCCGAAGCCACCGGGATGAACTCCACCTGCACGCCGTATTTGGCAAACAGCCCTTCGCGTTGGGCGACAATCATCGGAAGGTTATCCACAATTGGCAGAACGGCGATGCGCAAGGTTTCGCCGCCCCCTTGCACCAGCGGGGCAGTCTCCCCTGGCGCCGGATAAGCGCTGCCGGATGGCTCAGGCGGAACTACGGGTGAACTGGGTGCAGGGTAGGGTTGCTCTGCGGGCGGCGTGGGTGGCACTGGCTGCATTGGATTCGGATAAGCTTCACCGCTGGGTTGATTTTCACCGGCCAGCATTGGAATCGCTACACTGCTGGTTTCGGCTGCAGCGGGAGGTTGGCTTGTCGCCGCAGGGGCGCAAGCAGTGATCAGGGTCAGCAAGACAAATAGCAAACAGAAAGCCGAGAGTTTGTTCTTCATATCTTCACCTACAGATTGAGTTTGGTCCAAATTTGGTCGATGCGCGCCTGCACCGCTTCATCCATGCGGACAACTTGTGGCCAGGCGCGCAGATATCCTTCTTCGGGGAGTTTGGCAGTGGCATCGATGCCGATTTTGCCACCAAAGGAGTGTTGATAAGAGGCATGATCAAGGTGATCAACCGGGCCATCAACGATCACGACATCGCGGCGCCAATCGACGTTGCCTAAGGCTTGCCAAGCGACCTGAGAGAGATTTTGCACATCTACCCACTCGTCCACCACCACAATTGCCTTTGCCAGAGACATCAACGCCAAGCCCCACAAGCCAAAGATCACCTTGCGGGCGTGGCCTGGGTAGCGCTTCCGAATGGAAACCAGCACCAAGTTATGAAAGACACCCTCGGCAGGCATACACACATCGACAATTTCTGGTAGGAAAAGGCGCATCAGGGGCAAGAACAAGCGTTCGGTTGCCTTTCCCATCCAGACATCTTCCATGGGCGGAATGCCCACCACTGTGGCAGGGTAAATTGGGTCACGGCGATGGGTGATCGCAGTGACATGCAAAGCCGGGAAAAATTCTACCGGCGTATAGTAACCGGTGTGGTCACCAAAAGGCCCTTCAGGGCGTTGATCGTTGGGGTCAATGTACCCTTCGATCACGATCTCAGCCTGAGCAGGCACTTCGAGTGGCTGGCTGACACAATTGACGAACTCAATTGGTGCCCCGCGCAAATAGGCGGCGAGCAGGTATTCATCGATATTGGGCGGCAGCGGGGCAGAGGAACACCACATACTGGCTGGATCGCCGCCCAAAACGACCGCGGCCGGGATGTGATCCTTGCGCTGAGCTTGGGCAACGCGCTGGTGTTCAGCGCCGCCCTTATGGCGTTGCCAATGCACCAACAAGGTGCGCTCATCCACCACCTGCAAGCGGTACATGCCCACATTGCGCGCCCCGCTCTGCGGATCGCGGGTGATCACCTGCGGCAGGGTGATAAAGGCGCCCCCGTCTTGCGGCCAGCAGCGCAGGATCGGCAGACGGCTAAGGCTGGCTTGCTCGCCGCGCCATACCACCTGTTGCACCGCTGCACGGCGGACTTTTTTGGGACCTAAGCCAATCGACTTGAGGGCTTTGAGCAGGTCTTGTCCGCGCCCAATCATCTCGGCGAGGGAACTCGGCAGACGAGGATCGATGAGCTTTCCCAGGTTATGCCCAAGCTCATCCAAATGCTGCACCCCTAACGCCAGAGCCATGCGTTCGGCAGAGCCAAAGGCGTTGATCAGAACCGGTATGTCATAACCGCTGACCTTTTCGAATAACAAAGCCACATTGCGTTTGGCTTTGCCCTTCCATATGCGGTCGACAATTTCGGTGATCTCAAGGTGCGGCGAGACCGGCAGACGCACGCGCACAAGCTCTTGCCGCTCCTCCAAAGCTTGAATAAATTCCCGTAGATCGCGAAATGCCATCTTCCTTCCTCACAATGTAGCGTCATTATAGCATAGGCGCGCTTTGCCTTGCAGCGCGCCTACACTGGGCAAGCATGGCTTGCTACCCTGCTCTCGCCCTAAGCTAAACCGAGCGCCGCCTGGAAATCCTCTCTTCGTTTGTGAACTCTGTGAACTGCGAAGGGGTTTTGAGTGCAGTCAGGCATACCATTCGCAGCATGCCCAATGATACGGATCACAGAGCACAGCAAAGCCGCTCGTTTCCCTGGCCGCTTCCATCAAAGGAGCATCTCGACCGTTGCAGCAGCGTAGAGCTTGGCCGCCTTCTCCATCTCGGCAATTTCGACAAATTCGTTTGGCTGGTGGGCAAGCGCTGCATCGCCCGGACCGAGAATCAAGGTTGGGACGTTGAGAGTCGGCACAAAGATCGCCGCTTCGGTTGCAAATGGCACCTTGATGATAGGAATTTCCATCCCGCAATGGCTTTTGGCAGCCGCTAAGAACTGTTGGACAGCCGCTGCGCTTTGCGGAGTTTCTGCCGGCGGCAGATCATAGGTTAGGCGGATCGAGGCTTTTAACCCCGGAATCTGGCTTTCCAAGTCGGCTAGAAAGGTCTCTAAGCGGCGTAAAAGCTCCCCATGGTCTTGTCCGGGCAGGGTGCGCATATCAATCATCACCGAGCATCGATCGGGGACCACATTTACCTTCACCCCGCCTTGGATGGTATTGACGCTGCGGGTGAAGTTGCCCAGCACCGCATGGGGTTGGAAAGGAATCTCCAGCTTCTCAAATTCATTCAACACCTTGACCATCATCATCACGGCGTTGATTCCCAGCTCGGGAGTGGAGCCATGAGCGGTCTTGCCGTAGGTGGTGAGTTCCGGCCAGAACACTCCCCGCTCCGCCAAACCCAGCTTGTTCGATGTCGGTTCGGAAATGATGACCGCTTGCCAGCTTGCGGCGTCGGGCAGCGTCGCCAAGGAGCGCGCTCCCATCATGTTTACTTCTTCTCCAGCCGTGGCGGCTAGAATCAAATCGCCTTTCAAAGGCAAATTGGCTTGGGCAATCGCTTTGGCGGCCGCTATCATGGCGGCTACGCCGCCTTTCATATCGGCTGAACCGCGCCCCCAAACTTTGCCCGCCTCAATCACGCCCTCAAATGGTGGATGCTGCCACTCTCCGGCGCCCACCGGCACAACGTCCACATGCCCGTTTAAGACCAAAGCGCCGCGCTCGCCGCTCCCTTTGAGGCGGGCACATAAGGTAGCCCGCTGCGGTTCATGCTCGATGAATTGACACTCAAATCCATCCGCCTTTAATATGTCGGCAATAAACTCTACCGCCTGACGCTCGTTGCCGGGCGGGTTGGTTGTATCAAAACGTACCAAAGTGCGCGTCCATTGGGCGATTTCATCCGCCGCAATCTTGGCGAAAATACCTTGAAGATCCATGTTCCCTGCTCCTTCTGAGGTGAAAGTTGATGCTCGGATGCCAATGCCAGTTTTATCTGTCGTCCTCGTCCACGACTAGGCGTTGACCATCCTGGATTATAAAACGGGCAAAGAAAAACGGACAGGCAAAGCTGCTTTGCCGGCCGTGTGGTGTTTAAGGAAAATCAGCCGTAGAGAGGAGAAAAGGGCACGCCCCTTCTCCTCTCTCTGCCAGTCTCTGCTATGCTTTAATCTTCAGGTAGCGCAACATTGCCCAACCGGCGATCATCGTACCGAGAACGCAGATAATGATGTTCCAAGCGGCAGGCACCTTGAGCGCCATTGGGATATACGCCAAGAGTACAGCGATTGGCAAGTACTTCCAACCGCGCAGGATAAATTCACCCCAGACAGCCCCAAACACGGCTGGCAGGAGGAATTTGTTGAAGGCATCCAACAACCAAGCTGGAAAATATTGCTGGATGTAATTTATCAGCAAAGCCCCGATTAAAATCGCCGGGATACTGATTAAAACCGAGGTTGCCACGCCGATGGCTGCTACCAACTCACCTTCCCGCGTTCCCTCCTTCACCCCAGCCACTTCTTGAGCCACGGCTGCGCAAGGCACGCGCAAATTCGAACCGTTGCCTACAGTGCCGGTCAAGTACCAACCCGCATTGCCCAAAATTGGGTAATAGGCAATTGGCTCACTAAAGTAAAAAGGAACCGCATACGTCATCGCTAGAGCAAAGCCGCCGACGATCGTCTGCCAATCTGGAAAAACTTGATGGAAGAGGTACAGAAAAATCGAGGGTAGAAATAGGGCAAAGAAGATGCCGGTTGAGAAGATCGTCCCAACCCGATGGATTGGTTTTAGGTAATCTTGCTCGAAAGCTTGCGGATCGACTTTAATTTCATGGATGGCGCTCATTTTTTCCTCCTATCCGGCCAAGATTTTACCGACGAACATGGCGACGAACATGGCAATACCCAACGCCCATTCCTTCAGGCGCGGCACTTTGATCCAATCGGCAAGTTTGAATAACAACATCGATAGACCTGCCGCCAGCACCACAGTGACAAGATGTGGGGTGCTCTTTATGGCGTTGCTGATGGAATAATAGCTAAAAATAGCCACCATACTGGCTCCCGCGATCACCGCCAGTAAAGCCTGATCTCCGCCAGTGACCTTTTCCCGCAGCTTTCCGAGATAGCGGGTGAAGATGGCTTCGACAGACCAACCCCAACCGGCAATATTCATGATCAACACAGCCGCAGCAAAGCCTTTGATGGTGAAGCTGGGATCACCGAACTTTTCGCCGGCTGCAATTGCGGCATTGGAGGCTTGAGCTAACTCGGTGAACACCGAACCGACGCCCACCCCTTCACGTTGCCACGCAAAAGCCGGGCTGATCGCCACTGCCAGAGCAATCATGACGAAGACATTGGCGAGCACCGGGCCAATTGCGGTGATGGCTGCGCCGCGAATCATGGCTTTGGTTTGATCGGGGGTGAACCCTTGTGAGTGCATAAAGCGCAGGGCGGTGCGCAGGAAGTACCAAGCCATATACAAGCCCAGTACGGCTGTCACACCGCCGCTAAACCACACCCACCACTCATTGGCAATTGCCTTCCAGTCCATAACAACCTCCTTAGGGATAGGGTTTGGGATATTGTTCCCTAATTAAAATCTTAAAAGAAGCGCAGAGATTGTCAAGCGAAAATGCGCCTTTTGCTTTGAAAAGAGGTCTGCTTGTAACTACTTCATCGAACCCGCAGGGGCTTCATCACCGTGTACAAGGCTGAGCGGCTGCCTATCTGCCTGGCGAGGGTTGGGTTTCGGGATTGTCAACCATTTTAGGTAGTGGTAGAATGGAGAAAAATCAACTGTAAGATGACGAGTCCGTGTGACTCTGGAGGTGTACGAATGGAACAACAAGTTGCAACATTTACCGTTAAGAAGGGTCTAGCCCAGATGTTGAAAGGTGGCGTGATCATGGATGTGGTAACGCCGGAACACGCCCGCATCGCCGAGGATGCCGGTGCTGTGGCGGTCATGGCGCTAGAGCGCGTGCCGGCTGACATCCGCGCTCACGGTGGCGTGGCGCGCATGAGCGACCCAGAGCTGATCTTGAAGATCATGGATGCTGTCTCCATCCCGGTGATGGCAAAGTGTCGCATCGGCCATTTTGTCGAAGCGCAAATTCTTGAGGCAATTGGTGTAGATTATATCGATGAGTCCGAGGTGTTGACGCCGGCTGACGAGATGCATCACATCAACAAACATCTCTTCAAGGTGCCGTTTGTGTGCGGTTGCCGCAATCTAGGTGAAGCGTTGCGGCGGATTGGCGAAGGAGCTGCGATGATTCGCACCAAAGGGGAAGCCGGCACCGGTGACGTGGTCGAGGCGGTGCGCCATGCGCGGGCGGTATTGGGCGAAATCCGCCGCCTGCAGACCATGGCAGAAGAAGAAGTGATGGCGTATGCCAAAGAGATCGGTGCGCCGTATGAATTGGTCATGGAAACGCGCAGCTTGGGCCGCTTGCCGGTGGTCAATTTTGCGGCTGGTGGCATTGCCACACCGGCCGATGCAGCCTTGATGATGCAACTGGGCATGGACGGTGTCTTTGTTGGCTCGGGTATCTTCAAGTCAGGCGATCCTGCTAAACGGGCAGCGGCGATTGTCAAAGCCGTCACCCACTACAATGATCCCTACATCCTTGCCGAGGTCAGCCGCAATCTTGGTGAGCCGATGGTTGGGCGGCAGATCTCATCCATCCCAGAAGCGGAGTTGATTGCAGGACGTGGCTGGTAAATTGCTACGCATTGGTGTTCTTGCCTTACAAGGAGATTTTGCCGAGCATATCGCCATGTTGCGCCGCTTGGGAGTGCAAGCTGTCGAAGTGCGCCTTGCCAAGCAGTTAGAAGGCTTGGACGGCTTGATCATGCCCGGCGGCGAATCGACCACTTTCGGCAAACTGGCGCAGGACTTCGGCCTAATTGAGCCGTTACGGCAGTTCGGACAGCAAAAGCCGCTGTGGGGCACTTGTGCCGGAGCGATCTTCCTCTCCAAGGATGCTCATCGGCCACAGCCTTTGCTGGAGTTGATGGACATCACCGTTGAGCGCAATGCGTTCGGGCGGCAAGTGGCGAGCTTTGAGGTCGATTTGGACGTGCCGGCTCTCAAGGAAGTCAGTGATGAAGACCTTCCTTTTCACAGTATCTTCATCCGTGCCCCATTGATTGAGAGCGTTGGCGAAGGTGTGCAAGTGTTAGCCCGCTTAGAGGATGGGCGGATTGTTGCCGCGCAGCAAGGACACTGGTTGGCAACCTCTTTCCACCCAGAACTGACCGGTGACTCGCGCTTCCATCAATACTTCCTGCGCCTGGCAAGCGCCCAAAAATGACCACCGCAGCAGCGGGTAGCCGTCCACGAACGGCTTAGGCAGCTTGTAAACGATGAGCATCCGGCCCTTTGATTGGCGTGATATCTTCGCCTTCCACCGTTGGCGAGGGGAATGTGTGTTCTTGCATAGCGCCTGGGTGCTGACGCGTGGCCCACTTTCCATGCCCGGCGCCATGCTTTCCAGCTTGACCTCGGCTGGCGGTTTGGTCACGGCTGTCTATCAAACCGAGAACGGTGGTTTACCCTTAATTGGTCAGGCAATCCAAAACAACGGCTCGTCTTGGGCGCAATTGCTCTTCTTGACCCCTGCACAAGCAGTGAATGCCGTTAGCCTAGCCGGACTCCACGAGCATTTTGCTCACGTAGTGACGCCGCGCGGTGCCTTGCGCTTTCTGGCTGACATTGACGAGCAATCCCCTGCTTATGAGGCTTTGCGCCAAGTGGGCTATGCCGTCTACTCGCGCCAACGCGTTTGGCAATTGCCGAAGGAAACAGCCGCAAGCGAGAATGCTAGAGGCAGCAGTTGGCGCTTTGCCGTCGAAGGGGATCTCCTGGCGATTCGCAGCCTTTATTACAACATCGTGCCGCCTTTGGTACAGCAAGTTGAACCGCCGCCAACCGAACCCCTGCGCGGCTTGGTCTATCAAACCCAAGAGGCTTTATTGGCGTATGTCGAATTAAAATATGGACAACGCGGCATTTGGGTGCAACCGCTGTTCCATCCGGATTTACAAAACCTGAAAACTGTGTGGAGCGATCTCATTGCTCAAGTGCCTTATCGTTTTGCTCGGCCGGTTTATGTCTGTGTGCGCTCCTATCAAGCCTGGCTCGAACCGGTGTTAGAAAGTTTGGGGGCCGAAGCCAGCCCGCAACAGGCGGTGATGGTCAAACATCTCAGCCTTCCCAGGCGAGTTATCCAACCGATCGCCATGCCCATTTTAGAAAGCGGACAACCTGAAATCTCGGCCCCGTTCGTCAATGTGGAGAATGCTCGGAACGTATGACACAGTTGAAAATTACCGACGATTTACAAGCTCTCTTAAGTGTTTTACCGCCTTCGATCGCAGAGGCGGTGCAAAAAGCGAATAACAGCGACGACCTTTTAGAGGTGATCTTAGACTTGGGGCGTGTGCCTACAGCACGCTTTATCGATCGCGAGATCATTTTGCGCTCTCAAGAAGTCCAACGGGCAGACCTAGACTACGTGATCGAGCGCATTGGCGAGTTTGATGCGGATAATCGCGCCGGCATCGAGCGCACCCTGCACCGCATCTCCGCCATTCGCAACCGCCGCGGCCATATCGTTGGGCTAACCTGCCGGGTCGGCCGCGCTGTATATGGCACGACCGACATCATTAAAGACCTCATCGAAAGTGGGCGCAGTTTGTTAATCTTGGGCCGGCCTGGTGTCGGCAAAACCACTATGTTGCGCGAAGCCGCCCGCATCCTTGCGGAGACCAAACGCGTGGTGATCGTCGACACCTCCAACGAAATCGGTGGCGATGGGGATGTGCCGCACCCGGCGGTAGGACGGGCGCGTCGGATGCAAGTCAGCACGCCTTCCCTGCAACACGAAGTAATGATCGAGGCAGTCGAAAATCATAACCCCGAAGCGATCGTAATCGACGAGATCGGACGCGAACTGGAGGCTGCTGCCGCTCGCACCATTGCGGAGCGCGGTGTGCAATTGATCGGCACGGCGCATGGCAACACCCTCGAGAACCTTTTGCTCAACCCAACCCTTTCTGACTTGGTGGGTGGGATTGAATCGGTGACCCTTTCGGATGAAGAAGCCCGACGGCGTGGCACTCAAAAGACTGTCCTAGAGCGGCGCTCTCCGCCAACCTTTGACGTCTTGATCGAAATCCAAACCCGCGATCGGGTCGCTGTGCATCAAGATGTTGCGGCGGCGGTGGATGCCCTGTTGCGCGGTTATCCCTTGCCGCCTGAAATCCGCTCCCGTGATGAAGCCGGTGACATTCACATTGAGAAAGCCGCGCCGCCAGCGCGCCCCTTTGCCGGCCGTCCGAGCGCTCAGCAGGGGTATCGGCGGCAATACAACGGCTACGAGAGCGAACCCGCCCGCGCGGCAGAGACCGAAGCGCCTGCGGAAGCCAAACTTCCTTCTGAAAATGGCTTGCCTACCGTACGGATTTACCCGTATGGGGTAGCGCGCAACCGCCTTTCGCAGGCTGCCCGCCGCCTGGGCGTGCCGGCTGTGCTGGTCAGCGAGCCTTCTCAGGCGGATGTGTTGGTAACCCTGCGCACCTATTACCGCAAACGGCAACACGCCATCATGGATGCCGAACGACGCAACATGCCCATCCACGTGCTGCGCGCAAACACGGTCAACCAGATGCAGCAGTTCCTTTCCGATTTGTACAACTTGGAAGTGGATTTCGGCCCGAACAACGGCGAGCTGGATTACCTGCGCGAGACCCAAGCCGCCATTGAAGCAGTGCTAAACGGCGAACGGTGGGTTGAACTCTCGCCAGCCAACGCCGCCATTCGGCGCTTGCAACACCAAATGGCGCGCCAAGCCAATCTGGTTTCGCACTCCTACGGCAAGGAACCCAACCGCCGCGTGCGCATCTTCCGCGATGGGTGATCGGGGTTTGTTTATCACGCTGGAAGGGTCAGAAGGCTGTGGCAAGACTACCCAAAGTCAGGCTTTAGGTGAGTTTCTCAAACAGCAAGGCTACAATGTGCTCCTGACGCGCGAGCCTGGCGGCACAGCCATCGGGGAGCAGATTCGCGCCATCCTCGGCGACCAGCAGAACACGGCCATGCATCTGCGCACCGAAGTCTTGCTGTTTCAGGCTTCGCGCGCCCAGTTGGTCGAAGAGGTCATCCGTCCCCATCTGGCGCGGCAGGGGATTGTGGTGTGCGACCGCTACGCCGATTCCACCTTGGCGTATCAGGGGTATGGTTATCAACGCATTCCGATGGAGCAAGTGCGCGCCTTAGTGGAATTTGCCACCGGCGGTTTACAGCCTCACCTGACTTTGTTGTTGGACTTAGAGGTTGAAATTGGGTTGCGCCGCCGCACCCGCGGGGGTGAACTCAATCGTTTGGACACCTATGCACTGGACTTCTACCAACGTGTGCGCGACGGGTATTTAGAAATGGCGCGCCAACAGCCTGAGCGGTGGGTGATCGTCAACGCTGAGCCACCCTTCGAGGTAGTTCAAGCGGAACTACGCCGCCACGTCTTAGCCCGTTTACAAAAGGCTTAGAAGTCTTCAAAATCTGCCCCACTGCCGTTGCCATCCTCAGGTCCGGCTAGGTCGGGCAAAGCTTTTTCGATTTCCTCGGGGCTTTGCCCCGCCTCGAGGCGGTCTACCACCTCGTCAAACTCCGGCGGCAGTTCTTCCCCTAATTCATTCCCCATGCGCCGCATCATCTTGCCTAACGCTTTGGGGTCATCTTCCAAACCGGCTAGCAAGCTCGGATCGGCCAGCTCTTCCAAGCGGCTTTCTTCGGATTTGGCAATCCGCACGCGCGTAATGCGGCGTTGTACATTTTGGCTATTACAAAACGGGCAGAGCACCGTCCGAGTGCCATATTCACTGTAACTCAGGAAGATTTCAAAACGCTTGTGACAATCCAAACACCGGTAGGGATAATAGGGCATTTTTTCACCTCCATGGTACACATCCTGATTTTGAAATTATAATCAGGTTCGGAGAAGTTTGACAATGCATCCGCAGAGCGAACCGTTATTAATTGTCATTTCTGGCACCTCTGGAGCGGGCAAGGACAGCGTGATCAAAGCCATGCAGCAGCGTGGCTTGCCCATCCATTTTGTGGTTACCGCTACCAGCCGGCCGAAACGCCCGAATGAAGTGGAGGGAATCGACTACTTCTTTGTCAGCCGCGAACGCTTTGAAGAGATGATCGCCAAGGGTGAACTCATCGAACACGCAACGGTCTATGGTGAATATAAAGGAGTTCCCCGTCAGCAAGTGATGGATGCCCTCGCCAGCGGCAAGGATGTTATCTTGCGTGT
This sequence comes from Anaerolineae bacterium, assembly GCA_003130835.1. Classification (GTDB taxonomy): domain Bacteria; phylum Chloroflexota; class Anaerolineae; order Anaerolineales; family UBA4823; genus NAK19. Next base: position 22,485 of record QEXX01000028.1, on the reverse strand, counting down.
CGATGTGCAGGGCGCGCTCACCCTGCGCCAGCAGTTTCCGCAAGCGGTGCTGATCTTCTTGAGTGCTGAAGACTTAGCAGAAGTTGCGGCAAGATTAGAAAACCGTTCCACCGAAGAAGCCGAAGAACTGCGCCGCCGCTTGGATACCGCTCAATGGGAGATGGAACACCTATGCGATTTTGACTATTGGGTGGTCAATCGGCGCGGTCAGTTGGAGCAAACGGTGGATATCCTGATCGCCATTATCCAAGCTGAACACCATCGCATTTGCCGCCAGCGAGGTTTGCCATGATTCCGCCGAACGTTGCGGCCTACCATTCCCCTGAAGAGGGTGGGGAGATCGGCAATTCTGCCTCGCCCGATCGGCACAGCGTTGGGGATGAGGCTCAGCTCCCCTCACCCTTTGGGAGAGGGGACGGGGGTGAGGCACTGCCTCCTCCATCTGTAATGATCCGTTACCCCCAAAGCAAACCGCTGGTCACGTATATCCTGATGGGGATTTGCATCCTCGTTTATCTTGCTCAAATGGCGAGTGAATTCCTTTTGGGCAGCGACCTCCCCGCGCTGCTGGGGATGAAGATCAACCAAGCCATCCTCAACGGGGAGGTTTGGCGTTTTCTCACGCCCATGTTCCTGCATGGTTCGATCTTACATATTGCTTTCAATCTGTATGCGCTGTATATCTTTGGGCCCTCCCTCGAAGGGCGTTTTGGTCGCGGGCGCTTTTTGCTGCTTTTTCTCATCAGCGGTCTGGTTGGCAACATATTCTCTTTCGTCTTTTCTTCGGCTGCTTCGCTAGGTTCCTCCACGGCCATTTTTGGCTTACTCGGCGCCGAAATGGTCTTCTCCTACCGCAATCAGGGGGTATTGGGCAGCGGCGCTCGCCGCGTTTTGATCAATGTGATCACGGTAGCAGGCATTAATCTCATCATTGGCCTCTCGCCTGGCATCGACAATTGGGGACATGTTGGAGGGTTGGTGGGCGGTTCGCTGTTCACTTGGTTTGGAGGGCCGTTGCTGGCGATTGACGGCATATATCCCAATTTGACCGTGACCGACCGGCGGGAACCTAAAACGGTTTTTCTGGCGGCCTTGGGTGTAGGTGCTGGCTTTCTCGCTCTGGCTGCTTTTTGGATAATTCTACAGAATGGAGGTTAAGAGCAAAATGGAAGTTCTTGTCACCGGGGGAACCGGCTATATTGGCAGTCATACTGTGGTGGAATTATTACAGTCCGGTTATCAAACGGTCATCGTGGATAATTTGAGCAACAGCAAAGTCCAAGTTTTGGAGCGCATCGAAGCGATCACCGGCAAAGCACCGCTCTTTTACCAAGCCGATTTGCGTGATGAAGCGGAAATGCGCCGCATTTTTGAGGCACACGCTTTTGAAGCCGTTTTGCATTTTGCCGGCTTGAAAGCTGTGGGCGAGTCGGTGGCGTTCCCTCTGCGCTATTACCACAACAACCTGACCGGAACATTGGTGCTGTTGCAAACCATGCAGGCATTTGGCGTCCATCGCTTGGTGTTCAGCTCCTCGTGCACCGTCTATGGTGCCAACCAGGAAATGCCTCTGCGCGAGGACTTTCCCATTGCTCCGCTGAGTCCCTATGGGCATACCAAGGCGATGATCGAGCAGATGTTGCGTGATTTGGTGGTTGCCGAACCCGATTGGCAGGTCACGCTCCTGCGCTATTTCAATCCGGTCGGAGCGCATCCCAGCGGCTTGATTGGAGAGGACCCCAACGGTATCCCCAACAATCTCTTTCCCTATATTACCCAGGTGGCGGTGGGACGCCTGCCTTACCTGCGCGTGTTCGGTAACGATTATCCGACGCCAGACGGTACCGGCGTGCGCGACTATATTCACGTGGTTGACTTAGCCATCGGACACCTGCGGGCGTTGGAGAAATTAACCCAGCCTGGTTTGTATGTTTACAATCTAGGCACCGGGCGCGGCTACAGCGTCTTAGAAGTGGTCAAAGCTTTCGAGAAAGCCACCGGCAAAACCATCCCCTATCAGATCGTGGAGCGGCGCCCTGGTGATGTTCCCATTGCCTATGCCGACCCCAGCTTAGCCCAGCTTGAACTCGGTTGGTGCGCCGAACGGGGCATTGAAGAGATGTGCGTCGATGCTTGGCGCTGGCAGACCAAAAACCCCATGGGCTATGAATAACGCAAGCCTTTTGCCTCATCCCCGATCCTCTTCCCATAGGGCGAAGCGTGTTCTCCGCAGCATGGTGCAACAGCTAGGGATTGAGGCTTTTGGACATCTGATTGCTTTTCAACACTTAGACTCGGTATAATAGGAACATCATTGTCAGCATCAAAACGATTTGGAGGAAACCGATATGGCAGAGATCAATCTTGAATTGCGCAAGAACGGCTCGATGAAACTTCCGGGGCCATTGGTGATCATCGATGAGAACGGCGAAGAGAGAGTGATCGATAAAGCGGTGGTGTCGTTCTGCCGTTGTGGGGCATCGAAGGATAAACCCTTCTGCGATGGTTCTCATAAAGAAATTGGCTTTGAAGGGCCTTCTTTCACGGTTAAGCTGAAAATACCTGAATAAACAGCGCTTTTTCGCTCTGAAAAAAGCGCCAAACCCGAGGCGGTCGCTGAGAGCGGACGAGGAGACCTCCGCTCTCAGTTGTTTAGGCTTTGGGTCTCGATGCGGCGGGAAGAACACCCGCCTATTCGGCCTGCGCGCAAAAAGCGGGTTGAGCTTGCATTGAGTTTGTCGAAATGTAGTGAGCGCCAGCAGCATACCGAAACCCGCTGGGTTGAGCCTGTCGAAACTCGCTGGGTTGAGCCTGTCGAAACCCGCTGGGTTGAGCCTGTCGAAACCCGCAGCTTAGGCCTCGGTACGGGCTGACGCCCTACTTGACCTGCGCGCACAACCTATTCGACTCGCAGGGGCTCAATCTTCTAGAGCGCTTCGGCGGCGTATCCCGCCGCTCGGGCGGCATGGAGTAAATTCTCCAAAGCACAACCGAGGCTGATCCAAAGCTCGCGATGTTGCGGAGCAACAACGGGCAGTTCACGGTTGAAATCGCGGTGAAGCTCGATAGCGTTTTGGGTACTTCAATCCAACCCCTTAGTAGCCTGCCAAAAGGGCTTCTTCAGATAGGCTGTGGCTCACAGACTCTCAGCAAACTGTTTGGCTGCGTAGAGCGCTCCTGAACCCATAGAACCCCCGCTCATCAGAGGCCAGCCCTCTATACATCTAAGCGGTACCCCACGCCACGCAGGGTTTTCAGATATTGGGGATGTTTGGGATCGATCTCAATGGCTTTCCGTAACCAATTGATATGAACATCCAGCGTCCGCATATCCTGAATGTATTCCGTGTCCCATACTTCGCGGAACAACACCGCCCGTTCGACCACTTTGCCGGCGTTGAGCAAAAGAATTTTTAGGATTTTCGTCAGGCGGGGAGTCAAACGGGTTTCCCGCCCATGGCAGCGCACCCGCCTTTGTTCTAAATCCAGACGAATTGGGCCGCGGTGTAGGACTTTTTGGCCTTCGCTTGGCAAGAGAGGCTTAAGGCGGTTAAGCAGTTTGCGAATGGTAAAAGGCAAAGTCAGCACAACGGTTACACAGCTTTCATCCGGGGTGCTTTTTCCATCGGCAATTAAGACAATCGGCACGCCATTGGCTCTTTGGCGTATAGAGCGACAAATGCGTTTTCCACTCGATCGCAGGGAGGCTGCATCCACCACAATAATATCGGGATCGAGTGTCTCGAGCAATTCTAGCGCTGAGCTGCCGTTCTGGACGACGCGGATCTCATATCCCCGAGCCTTTAATTGATCGACAAAAGTCTGTCTTGCCCCGCGTCTTCCTTCCAGCCAGAGAATTCTCCCTTGCATCAGCCTCTCCCGTCAATAATCAAAAAACCCCTGTGGCTGCGATGCGGTTTTGCCTTGTGCTTGGATTATACCTGTAATCCTTAAGAAATACAACCGCAACCTCTTAAGGGTCAATTAAGTTCTGCAATGGATGGATGGCATAGCCATCCGTGTGCCGGTGTAAACGCTCGCCGTCCGCCATTAGGAATCTAACTCCGCTTGGGCTAGCCGTTGCAGATCGTCTAGATTGGCAAAGCGGGCTTTTTCCAGGCGCTCAAAGCGCTTGGAGAATTGGTGCATGGCATAATGGATGAAATCTTCCTCCACCAAGCCGAACGGAACAACTTCGTAGCGAGCAAAGGCATCGCTGACGACCCCTAAGGCGAAAGGCAATAAGCTGTTCATTTGACTCTCCAAGGTGTGCCATTCCTGTGGGTGTTCGGCAACCAGGCGCGAGAGCAGATAAATCCCATAGGCGATGTGGCGCGATTCGTCTTGTTTCAGATAAGCAATGCCCTTCCTCAAGCCCGGCAAGAGGTTATTACGCTCTAGCATGGTGAAAAAAGCGTGATAGCCGGTCTCTGCCAATAATCCTTCGACGATCATGTTGTAGGTAACCGAAGCGCGGATTTGAGCCGCCGGGCTAGGGTCTGAACGCAAGGCTTGTAGAGCTTGAGGCAACGCTTCATAGAAAATGTGGCGGTAATTTTCCGTGTGGTAGGCTGCTAGGCTTTGCGGGGCACTTGAATCGCCATTCCCTACAGGCTGAAACGGAGCAACTTCCTCGATAAAACGGCTGAAGAAATCGGTGTGCTTGGCTTCTTCGAACAGGAAGGTGGTTAAGTACATCTCTTCCTCTAACCGCCCTTCTTGGGCAACGACTTGGATAAGGGGCAATAAATCCAGCGTTACCGCCTCTTCACCGGCGATGAAGAGGGATAACAGCAGCCAAATCAGGTCTTTTTCCTGTGCGGTAAAGCTCGCCCAATCCTGTTGGTCCTGACGAAAATCGATACTGGCAGGATCCCATACCCCCAAGCGTTTGGCTTTTTGATACAAGCGCATGGGGAACAGATCGCGATCCAAGCGGCGGCTCGTGGTCGTAAAAGCAATATGGGGCATGCAAAACCTCCTTTGTCGAGAGATGGCGGGTGAGAAGCGTATTTTACTATACTCTGGGTAGAGAAAACCTGACAGCCCGCTGAAAGTGTAGTCTCTGTTCTTGATTTTGCACTCCCATTTGTGCCATAATAAAATAAACAACTCCAGGAGGTGCAGATGAGCGCTCGCAAACGTCTTCTCTTTCTTGTCTTGGCGGCAGTCTTTTTCCTTTCATCCATTTCGCCGTTGGTCAACCCGATACGTCTGACCGTACGTAACAACACCTACACAACCGTCTATCTCAAACTGGAAGGCAAAAAAGCCTATTATTACCTGAGTGTCTACCCAGGGGAGGTGGAAACCTTCTCGGTCAAACCAACCTTGTACAAAGCCACCTTCTGGGGTTGCGGCACAAAGAAGGTCATCCGCCAATTGAATATCCGCCAACAAATTCGAATCATCTTTCCGCCATGTAATGCCCCCAAGAAATCCACCGAGAAGAAAATTTTGCGGATTTTGTTTTCCAAATAATCGCTTTGCAGCGAAGAGCTTTCATAATTTTGCTGCCCTCCACAAGCTGATTCTTACCCCGAAGGTGCGGGATGGCGTGAGGGCTTTATCTCGTTCTGTCTCAAGAGCCGCTGTCCGCATTGCAAATACCCGTATGGTCCTAGCAGCGGGTGAGCGTCCTTGTCAAGCAACATTGCGGGCGTTTGCGTCTGTGCTCCACTGTCCTGTCACAGGGTGGACGTCCTCATCCACCCAATGTCGCCAAGGAGAATGCGCTCAGCCCTGCGAGGAGCACATCGCCTGTCTTCTCCCTTAGGGAGAAGGGCTGAGGATGAGGGAATGATCGGTTTGTGCGTTTGCCGCCAAGCAACTCCCCTGAAGATAGAGCACCCAAGGGCGATCTGAAAGCGCCTCTAGCTTCTGTGCCCAAGCAACCTTTGACACCAGCGCACGCCGCTCATGGCATCGTTGACCCACGCATCCGCGCCGGCATACTGGCAAACCTGTTCGTTTAACTGATTGCCGCCGATGATGACCGGCGTTTTGACCACCCTAGCATCTTCGGCGTTGCGCAGAAGCTGAACTGTGCGCTTCATGCTATCGTAAGAACTGGTGAGCAGCCCGGATAAGCCAATAATGTCTGGATGAAGCGCTTGGGCTTGGCGCAGAAATTCGCTTGGTGGGACGTCCACACCGAGATCATGCACCGTAAAACCGTAGCTGGTCAGCAGCAGGCTCAAATTGTTTTTCCCAATATCATGGATATCCCCTTCTACCGTGCCCAGCAGGATGACTCCCGATTCGTTGCCGCGAAAGCGCTCTTTGATTAACGGAGTGACCATCTCCATGACCTCGCGGAAGATTTCACCCGCCATGATCAAGGCGGAGAGGAAGTATTCGCCGCGCTCATAGCGTTCCCCGACCTGACGCATCCCCTCTTGACAGTCTTGCACGATCTCAAGCGGCTCGGTCTGGTTTTCGATCAACGCTTGCACCAAGCTCAGCGAGGCAGCTTCGTTGAGGTCAGCGATATTCTGGATAAGCGCCGTACGGAGTTCAGGGATGGTCATGATTCGGGTCATCGATCATTTTCCTCCGGAGTGAATGGCTTGGCGGGGGCTCACCCCCACTTGGGCAGTGAAGTGCAGACAGTCGGCAGGGATAATAAACCACCCCCAGCTGAGGGGATGATCGTCATAGTCGTAGAAGAGATGCTCCAAATAGAAGGCAGCACAAGGGTAAGGGCGTTTGAGCAGTTCGGCTTCCTCGTTGGTGAGCAAGGTGCTTTCGATATTGAGCGTGCCAAACTTTAGCAACGAATGGTTGCCGCCGGCAAACAGCCCTTGTAGCGAAGTGACATCCAATTCGGCTTCGACAATCGGGCGGGTTGGGTCATAAATCAAGTAGGCGCGGTGATAGAAGACCGGCTGCTCGGCGCGGCTGAAGAGACGGCGAATGTAGATGACTGGCGCGCCACAGGCAATTTCGAGTTTTCGAGCTGTCCGTTCATCCGCCGAAACCACCCGGGCGTCTAAGAGTTTAACGTGTGCCTGTTGATCGGGTTTAAAGAGGTCTTTTAACTCCCGTAAACCAAAGGTTGCTTCACTCAACTCAATGCCTTTGACAAAGGTGCCGCGCCCCTGGGCGGTGCTGATCAACCCCTCATCAGCGAGCAGGTTGATCGTGCGGCGTACGGTCATCGGACTGATGCCGTAGCGGTGGCACAATTGCGACTCAGAGGGGAGTTGATCGCCCGGTCGAAAGACTCCTTCAGCAATTTGGCGCCGCAGGATGTTGGCGAGTTGAATATAGGCCGGTTCGTACGAATCGCGGTCAATTTCGAGTTGATCGTTGAAGAGGGGTTGGGGTTCTTTGACCATGATCTTTTGCGCTTAATTATGCCTGCATTTTCTCATTTCGGCAACTCTCTTGACAACTTCCCTAGGGAAGTGTATACTCATCTTACAACTTCCCTATATAACTATACCACTAAACTCGCGCTATGGATATCAATCGAACCAAAATCATTGCTTGTGCCACCGTAATCGAGGAGATGCTTCCTCTTCTCCCCAAGGGCATGGCTTACGAAGTCTTGGATTTCGGTTTACATCTCTCTCCGCCCAACCTGCGCGAGAAACTGCAAGCCGCTGTGAATGCCTCCTCTCCTCGCTATGATACCCTGCTACTCGGCTATGGCTTGTGTTCGATGGCGGTGATCGGCCTCAAAGCCAATGGCTGTCGGCTGGTGATCCCCCGCACCGACGATTGTATCGGCATCTTTCTCGGCTCTCAGGCTGCCTACTCCGAACAAGTGCGCCAGGAAGCCGGCACCTATTACCTCACCAAAGGTTGGATTGAGGTCGCCGATACCCCTTTCGACGAGTACGAACGCTTAGTTGCCCAATATGGTGTCGAGCGCGCCAATCGCATTATGAGCGTGATGCTCAAGAACTACAAACGATTGGTGTACATCGACACTGGGCACCAGGACAATGCCGGCTATGTTGAGATCGCCCGACGCACCGCCGAGAAATTCAACTTACGCTTCGAAGAAGTGCGCGGGTCGAACGCTTTGATCGTCAAAATGCTTAAGGGCGAATGGGATGATGATTTCCTGGTCGTCGAAGCGGGTCAAACGGTCTCCTATCTTGATTTCAAGCTGGTGCAACCCAAAATCGAAGCCAATTCCATCCCCGCAGCGTCGGCCTCGGCGACGGAGAAGGAATGAAAGAGCAACCCGAAGTAACCATCCAATTCCAGCCAATTGGAAAGCGCGTTCAAGTCGCGGCACAAACCAATCTACTCGAAGCCGCTCGGCTGGCTGGCATTGCCCTGACCTCCACCTGCGGCGGGGAGGGCAACTGCGGTCAGTGTCGGGTACAAGTCGTCAGCGGTTCCGTTTCCCCGCTCACCGAAGACGAACGGTTCTTACTCGGCGAGGCAGAAATCGAGGCTGGGTATCGCCTTGCCTGCTGCACGCGCGCATGGAGCGATGTCCGCTTGCATGTTCCGCCTGATTCATTGGACAGCGGCCAGCGGTTGCAAATCGAGAGCGTTCTACGCCCCATTCCGCCGGAGCCTGTGGTGCAGGCGATCCCTGTGAGTTGCCCACCGCCCACGCTGCACGATCCGCGTTCCGATTGGACGCGCCTCAAAGAAGCCATTACCGCACAAAGCGGCTCAACAGAGATTACCACTTCAAACGCCTTTCTCCAACAGCTTCCCACGGCAATCCGCCAGCTTGGCTGGAGTGCGAATATTTTATGGCGCCATAACGAGGTAATCGGCCTTACCCCTGCACACCAGAAACTCCTCGGCTTAGCTGTTGATCTGGGTAGCACGAAAATCGCCGCCACCCTATTGGAACTAGAAAGCGGACAAGTTCTAAGCACCAGTGGTGCTCCCAACCCCCAAATCTCTTATGGGGAAGATGTCGTCAGCCGTTTGGCCTACGCCCAACGCAACGCGGCTGGCAGCCAGAAGCTTGCCGAACTCGTCCGTCAAACGATCGACGAGTTATTGCTCAAAATGCTCAATAAGGTGAGCGCAGCACCCGAGCAAGTCGCTGAAGCCTGTATCGTAGGTAACACGGCAATGACTCATCTGCTGCTGGGCTGGCCGGTGCGCCAACTTGCCCTCTCGCCCTACGTTGCCGCCAGCAGTGAACCTTTGGAAGTGCTTGCTTCGGAGCTGGGATTGCGTATGGCGCCGGGGGCGCGGGTTTACATCCCGCCAGCGATCGGTGGTTATATCGGCTCGGATCATATAGCCATGGTGCTGGCGAGCGAACTCGATCGCAACGAGCGCCTGGCGATCGGCATTGATATTGGCACCAACACCGAAATCAGCTTGCGCATCCCCGGCAAAGAGACACTGACGGCCGTATCCTGTGCTTCCGGTCCGGCCTTCGAAGGGGCGCACATCCGTGACGGCATGCGCGCCGCATCTGGAGCTATCGAAAAGGTGCGTCTGACCCCGCAAGGAGTCCAAATCGAGACGGTGGACCATGAACCGCCGATTGGCTTTTGCGGCTCGGGCATTTTAGATGCCATTGCAGAACTCTACCGGGCTGGCTATCTCTTACCCAACGGGCGCTTTAACCGCCAGAGGCTTGCCTTGCTGGGAAATAGCGAACCGCGCTTTGTTTTTGTCCCGGCTGATAAGAGTGGAAACGGGCGCGAAATTGCCCTCACTCAAAAGGACATCAACGAAATCCAATTGGCGAAAGGCGCCATCCATGCCGGCATGAAAATCTTATTGGAAACCAATCAGATTGCCCCCGAAGCAGTGGAAGAGGTGATCGTGGCAGGGGCGTTTGGCTCGTACATCAGCCTCCCCAGTGCGGTGCAAATCGGTTTGTTCCCTCCACTACCGCATGCCCGTTACCGACAGGTGGGCAATGCCGCCGCCATCGGCGCGCAGTGGATGCTCCTTTCGCAATCAGCGCGTCGCCGGGCAGAGGAAATCGCCCGCCGCACGCACTATCTCGAATTGAGCACCGTGCCCAAATTCAACCTCTATTTTGCCCATGCCATGCACTTCCCAGTCCACAGCGAGAAAAACTGACTTTTGGAGTGAAAGATGAAAATCATCGCAGAAAAGATCAACGGAACCCGCAAGCGCGTTGCCCAGGCGATTGCCGAGCGCGACCGAGACTATATCGCCGATCTTGCCAAGCGGCAAGCCGAAGCCGGCGCAACCTGGCTGGATGTCAACGCCGGCACCCATCCCAGCCAAGAAGCAGAGGATCTTTTATGGCTGATCGAAGTCGTTCAATCAGTGACCGATACGCCGCTTTCCTTGGATAGTGCCAACCCCAAGGCACTGCGGGCTGCCATCGGCGCTGTGCAAAAGATACCGCTGATCAACTCGATCAGTGGCGAGCCAGAGCGACTGGAGGGCATTTTGCCAATCGTTGCCGAGCATGGTTGCGATGTGATTGCCTTGGCGATGGATGCCAAGAAAATTCCCGAAAGCAGTGAAAAACGTCTGGAGGTCATCCACCAAATCATGGCTGAAACCCGTCGCTATGGTATCCCCGATGAGCGGGTTTACATCGACCCATTGGCGATGACCATCTCGACCAACACCGACAGCGCCCTGATCGCCCTCGAGACCATGCGCCGCGTCCGCCAAGAATATCCTGAAGCTCACCTGACCATCGGTTTGAGCAATATTTCCTTTGGCCTGCCGGCTCGCTCCTATATCAACCGCGTCTTTCTGGTCATGGCAATGGCAGCCGGTTTGGATAGCGCCATCCTCGATCCTCTAGACCGCGAGATTCAAGCCATGATCGTCACCGCCGAACTGCTGTTAGGCAAAGACAAACATTGCCTGAACTTCATTCGCGCTCACCGCAAAGGGATTTTCGAGCCGCCCAGCGGCTCTTAAGTCAACCACCAGACCACCACCAAACCGCTACCGATTGAAATAGAAAGGAGAAAACATGTCCCAAGAACTAATTCAAGCTATTACCGAGATGCGCGAGGAAGACGCGCTCAAGATCACCCAGCAGATGCTGGATGCTGGCAAAGACCCCCTGGAGGTCTTAGAAGCCTGCCGCCAAGCCATGGAGGTGATCGGGAAACGCTTTGAAGCCGGGGATTGTTTTATCCCCGAGTTGATTCTGGCCGGCGAAATGCTCCGCCAGGTCTCCGACTTAATCAAGCCTCGCCTGCAGAAGGAAGCTACGCAGAAGAAACACGGCAAAGTGGTCATCGGCACTGTGGAGGGCGACATTCACGACATCGCCAAGGATATCGTTGCCTTTATGCTGGATGTCAACGGTTTTGAGGTCACCGACCTTGGCGTGGATGTGCCCCCGGCAAAGTTTGTCGAAGCCACCAAAGAAACGGGTGCCAAAGTGGTTGCTCTCAGTGGCTTCCTCACCCTGGCTTATGACCCGATGAAAGCGACCGTCGAAGCACTCAAAGCGGCCGGGCTGAACGATGTCAAGGTCATGATCGGCGGCGGACAGATTGATGAGCAAATCCGCCAGTTTACCGGCGCAGACGGCTGGGGGCGCGATGCTATGGCAGCCGTCAAGATGGCAAACGCGTGGTACGGAGTCAACTAGAGATGGATACTACCAAATCCCAGTTCGAAGTGGATGTCGGCAAAACGCCCGAACAACTGCTTATCGAACGTCAGCAACGCGTCTCAGATGCCATTCAACTGAAACAACCCGACCGTATCCCGCTGATGATGGGTATGGGGTATAAATTAGCCGAGATGGGAGGGATTACCAAGCAAGAACTCTACGAAAACCCCCAAAAAGCCCAAGAACTTTTGGAAAAGGCTGCCTTGCGCTATAAGCCCGATTTGATTTTTGGCCACTGGCACACCCCCAAGCCTTCGATAGCTGTTGGGGATCGCATGACCAAATGGCCAGGCTACGGCTTAGCTCCGAATGGATCGTTCCAATTCAACGAGCAGGAATTCATGAAAGCAGAAGATTATGATGAATTCCTCGAAGACCCGGCCGACTGGGCAATTCGGGTTTATACCCCGCGTGCTTTCCAAAATTGTCAGGGGTTAGCCCTTCTCCCACCCCTGGGAATGTGGGCTTTCGGTTATTACAACATCCTGCTCAATTATCAATTGCTGACTCTCCCGCCTGTGGTGTCTGCTTTTGAAGCTCTGTATAAAGCAGCTCAATATCAATCCGAATGGCTAAACCAAGCATTGGAGTCGGCAAAGCGATTAGCGGCTTTGGGGTTTCCACCTTTTACGATGCTTTCCATCCTTGTCGAGGCTCCTTTTGATTTCATGTCCGACACTTTGCGAGGCATGAGGGGTATTTTCCTCGACATGATGCGCATCCCGGAGAAATTGTTGGCTGCCGAAGAAAAGGTCAAACGCTTTCAATTGAAATACGCCATCAGCACCTCCAAAGCAACCGGCATTCCGTTTGTGTTCATCCCCTTGCACCGCGGCTCAGATGGTTTCATGTCTCTAGAGCAGTTCGAGCGTTTCTATTGGCCGCAACTCAAGGATATGATGCTGCAATTGATCGAGGCTGGCATCACCCCATGGGTATATTACGAAGGGGTCTGGGATCAGCGATTGAAGTATCTAGCAGAGCTCCCCAAGGGCAAAAGTATTGGATCTTTTCAAGACAGCAATATCTTCAAGGTAAAAGAAGTCGTCGGACAAACGATGTGCATCATCGGTGGAATGCCGCTGACCTATCTCAAACCCGGTCGCAGTCCCTCTGAAGTGCGCGAGCTAACCCATCGCTTATGCGAAGAAGTTGGAAAAGGTGGCGGGTTCGTCATGGCGAATAATGTCATGGAACTCGAAGGCTGCGATGAGAATTTGATTCAAGTTTGGACTGATGCCACCCGTGAATTTGGCGTTTATTCTGCCTAACGAAAGGAGTGTATATGAGCCAGGAAGTTCAATGGAATAAACTTTCTCCGCAGGAGAAGTATGAAGCCCGCTTCAAAGCTTGGATGGATGCTGAGGGGGTACCGTTTGCCACCCCGCAAGCCAGACAGGCTTTTCAAGAACGCGCCCAGATGCTCAAGGATGTTATTGAATTGAGAAAACCCAAGCGCATTCCGGTCTGCCCAATTGTGGGTTTCTATCCCTTTGCCTATGCTGGAATCACCGCAAAGGAAGCAATGTACGATTACGATAAACTCGGCTATGCCCTCAAGAAATATCATGCCGATTTTGTGCCGGATTCGCTGTCTGCGGCACCCATATATGGGCCAGGTGCAATTTTTGAGCTGATGGACTACAAACTCTATCGTTGGCCGGGGCATGGTGTGCCGGAAACTACCCCCTATCAGTGTATTGAAGCTGAGTACATGCATGCTGACGAGTACGATGAGTTCCTGCGCGATCCCTCGGCGTTCTTTATGCGCAAGTACTTCCCGCGCATCATGGGTGCTCTCGGCGCTTGGGAGATGTTGCCTCCCTTTACCGATGTGCTGGAATTGCCGTTTATGGGCGGCTTTTTGGTGCCGTGGGGTATTCCGCCCGTGCAGGAAACCTTGAAGAAGTTGCTGCAAGCCGGGCAGATGGCAATGGAATGGATTCAAAAAGCTGTGGCAATCGATATGGAGACTTTGGGCACTCTAGGCATTCCCGGCTTGATCGGAGGCTTTGCTAAGGCGCCGTTTGACGTCTTGGGTGATACCCTGCGCGGCACGCGCGCTATCATGCTGGATATGTACCGCCAACCCAAGAAACTGCTCGAAGCGCTTGAGCGCATTACGCCGATGCAAATCGAAATGGGCGTGCGTTCCGCTACAGGGAACAAACACTTAATCGTCTTTATCCCCTTGCATAAAGGCGCTGATGGCTTTATGTCCAATAAGGACTTCAAGACCTTCTACTGGCCAACCCTAAAAGCCCTGATTATCGGTTTGATAGAAGAGGGACTTGTCCCTTATCTCTTCGTCGAAGGTGGCTATAATCAGCGCTTGGACATCTTCCCCGATCCAGACATCCCAGCCGGAAAGTCGATCTGGATGTTCGATCAGACGGATATGAAAGAGGTCAAGAAACGCTTTCAAGGTTGGGCTTGTTTTGGCGGCAATGTGCCCTCATCCCTGCTAAAAGCCGGCACGCCTAAGGATGTCGAGGAGTATGTCAAACGTTTGATTGATGAAGTCGGTCAAGATGGTGGCTATATTCTTGCCAATGGAGCTGTGCTGGACGATGCCCAAGCCGAAAACCTGCACGCTTTGATCCAAACCGGCAAGGAATACGGCGTTTACAAATAAACTTTTTCGTCACTTTGCAAGAGGGCTTTTTTGTCCTGCTGTTGAAAGGGGTTGGGGATGAAGACGAGCGAAGCTCACATCCCCAATCTCTGCAACCGAGGTGCAGGCGTCTCTAACTGTGCGATGCGGCGGACAAGCCTGTTTTCCCTGCGAGGCAGTTAGAGTGCGGTTTTCTATGCCAATTGACGAAGAGCTTAGCCGTTCTAGCCAGTTGCTTGGCAGTGCATTCATCTCCGTCTACAAGACTGGGCGGAAGAGAACGCCCGCTCTGGCAAGAGGATCGAAGTCGCAGGTCAAGGAATCGGCTCTACGTGCAGGCTGAGATGGACATCTATCCAAATAAAAAGGGAGATTAACAAACTTCGTGACCAAGATGATCAAGCCGCGATAGCATACCCAATCCATGCTTTGCAGTTGGTTCTATATCCGTTAACAACGATACAAATGCGATAGAATTCTAAAATTGATCTTCATAACACCTGAATCTGCGGAGACTCCATGCAAAAAGCTTCCTCCTACCCCTTTGCGCTTACTGCTGACCGTTACGCTTGGTTCGTCCTGCTGGCAGTCTATCTCGCCAGTGTGGCAGCACCCTTCAATCAATTCAAGGTACCGCCGATCCTGCCAATGATAATGGAACGGTTTGGGATCAACCTTTCTCAAGGCGGATCCTTGATGTCCACCGTCGCCCTGACAGGATTGCTGCTGGCTTTGCCGGCTGGTTTGATCGTGCAAAAACTAGGCTCGCGCACAAGCGGCTTAATCGCCTTGGGGTGCCTGGCGGGGGGAGCTGTGCTGGGCGCGCTCTCGCCTACTTTTGGGGTCTTAGCTTTGAGTCGAGTCATCGAAGGCATTGGGATTGGCTTGATGGGCGTGATTGCTCCGGCGACCATCGCGCAATGGTTCCCGCCACAGCGTCAAGGTGCCGCCATGGGCATTTGGGCGACCTGGGTGCCGGTCGGGAGTATTCTCATGTATAACTTAGCGCCGCGCTTTAGCCTTGCCTACGGATGGCAAAGTGTCTGGTGGGGTGGCGCTGCCTTCACCCTATTGGCTGCTCTGCTCTATGCTTGGCTGGTGCGTCAGCCTCCCCAATCCGAACCTCAAAAGGGGGCTGCTCAGTCTTCCCTTTCCTTCCGCAAAGCGCTGGCGAACCGTGAGATTTGGCTCTTAGGGGCAGCTTTTGCCTGTTTTAATTTCGTGATGGTGTCCATTGGCACGTACTATCCCACCTTCTTGCACGAGGTACGCGGTTATCCCCTGCCGCAGGCGTCTTTCTTGTCGAGCATTGCCACGTTGGTCGTTTTGTTTTCAGCCCCGGCAGCCGGTTGGCTTTCTGATCGCCTCAACTCACGCCGTTTATTGATTGCTTTGCCCTTTCTGGCGATTGCTATCCTTCTCCTGTTCCCCTTCCGTGTGCAGGGGATGGGCATCGTCCTGCTAATGAGCATCCAAGGCCTGCTGATCGGTGCTCTCCCAACCGCCACTTTTGCCGCCGCGCCGGAAGTCATGCGCAAGCCGCAATGGGCAGGGTTGGGACTGGCAGTGGTGTTATTTGGGCAATATTTTGGGCAATTGACCGGACCATTGGTTTTCGGCGAGCTTGTCGTCCGTTTCGATTGGTTTCTGGCCGGGCTTATGCTGATCCCGGCTAGCTTGCTGGGCTTTGCCAGCGCTTGGAACGTGCGCGTACGCTGATGGGAAGTGCTCCCATATTTCTAAAAATAGGGCGCACGCAAGGAAGAAGTCGATAGTAATTGTGTAAGCCGTCCCCATCATAGACGGCGTAAACCGAGCCGTCTTCCAATTCTGCGAAGACCTCCTCTGGCACGCCAAAATTTTGTTTGCTAGGTGTAATTCGGTCATGAGAAAGGTGCTAGTGACATTGTTGTTGCGTCGGGTGCGCCAAACGCGTGCCAGGTGCATTTTTCCCTTAGCAACAGCGACTTTGACCGATTGCATCGGTTTGACGCCTAGGTAGATAAAAGCCCCACCGATCAAGGCAAAAACCCATGCACCTGCGGCATAGGCGTCTTTAGGAGGAAACACCTTGCATCGTTAAAACTCCGCCGTCCAGCCCGGCTAGCAAGAGAGTTAATTGTATAATATTTCTAAGTCTTTTGTCTTTCTTCCCCTTCCCGCCGAAAAAAGACGAATATTCGATCTGCTAGAGTGTGTAATGAAGGAGGCGATCCCATGAGTAAACTTCATTTTAAGCGCAATCTATCCATGCTTACCTTGATCATTGCCTTGATTCTGGCCGCCTTAGCCTGCAACATCGCCTTGCTTCCCACCTCAAACAACGCCCAACAGGCAACGGTAGAAGCCCTAGCCCGGCAAGCGACCTTAGCTGCTGCGGGACAAGGCAATGCGGTGGAAGCGACCATGCAAGCTCTTGCCGAGCAAGGCACCCAGGTCGCTGCCCAAGCGACCCAAATGGCACTGGATTTGCAAGCCACAAGCGAGGCTCTTCAGCAAACGACGGCCGAAGCTCCTGCGACCGAACAACCCCCATCCACCGAAGCTCCTTCAACGGGCGAGACAGAACCTCCCCCAATCCCCTCCGAGCCTCCCCAGCCCGACCTCGAAGCCCAAATTAAGGCTGCCAGGATTTTACTTTTTGAGGATACTTCGGGCCACCGGTATGGGATGGAACGATACGTCAAAAGCGCTCTCGATCAAGAAGGCTATACCTATATCGATGTCGGCAGTGCCCAAGGGTGGCTTAAAGATCAGTTATTGGGTTCTTCGGATTGGGACTTAATCATTGTCTCTTCAGAAGCTTATGGCAAAATCCAAGGTGAATTTTTCCCTTACTTGGAACAGCACCTGGAACGCGGTACTGCTGTTGTACTCGAAATGTGGGAAGTGGACAGTCTCCATCAAGGGAAGATGTCTTCCCTGCTGAAGAAGTGCGGCGTGGAATTCTATAAAGATTGGTACAACCCTGGTTTGCGCAAGCTCTCTTTCCTCGTTCCCGATCATCCTTTGTTCAATCAACCCAACCAGGTGCGCAGCTTGGGAACAGCGAATTACTGGCGGGGGGATATTGGCGACTTGATGAAGGTCTCCCAAGCAATCGGGGACGAGCCATCCAAGGCAACCCTGCTACTTGGCACCAGTGGCACCGATAAAACCAATCACGGTGTATTGACCGAGTGCTACCAGGGGCGTTTCTTGCTGCAGACTTTTGCTACTCATGATTACGTTCGCGACGATATCCTGCGGCTTTGGCAAAACTATATCTATTACACCTTGACCAACCACTTTTTATTCTTGGGTCAATAAATTCGTCTAAGCCAAGTCTGCAGCAAAAATGCAACCCATCTAGCTGAACAACAGGAGAAGCAAGGCAAGGATCTGCCCCTTGCTTCTCCTCTCAACTAATCTTCCAAACACGAAGAGGATCAGGAAGGAGTTAGGGACATCCTGACTGCCCCCCTTAGGCTTTGCACCAACCCGGCGCCTTTTGGCGCAGGGTCTCTCGCTCTGTGTCGCTCATTTTGCGCACGGTGGTGTCGTTCAGGTGAGTGTCGCGGTTTTCGACAATGATCCAAGACACATCACGACTGCCTAAACAACCATGCCAGACACCAGCCGGCACATTATAGATGACGCCGGGTTTTAAGTCCTGCACTTCGAGCTGTCCCTCTTCGGTGAGATAGTACAACGCTCCCCGTCCCCGCCACAGGACGAAGACTTCATCGGTTTGTTGGTGAACTTCGATTTCATCGGCGTTCGCCAAATCGTAAAGTGGCTGCCAATTGAGAATGGCGGCCATCCATTGGGGGGTAAAAACCAGGGGTTGATAGCCTTCTCCGTTCCATTCGTGGATTTCGATCATTCCATCCTGCCTTTCTTATTCGGGGAAATTAGCAATTTGACTTTGACCGATCAGAACCTCGCGGCGATTCTTCATTTCTTGACGAAAGTTTGCCGCTTCCCGCGGGTAAATAAAGTAGTAAAGGGTGGTGAGCACCAGCGCAATGCTCCAAAAGCCTACGGACAGCACCAGCAGCGTCGTCGTCAAGCCATATTGGTTGGCGAAATTCCCAAAGAGGATGATCACCACCGAGGCAAAGGCGCCTTGGGTAAACTCCATCAAAGCCATGGCTGTTGAGCGAAGCTCGGGTTTGGTCACGGCATGGGCGAGGGGTTGCTGAACGCCGCGGCGCGTCCAATCGAGGAAGAAGCCAGCCAAGATAGACGGAACTAAGATTTGCATTTCTGTTTGTGCTCGGGTAAACAGATACCAAAGGGCGGGGAGCGTAATGGCAATCGAGCCTTGTGAGCATAGAATGCGTCCATATTTTGGGGAGCGCACATCTGCCCAATCGGCAACTACCCCGGCGACAAAACTGCCAACGGCAAGAGAGATGACAATCCCAGCGAAGAAGATGGGTGCTTCACTCTCCGAATATCCCCGGTCGTCCACTAACCAAGTGACGAAGAAAATCGAGAGCGCGTTGATGCAGGTCATGATAAACGCCCCTTGAATGAAATTCAGCCATAAGGTGCCACTGCGCAATACCTCGCGGACTTTCTTGAGCGAGAAAGCAAACTGAACCTCGGCTTCTTCGGTGATGACATCGCTGAGTTCTGGCTCCGCCGCGCCGCGTACGGGGTTTTTGATCAATATGGCTATCACCACACCGGAGAGAACACTCATTGCACCCAAGCCCACCAAACCGATGCGCCAACCGATCTCCGGGATAGCGGTCAATTCGCCAAACACCAGCGCGCCAACCACGATTCCGAACATTCCTATGGCGCTAATTGCCCCCATGGCTTTGCCTCGATCGCGCGGCCCGAAGATGTCTCCTAAGATGCTAAAGGCGGCGGGATAGAGACATCCCAAGCCAATACAGGCAACAATGCGCAAGACCATTAATTGCCAGAAACTATCCACCAAACCACATAAGGCTGTCCAGATTCCCCACACCCCTGTCCCGATGACCAAAATCCATTTGCGATTGTACTTATCCGCAAGCATCCCCCAAAACGGCCCCGAAAACGTTTGAAAGATAATGCGAATGTTGTCAATCAGCCCGAGGTGACTATACAGTAACCCTAGCGAATTGCGAATCGCTGGAAAGAGCATGGGCAATGCTAAATCTTCTGCGCTGTCAATAAAGAACCCAAACCCTAAAGCCACTAAAGAGCGCACTCGCGTGCCTCGTTGAGCTGTCATGTGACCCTCCCCAATGGATATCCCTGTTTTTTATGGTTCAAGGGCATGGGTTGTTCTTACTCAAACCCAAACCGCTGACGCAGCTTTGCGTAACCCCTTTGGCAGATCCCTAGCACGTAGTTTTCACATTTCCATTCGCCCGGTCCGCAGAAATGGTAAAGCACCTCTGGGGTGATTTTCTCCGCTAACAGACGCTGCAGGTCCTCCAGCCGCCGCACTTCGCCAGTGCGAATGCCTAAATAGTCCAAAACCGCTGCGTCTTTGCTAATTTTGTTTTTCCAACCTGTGCTACACCGTCCTTGCTCGTTGTCCCAATAACCGCACTGATAGCAAAAAATATCATAGCCAAAGATGCTTTCCACTTCGAGATCGGGGCTGGCTTTCAAGTGAGCGACCAGGTTTTGGTAAGACAAGCGAAACGGGATGCTCTGAAACAGCTCTTCAAAGGCACCGGCGCAGAGATGGTGATGTCCCATCAAGCGAAGGCGCTGATGGAGATTTGAGGCAAGAATGTGGCGCAGATAGTCCTCTTGCTCAGCGGCCGAGAGGGTTGGTTGTGGCTGAGGCTGAGCTTCTGGCAGGCTTTCGGCACTTTGGAGGGGTTCAGACATCATCTGGAATAGCTCTTCTAGGTCTCCGAAGCGGACATAACGGAATAACTCTCCCATTCTGCCTTCGCCTAAGCCAAATTCGCGCGCCACTGCGTTTGCCTGCTCCTGTAAAAAGACCGCCACGATTTCCTTGTGATCCCCTTCGTAAGAGACGTCCACCCAAGGCACACGTCTCCCCCAAGCTGCCAATTGCATTTGGTATTGGTGTAACAGGTGTTTCATCTGGGTTTGGTGAGCACAAAGGGCATCGATTTTCTTTTCTAAGAACTCGCTGATATCCTCGGCGCGGTTGGGATTGGGCAACTTGCGCCCGAAGAACCAGCGTTCGACCACACAATACGGTTGATAACCTTCTTTGAAGTGTTCCGGATAGTGTTTATCAAACGCAGCTACCCATAAAGCTTCGTCCATGGCTTCTGCCACGCGCTTATGATCTTGGTTGTTTTCTTCCCAACCATCTGGATCGAAGGAAAAAACGGCGTAAGGACGATATTTACGGATGAGATAGACAAACCGCTCACGCAATTCCAACTCTGATACGGCAAAGAGCCGGTCCGTCTCGTATCCCAACTCCACAATTTCGTCGATTCCCAAGATGGAGGCTGCTTGATGCAGTTCTGCCGTGATGCGTCGGCGAGTTTCTTCTTCGCTCAATCCCACTGAGTCTTTGGAGTCATCGGTGACCCGCACGAGGACGATTTTCCAACCTTGGGCAGCGCGTTTGGCGAGCGTGGCGCCGCAAAAGGCTGCGGCATCATCGGCATGAGGGCTGATTACAAGGGCTGTTGGCATAGGGCACTCCTTCAATCGAAACCAGGCCAATTATTTACTTACCTTAAGTAAGTATAATGAAGAATGCAACTTTTAGCAAGAATTGTATCTTAAAGTTAGTGGGTTGATCATCAGTAATTGTTTAGGAATTTAGTGAAACTTAGGGGGAATCCAGAGAAAATCTGGGAGATGGAGCAGTATCCATGCGTCTGCAATTGATTTTGCCCACCGTTAAGCAAGAAGCCGCAGGGGTTCGCTGCCCCCATTGTCAGAGCAAGGGGGTAAAAGTCCATGAGGTCGTAGCGAAGCAGGTGTGAGATACCGTGTTAAGGCAGGTGAAGGTGAAGCGGCATTGTTGTCTGCACTGTCGGTGGATGTTGCGGTGCTACCCGAAGGGGGTGGAGCGCAGGTAACTAACGATGCGTTTGCGGGGGTTTGGGGTGTTGTTGTACCTGCTGGGGCTGAGCTACGGGGCGGTTGCCTTGGCGATAAAGGCTTTGGGGTATCGGATGAGTAAGACGAGTGTCTATCTGGCGGTGCAAGAAGCGGCGCAGCCTGTGCCTGGCATGCGACAGATGGGAGTCTTCGGGGGGATGTGCAAGGCGGTGCTGGGGGCGGATGTGACCAGCGTGCGCTGCAAGGGGCGCTGGCTGTAACTTGGACTGACCAGCAACCCGCTGCATGGTCTGGTGCTGAGCATCGATGGCTTATTGGCGGAAGATGCGGAGTAACTGCAAGCATGGCTTGCCGCGATTGCTCAAGCGATGGGGGCAGAAGTGTTGGTCACCGATGATGCAGATGCCTTCAAGCACGTGGCTGATGAGCTGGGACTGCGCCATCGAATGTGCAAGAAGCATGTGCTGACAAACACACAAGCCTTGGTGCAAGAACTCTTGCCGCTTTTAGCCCGAGACACCGAAGGCTCGTTACGAGCTTTGGGCATCTCGCCCGATCAAGCGCAAACGGATTTGCGTACCTTGCTGAAGTTGGTCGAAGAACGACCGCAGCAAGGAGTAGCGCAGCCGTAAGGCTATTTCCAGACCTACTGTATCGCCGTTGGCAAGGACAGAACGGAGAACGCTTAGATGGAAACAACCATGCTTGTGAGTGCGGCATCGGCTGTACATCAAGGAGCGCTACCGCACCATGCGCAGCTATAAACGAGAACTGTCTGCCATGAATGTCTATCGCCTGCTGGCTTGGGCAGGCAATGGTCGGACAGCCGCAGGTGCGAACCTGACAACGCTCCTAGCTTGAAAAACATGACGAGGAAGAAAAAAGGACTTTCCTAGCTAAGCCTTCACCATGAGATGAACAGTCACTATATAACTGACGTTACGCAGTTCATTCGTGCCGCGACATTCATGTCGCCTGAAACCACGAGATAAATCTCGTGCTACCGCTACTGCGTAAGGTGAGTTATTAACTCACCTTACACAGTTTTGAGTAAACTTGGAGTATGAAAACCAACAATCTCCTTGACCTGTACAGCGATTATTTGATAAGTGCCTTTGGCAAACAACGGCGACCGGCTTGTCTGCTCTGTTGAACGGAGCAGTCAGTCATGATCAAGTGCAACGCTTCTTGGCGAGGGAAGCACAAACATGCGCCGACTTGTGGCGGATGGTCAAGCCATATGTGCGCCAGATGCAATCCGAAGACGGTGTCATGATTGTGGACGACAGCATTGCCGAGAAGCCGTACCCGGATGAGAATG
>QEXX01000027.1 GCA_003130835.1 Anaerolineae bacterium | reverse complement strand
CAGTGAAGAGCAAACCATTTTGGTCGCCCTGAACTTCTTTGCTCTGCCGGCAACTTTGCAATTGGATGTTGAGCTGCCGGGTCACAGGTGGCAAACGCTTTTGGGGAATGAAAGTTGTCCGGGAGAAATTTCTATTCAGGATCAGATTGACTTGTCCCCGCACGAAATTTGGATCGGGCAACTAATCGGCTGATAACTTAAGAAACCTGCCCTTCTGTTGGTCGATTGACCAAAACAGAAGGGCAGGTTCGAATTATTCGTATAGCAAGAACTAGGTTTTCTGGCCGTAGTTTCGGATGTACCAGTTATAGCTACGGTCGATCTCTTCATCTGGAATTGGCGTAACGTTTCCGCGTAACATTGCCAGATGAATTGTTTTTGCAGCTTCCTCTAAGTAGGTAGCTATCTTTACTGCCTCGGTTGGAGTTTTCCCCAGCGTAAAAGGTCCATGCCGGCTAACCAAAACCGCTTTTCCATCTCCGATTGTTTCTATAATCGCTTGAGCGGTTTCCAAAGAGGCTGGAATAACATATTGGGTGCAAGGCACACTCCGACCTAGTAAATGCGCTATAGGAGTTAATGCTGCCGGGATGGGTTGCTCAAGAAGGGCAAAGGAGGTCGAATAAGGTGCATGCGTGTGACAAATTCCACCGATATCTAAACGATGTTTGTAGATGTAAAGATGGATATCGATGTCCACAGAGGGCTTCAAATCCCCTTCAATTACATGACCATCCAAATCAGTAACAATCATATTTTCTGGGGTTAACTCTTCAAAAGGGACACCACTTGGTTTGATAACAACATGGTTGGTTTCCCTTACCACACCGGATACATTTCCACCAGACCAGACTACCAACCCTTGTTTGGGCAATTCTTGATTCATTCTGCAAACTTCTTGACGTAATTCTGGGTACAGCATGATTTTCCGTCCTTATAATGCTTCAGCCTTTGCCAAACTGTGAACTGGAGCAATATGAACTTTTTCCAGATCATCCTCCGTAATGTTCAAATCAGCACCCAAGAGCTTTTCAATTGCGTGTACTAACGCGATTGCATCCAACTGATATTCTTTCATCAAGTATTGCTTACTTGCACCGTGAGCATAGGTATCCCGCAAACCAATTCTGACCAATTTTTTCCCAATACCATTCTCAGCCATTAATTCAGCAACCGCAGAGCCCAATCCACCAATAATGGTATGGTTTTCAATGGTGATCACACCATATCGAGCAGCGTTGACGGCTTCCAGAACTTGGGGATCAGAGAAAGGCTTCAGCGTAGAAACATGCAAATGGGTAATTGAGACCCCCCGCTCTCGTAGAGCTTTTTCTGCGCGCATCGCTTCTTCGGTGCAAATACTGGAAGACAACAGGGTTATATCTGTACCCATCTGCAACACTCTTGCCCTATTCAGGACGAGTGGCTCATCTTTACTAAACAGACGAGGCACTTCTCCCCTCAGCATTCGTACATAAACCGGGCCGTTAACAGCTTGAGCTACATCCAGAACAGTTTCAACATCGGTAGCATCGCCACAATCTATTATGGTCATGTTCGGCGTAGCACGCAGTACCGCAACATCCTCGATTGCCTGATGCGATACTCCGCCAGGAGTCATGATCCCAGGTAAAAAGCCGATAAAGCGAACCGGTAAATTGGGATAAGCAATGGACATCGCCAGTTGGTCAAACGGTCGCCGATAGATGAAAACCGCAAACGTGTGAATATACGGGTAAAAACCGCGTCTAGCTAACCCCGCAGCAAAACCCATCATATTTTGTTCAGCTAAGCCCATGGAGAAAAAGCGATCTGGGTAGGTTTTACTCCATTCGCCAATCTCACAGGAATTGGTTAAGTCGGCTGAAAGAACCACTACTTTTGGTTTATCTTTAGCCCATTCAATAAAATTTTGAACATGGGGTCGGGTTACGATCTCCATAGCATTTTCTCCTTTACCTCGTTGTAATAATCTTCATACCTTTTACGTTCTTCGGGTGACTTGAATCGTAAATAGTGCAGGATTGGGCGTCGTTCGTTCAACAAATCCAAACAATAGGTAGGATTTGTGTAGGCAAGAACAAATAAAGGACGACCATCTGGCACATATTCACTAGCTTCCACTAAAGCCTTGACATCATGGCCATTAACTTTTATGACTCGCGCTCCAAAAGCTTCTAGTTTCTCTGCTAACGGTTCTGTCGTCATAACATCCGCCATTACCCCATCACATTGCTGACCGTTTACATCTACATAGACTCCGACGTTGTCCAAGTGATAGTGACGCATTGCTGCGACAGCTTCCCAGACTTGGCCTTCTTGAAATTCACCGTCGCTCATGAACACCCAGACCCGCCCGGTTTCTCCTAAGAGCTTTCGTGCGAGAGCAAAACCTCCAGCTTGACTGATCCCTTGGCCTAAGGATCCAGTCGTTGTATCGCAGCCGGGAGAATGCTCATGACCGATCATTTCCACGGTGCTTCCGTCTTTGTTAAATTCATCCAAAGCATCTTCAGCCAGCCGACCTACTTCAATTAGGGTCGCATAAAGAACTAACGCATAATGAGACGGAGAGAAGACAAATTGGTCGTACTCCGGTAACAACGCGCCGTTGTATTCACCTCCACGAAAATAATTGGGATTATTGGCTGAGGGAACTCCCTGAAATTTACGTGGTTTCAGCGGAGCTATCGATGGGCCAAGCCGCATAATCTTCGAGTAGAGACTGGCAAAGATTTCAGAAGAAGAACAAGCTTGACTCATATAACCACCATTATTCTTGAGAACATGCTCAAAAACACGCAAACGAATGCGATGAGCGGTGTTCTCGATATCCTTAACCCAATTTTCAGCAACCATTACATCCATATGTCATTTCTCCTTTCAAAGATGATTTTTATCCAACATACATTCTTCCACCATCTGCAACGATAATCTCGCCAAGCAGATAATTCGACAAATCTGAACATAAGAAAAGCACAACCTTTGCGATATCCTCAGGATATCCAACTCGGCCAATAGGCATAAGCGGGGTGTAGTGCGCAATCATTTCTTCAGGACTGGTAAAACGAGTCATCATCATCTCACTTACGATTACTGCAGGCATAATCCCGTTCACTAGAATTCCGAAGGGAGCATAAGAGCGAGCTAGATAGCGAGTCAAGGCCATTGCTCCGCCTTTAGAAGAAACATACTGAGGAAAACCAGAACCGCCTGTCAGTACTGATGTCGAAAGCATATTGATAATTCGCCCTTCTTTTCTTTTTTTCATGTCCTCTTTCGCGGCTTCCGAACAGGCAAACATCCCTCTGACATGAACTTGCCAACTTTTTTCCCAATCTGCCACTACACCGGCATTATTCACCAAAATATCGACTTTCCCAAATTCAGAAACGGTTTTGTGAACAAGCTGCTGGGCTCCTTCTTCTCTTGATATGTCCTCGCATAGATAGTAAGGTCTTAACCCAACACCTTCCATTTCGTCTAGGAACGGTTCAACTTGATCCTGAGACAGGAGATCATCCATAACTACTTGTGCACCTGCTATGACCAGATACTGTGTAATTGCCTTACCAATACCCTTTGCTGCTCCGGTCACAATTGCAACTTTATCTGATAAATCGATCACATACGGCATTATTGCCTCCACCTCAACTCAACCACGGAGAAGGGGAATAACTCTTCTGCCAACGCTTAAGATAATTCTTAACCTCAAAGTTCCAACGATTCTCATCCCATTGCAATTCCGAATGCACAATAGGTTTGATAAAAGATAAAACTTGTTTCCCTCCATCGGGAAGAATTAATCCTAATCGCACTCTTCGAATCAATAAGTCATCCAAATGAACAACGGCTTCGTTGTGCGCCGCCCATCGTATCTCTCCCAGCAAGGTGGATGTATTCTCTATCTCAGTAAAGTCATCTGGTTTACAGAATCTAATGAATTCGCCAAAATCCGAACCATAACTTCCCAATAATCGTTGTATTTGTTCATAACTCAACATATTATTTCCGATCGTTGGGTCGGCTCTAAAGGGTGTAAACTCAGGAATTTTGAGTTTCAGCCCTTTCTTGTTGAGTCTCAAATATTTTTGGGCAACTTTCAAAACTTCATGAGCGATTATGCGGTAGGTGGTTAGTTTCCCGCCAATAACAGACAATAATCCATCTTGTTCTATAATATGGTGGCGACGCGAAACTTTTGAAACATTTTGAGATACGCCATCGTCTACCAAGGGCCGAAGCCCACAAAATGTAGATAGGAGAGAATGTTGATCTACTTTGATGTCTGGAAAAAGATAGTTGATTCCCGATAACAGATAATCCACCTCTGATTGCGTTATCGCTGGTTCATAGAACTCATCCTCACCCCTTTCAACTTCATCGATATCAGTTGTTCCTGCTAGAATAGCCCCCTGCCATGGAACCAAGAACTGTATCCTTTGATCATGAGGATGAAAATACGTCAAGCCAACTGCTATGGGGAGCGCCTTAGAATCAATTAATAAATGACTACCACGAGATTTTCTCACCTTAGTCTGGGTATTCTTTTTCTTGTCTAGTTCGATATCCCAATAACCAGTTGCCTGAATAACAAGCGAGGCATCAAGTTCCAGAACCCGGTTCACAGCCGAGGATGTTTGGTCTTGAACAATTACCCCCACCACTTTTCCGCTCTCTAAGCGCCTGAGCGAAAGGACCTGAGCATAATTCAGAGCCACTCCCCCTCTTCGGACACCTTCGCGGATAATGCGCAAAACGAGACGCGCGTCATCCATTAACCCCTCATAATATTTATACATTGCAAGAACATGGGTTCTAGATAACCCTGGACAAATTTTAGCGATATCGGGAAACGTATATTTCTCGAAACCTAACCTTCCTGCCATCAGCTCATAAATAGCCAATTCAATTTGCATCCTTGCTGGTGAAAAACGATCCGTATAGAGTCTGAGGCAGTGCATGGATACTTTTTGAATCCCACCGGGAAGTTCAGCGATTAAATGTTCCCGTTCCCTTACACTTGGATACGTAACTTCAACCTGTCCATTCCGCAAATATCGAAGTCCCCCATGGATGAACTTTCCAGATCGGCTTGATGTACCAAAGCTAAAATCTCGGGCTTCCAACAACAACGTTTTCAACCCAGCAGCAGAGGCTTCAAAAAATATCCCTGCTCCAAGAATGCCACCACCGATAATGATGACATCCCAAGGGGTTTCAAGAGCTTGCCAAATTTGTTCCCGAGAAGTTTCCCAAATCATTGCTCTACTTTTTCTCTGCCAGATAGCTTTTCTTGATTTTCTTGTAATCCCTACCGCTCAAGTCTATGTTGTTCTCAACCAGAACTCTGCCAACATATTCAGGAGAAAAATTGATACGCTTGATAACGATCTCAGGCTTGGCAGGTACCGGAAATAGTTCGGTTTTATGCAAAATGTACCAGGCTACGCTTGGTATCATCTCCATCCAGTCCGGTAGGATTGCCTCAAAGAACTGGTTTAGGGTGATATCTGGATGCGTCTCTAATAATTGAGAAGCTCGGCGAACAATCAATTCATTCGTCTTTTTCCTTATCCGAGACATTTGATAACGGCTGGTAACGAACATAAACAACCATGAGGCAAGAATCACAAAAGAAATCGTTGGAGGGATTCTAAATATTAGAGGAAGTTGATCGGCATTTTCCATATATCAAGACTATTCAGATTCATTAAAGTTTGATTCAAACAAATCAGCAATACTTTGTAGGGCTTCCTCCGCGTCTTCACCATCTGCCCGAACCGTCACTGTTGCTCCTTGGTTAGCCCCTAAAGTTAGGACACTTAAGATACTTTTTGCATTAGCAATCGTATCCCCATAAATTACTTCAATATTGGATTTAAAATTGTTTGCCATTTGCACAAATAGAGCAGCAGGGCGGGCATGCAACCCAACTTTATTGCGAACTAATAATTTAATTTCTGGCATATCCTTTTACCTTCTCTTGTTCGATCCATATAAACCCTAGGATTTTGTCAAATCCGGGATAATAATCGATTTGAGAGATTCACCGGCTTGCAATAGCATTTGAATCGCTTCTTGGACACCATCCAAGCCAAACTGATGGGTAATCAAAGGCTTAGCATCTAACCGTCCGCTTGCTAGCATTTCTAAAACAGAGCGAGTGTCGATGTGACTAGCTGAATAAGCGGAGTTAATCTTTATTTCATTAAAGTAAAGAAAATTAGGATTAATGGAGAGTGAAGCATCGGGAGGCGGTGGAGCGCCAAAATGAATATGTGCTCCTTTTGCACATAAGGCAAAACCCTGTTCCCAAGCTTTGACGGTAGGAGCAGTCACAATGACGACATCTGCAAGTCTTCCTTCATTAATCTCCTTAATGGCATCAACAGGAGATTCTTTCTTGGGATTTATAATATGTGTTGCGCCTAGCTGAAGCGCTTTTTCTAGACGCCAATCACTGAAATCTATCCCGATAATTCTACCCGCCGGTGAAAGGCGAACCAACTCTAAGTAACACATCCCCATAAACCCCAACCCGACAATCGCCACCGTGTCACCATGGCTAATTGGAGTTTGTCGGACGCCATGCAGTACACAAGCCATCGGTTCAATCACGGTACCTTCTTCAAAGGATATCTCATCTGGCAAGACTAGAGTGTCAAAATACGCATTCTCAGAAGGTACGCGAAAATATTCAGCAAAACCGCCGGGATCAATACCGCTCTTTGAGTATTGTTCACACATCGTAAAATAGCCCCGTTGGCAATAATGGCATCGCATACAAGCTACATGGTGGTGCACAAAGACACGATCTCCCTCTTTTATCCCCTTAACTCCTGCTCCAACTTGTACAACAACACCGGTTGGTTCGTGACCAAGTATTTTCGGGGCTCGTGGCGCTAAATACCATTCCATAGTTTCACCACCACACAAGCCACAAGCCATGGTTTTTACTAAAAGTTCTCCCGGACCAATTGTAGGGATTGGCCTTTCCTCTAGACGCACATCTGTGTTTCGATAATACACTGCGGTTTTCATTGTCTTCGTTGTTGTCATGACCATTCTCCCTTTACACCATTATGGAGTTATTGCAGCCTTCACCACTTCCCCATTCATCATCATTTGCAAAGCCTTATCGAGTTGATCTAAGGGCAACTCTACAGAGACAAGCGAAGAGACATCGAGCGCGCGGCTCGCGATTAGATCAAAAGCAGTCTGAACGTCATAAGGTGTTGCATGATAAGAACCGAAAAGGGTGATCTCACTATAATGTAGATAATCAGCATTCAATTCAAGTTGGGTACCTGCCGGCAAGCCACCAAACCATAATACTCGTCCCCCTGGTCTTGTCATCTGAACAGCTTGCAACCAGGTCTGTTTTTGGCCAACGCATTCGATACAAACATCTGCCCCTCGGCCGTCGGTTTGCATTTTAATGATCTCTAAGGGATCTTGTTGCTTTGCGTTGATGATCTCATCGGCGCCAAACTCCTTGGCTATTTGCAATCGATTAGACTGTACATCAACAACGATGACTGACTTTGCCCCATTGATTTTTGACAACATTAGGTGCATGAGACCGATTGGTCCAGCTCCGATGATAACAACGGTCTCCCCTAGAGTAATGCCAACTTTCTTTTGTCCATGAACGACAGAGGCAAGAGGTTCCAGGATCGCTGCTTCGGCAAATGATAAACTTTCAGGAATCTCAAACATGTTGACAGAGACAATCGGGGCAGGTACGCAATTGTACTCAGCGTAAGAGCCGAAATTGTAAATGAGCTTTTGACATAAATTGTGATACCCATGTTTGCAATAATAGCAACTGCCACAAGGGGCAGTATTATGACATACGACCCGCATACCTACCTGGAAATTTTCGACTCCTTCTCCTACAGCGACGATCTCACCAGCAAGTTCATGCCCAAATAAGCAAGGGGGAGTGATTTTTGGATGACCACGAAGATAGGTTTTTACATCAGTTCCACACGTGGTTGCTGCTCTGACTTTTACCAAAACCTCTCCTTTTTGGGGTTGTGGGAGCGCTACCTCACGAAGTTCCAACTTCCCCGGCCCTAAATACAGCATTGCTTTCATCGTCTGTTTCATCACAACTTTCCTGTCCTCACAATTCATCCTGACTGAGCAAATATTTTGCAGCCATCATATCTGTTACTAAGACTTTGATATATCCCCCTCTTAATGCAGCTAATATACCTGGCGCTTTCTCTGCCCCAGCACCGACACCAATCACAATAGGGATATCTCTCAATTTTGCTAAGTCCACAACAATGATGCGTCGATTGAACTCCACATCAAGAGGTTGCCCATTTTTGTCAATAATCACTCCACAAACATCCCCCATAGCCCCTTGTTGAATGAGTTCTTGAAGCTGCTGATCATCCAAGTAACCTGCTCGAAAGAGACCTGATACCTTTGGATTCATCGATCCGATACCAACCAAGGCAAGGTCTGCATTCTCTGCAATTTGTAATGCTTCACACACACTGGGTTCTTCCCTCAGCACCTGAGCAATACGCTGATCTTTCAGAATAAAGGGGGCTGGAATGATCCTGAAATCATTCCCAAACATAGCAGCCAGTGTCCGCACGACGTTGGTTCCCTCGATGATGTCTTCCTCAGAAGAACCCTGTGTTTGAACAACGCGTAGATGCATCGGGCGGTTTACGCTCAAAGCTTCTACTGTAGCGGACACGGCCATTCCCCATGAAACAGCAATCGTCATTCCATCGTTTATGTAATTCAGCATGACCCGCGCAGCAAGTTTCCCAAGAAGACGTACTAAATTGATGTAAGGGCGTTGACCCGATACTAGAACATGGGCGCCGATCAATCCATATTTCTCTATCAGTTGTTTTTCCAAATTACAGTCTGTTGAGATAGGATAATGGATGATGATCTCAACTATCTTATGCCGCCGGGCCTCATCCAAAATTCTTGAAACGGTCGCCTTTGAGAGGTGAAATTTTTTGCCAATCGCGCTTTGAGTTTCTCCCTCCTCATAGTATAGACGCGCGATCTCAGCCATTAACTCTACTCGCTCAGGGTCAATTTGGCTTTGTTGTTCCAAGAGATCACCTGTAAAATCATTAAGCATCTAAATCAAACTAAGCATCTTCTCCCAGGATTTTTCTTGCAACGTTAAGGATTTCCTGAATACATTCTTCTTCACCGAATCCGGTCAAAAGTGGAACGCCCTTAATGACCGGAACCTTGATGTTGCCCGGAATCGGGCTCGTCGTTACGACAAAATCTATGCCTCCTCGATCAACGTATTCCTGCACCATTTGTGGCATAACTCCGGTTGCCTTAACCCTAATTTTGTGTTCCTCAAGGATTTCTTTTACTTTTTCTGCCAGTAATGTAGAACTAACTGTTCCAGAGCCACATACTCCTAGGATATTAAGTACTCTTTTGGACATTGTTGTTTACCTCCGATGTTATTTATTTGATAATTTTGATGACTATGATTGACTATCCTTTGTCTCGATAACAGGATCACCTAGAACTTGAGACAAATATAAACTCAATTCATTAGGAGAAGATGCAGAACGGATCTTGTGCAAGGCTTCTTCTTTTTGAAAAACCCCGATCATCTTTTTTAACCAGTGCACTTGATCTTTGGGATCTTTTAGGGCAAGAAGAAAAATAATCTCTACATCAAGCGTCTTCTCTGGCGTTCCCATTTCTTGAAAAATAACCGGCCTCTTCAAAGTCGCTACAGCCAGAGCACTCTTTTTCACATGAATGGCTTCCGTATGACAAAGCGCGATAGGAATAGAGGTCGGTAGCCCGGTTGGAAATTGCTCTTCCCTCTCTATGATGTGCTGATAGAAGCCCTGTTCAACCAAATCTTTTTCAAGTAGGCGATTACTTAAAGAGAGTAAAGCATCTTCTTTCGTGCTGACATCCATATTGATCTCGATTAAATCTGCGTCAATTAAAATCGTTGCCATTGATGGTTCCTTTTGTGTCTCGGGCAAGGAAGAGTAGGACTCCTTGCCCGAGATCGACAGAATCGGTTAAGTTCTTGAGAAGCTAACCTTGCTCACTGCCATGTAAGGCTTGAGCTTCCATAAACTCATGGATTTTCGTCTTATTTCGCTTAAAGACGAAATACATAATGAAGTACACCACCAGGGAGAACAAGACACCCAACCATTTGAAATTTAAGGCTGGCAAGAACATCAAAGTTCCAATAATTGGCTTCGATAGGATGCCAAAACTGGTAACCAAAGCCCCCGGCTCAAGAGGGGTTGTCGCGAATTGGGAATATACCTGAGTGAAGGTCGGTGCAGTTACCGTAGAGATATATAATCCTGCAGAGAACCAAATGACTGCTGAAACGATGACCTTGAAGATATTCCCATTACAAACAGCAACAATAGGCTCGACCA
Source organism: Anaerolineae bacterium (assembly GCA_003130835.1). Taxonomy (GTDB): domain Bacteria; phylum Chloroflexota; class Anaerolineae; order Anaerolineales; family UBA4823; genus NAK19. The sequence goes on along the minus strand of QEXX01000027.1, from coordinate 3,360 downwards.
TGAATGGTAGGGCAATCAGATCTACCAACGGTAAAGTTCGATTTCCCGGCAGGATAGCAGCCACCAAAACCATTAAGGGGATCAGGATAATCCCTGAAATGAGGGTAGCCGATTCACCATAACCAGCGGCATCGTTAATTCCGATGTAAATCTCTTCCCCTTGAGTTTCTACTCCCTTCTTGACAGTCCTCTTTCGTGCGGCTTCGGTTAGTGGTGCAAATGCTTGGGCAAATAGCGAAGCCACACGTGGGAAAATCGCCATGACCGCAGAGGTCGAGATAGCAACCGTCACAATATTCCCCCAAGCGCCAAGTGTGCCGAGTTTATTGATATTTCCTAAGAAACCTAACAGAAAGCCCAACAAAACACCCAATACAATTGGGTCACCGATAAATCCCAATCTTTGACGCAGGTCTTCTGGCTCCCACTTGACCTTATATGCTCCGAGTTTATTCAATATCCAATTCATGGGAATCGCGAAGAGAGTTTGGGGAACATGGTGCAATTGGATAATTGTACAGTTGGGATAATTGTAGTAGGTTGACCAACGCTTTGAAAGCAATTCCGAGAAAAGTAGACTGTAAAGGTTCATGACAAGCATGACTGCCAATGCTAGCCATAGATCCCCCGTTACAACAGCAATCATGGAACCCCATGCCATGTAAGAATAATTGTTCCACAAGTCTGATGGCTGAAATACGTTTGTCCATCGCACGAGGAACAAAACAATTTGGAATAACAACCCAACCCCTAGGAAGATCATTCCTGCCTGAGTTGCATAAGCAATTACAGAAGTTGCTTGCCATCCAATATCTACGACAGGCAATTGTATCCCCGTTACTGTCACCATATTTTGAACAACAGGCACAATGATGGGAATGTATTGACTAATTAACCAGGTAAAACCCGTTAAACCGATACCTGCATATAAACCAGAATAGATTGATTTCTTTAGGTTGTTCCCGAGGATGAGATTGATCACGATCAATATGACCGGCACGAATACTGTCGCCCCAAATGTATTGAATATATTGTTTAAGGCTTCGAGAAAAGAATTTAGTGACATAATAAACTCTCCTTATTACATGACTGGGCTTAGATACTCTCATCTTGTTTTTAATAGTGTTTGGGCATCTCCAATAGTCACCTCCTTTCCCAATCTCCGGAAACCTTCAATTCTGAACCTACCCCCTGTAAATTTCTCAGCAACACACATTTGGACGAGAATAATTTCATCGTGCGCAACATGTTTCATAGTTTTTAGCATATTTTAATCCTCTTGTCAAGAGGGATCAAACAAAAGAAAACAAAAGGACAAAAAAATCCAAATCTACTAAACGCAGGGTAAGAGCCGCACGAAGAAAAATGCTTGACAGCAGATAAATTATATGCTATTGTAGGTGTGAAATAATTCTCATCTCTTGAAATTTTTCTTACAATTTTGGAGGCGAAGATGAAGAAACTGAAGGGCTTTGGTGCATCTCGGGGTATTGCAATTGCCCCTCCTCTTTTCTACTTACCCCAATTACCTCCCATATCTGATGAAACCATTACCGATATAGATCATGAGATCCTGCGGTTTGACCATGCAATAAAAGAAGTGGAAATCCAGATTGATTCGATCCAGCAAAATTTAGGAAACCAAATCAGCAAGAAAGATGCTGAAGTTTTTGATGCTCATCGTCTGATGCTCCATGATCCGCTATTTTATGATGAGATTGTTAAGATCATTAGAGATAAAAGCCTAAATGCACCAAAAGCCATTCAAATTGTGAGTGATAAAATTTGCCAAACTTTCGAGTCTATGGAGGATGATTACTTCCGCCAAAGGGCAAGTGATATTATCGACATTCGGAACCAATTAATTCATACCTTGTTAGGGACATCGCAACCTCGCTTAAGTTCTCTTGATCGAAAATCTATCGTCGTGGCTGAAGAGCTATTTCCCTCCGATACTGCTCAATTAGATGCCTCTAAAGTCATGGGGATTGTAACCGCTCGCGGTGGAGCGACTTCTCATGCTGCTATCTTTGCCCGTAGTTTAGGTATTCCGGCAGTTGTGGGTGTAGGGGATAAATTACTTGATCATCAGTCAATTTCTATGCTGATTATTGATGGTGAGCTTGGAGATGTCATCCTAAATCCTACCGAAGAGACAATCATCGCTTATACCGCAAGAAAAGAAAAGGAAGAGAATTCATCGAAACACGCAAAATTAGAATGCAAGAAGCCCGCAATTACTAAAGATGAAAAGGTGGTTGAAATTGTAGCCAATATTGGACAAATAGGCGAAGCAGAAGAAGCATTGGAGTTAGGAGCTGAAGGCGTTGGGCTATTACGAACCGAATTTTTATATCTCGATCGGGAGAATGCCCCTACTGAAGACGAACAATATGAGATTTATCACCAAATTGCTGAAGTTTTTGGTAAACATCCGGTTGTCATCCGCACTCTAGACATTGGTGGGGATAAAAGGCTCCCTTATATCTCACAACTACCGGAAGAAAATCCTTTTCTAGGTGTGCGAGGGTTGCGACTTTGTCTACTTCAACCCGAACTGCTAAAGTGTCAACTGCGGGCTATTTTACGTGCAGCCGTTGGTCATAACCTAAAGATCATGTTCCCGATGGTTTCCACAGTCAATGAAATTAAACAAGCACGGCAACTCCTCGAAGAAGCTAAATATGAGCTCACTGATCGGCAGGTAGCGTTTGGAGATGTTGAAATTGGCATCATGATCGAGATCCCCTCAGCAGCTTTGATCTCCGATCACTTATCTTTGTATGTCGACTTCTTTAGTATCGGAACCAATGATCTAACGCAATATACCTTGGCTGTAGATCGGACAAATCATTTGGTGCAAAATTTAGCGGATGCGTTTCATCCGGCTGTTTTGCGTCTTATCGATAGAACCATAAAATCGGCACATCAGTCTGGTCGATGGGTTGGACTGTGCGGCGAATTAGCTGGGGAAATCTTAGCTGCTCCGATATTACTTGGGTTGCATCTGGACGAATTTAGTATGAGCAAAGCATCTATACCATCGATCAAACAGATAATCCGTAGCCTCTCAGTAAAAACATGCGAAGGCATTGCTCAACAAGCCTTATTACTCGATGATTCTCAATCTGTCCGGGAATATGTCAAAAGCCAAATCGATGGACTTTAGAGAATAATTTTTCAAGAAATTATTAACTGACGTTACGCAGTTCATTCGTGCCGCGACATTCATGTCGCCTGAATCCACGAGATAAATCATTCGTGCCGCGACATTCATGTCACCTGAAACCACGAGATAAATCTCACGCTACCGCGTAAGCGACATTCATGTCGCCTGAATCCACGAGATAAATCATTCGT
>QEXX01000026.1 GCA_003130835.1 Anaerolineae bacterium | reverse complement strand
TCCCTGCTGGGGTGCAGGCGTTCCCATCGAAGGCCGGCGGAGTCGCCGGTCTCCTCGCCTGCAGAGTTGCCGTGGACGAGGACAGCGACCCTGCGCCATGAAGGACATCCATTGAGCCATTTCAATCCTATTGACGGAAAAGCAAGCGGTTTTGTTCCACAATCCAACCCCTTAGCGTTAACTAAAGCTGCATCAAAAGCTGGCGAAGATGCAAGCTGATTTTAGGCTATCCTTTCCTTTTACATTACCCAAAGTTTGAGCTTTTTCGGTCAGACCTTAATCCAAAGACGGCTTTATAATCCTATTGCCGAGCGCATCATCTGTTCAGCATTGGCAAAGGTGATGGTGACGAACCGATGAATACGACCTTACTTATCGTGGCGGCGAGTTTACTGCTCGTCAGCGTCCTAGCCAGCAAAGTCTCCGACCGCTTTGGCATTCCTGTTTTATTGCTCTTTCTAGGCTTGGGGATGCTGACCGGCTCCGAGGGGATTGGGGGAATCCACTTTGATGATCCAGGCTTAGCACAGTTTATCGGTGTCATTGCCTTGGTGCTGATTCTCTTCTCGGGTGGGTTAGATACGGAATGGAAACTGGTTCGCCAAGTGCTGCTTGAAGGCATTCTTTTATCCACACTTGGCGTGTTAATCACCACTATGGTGGTCGGTTTTTTCATCAGTCTTCTGCTCGGTTTTACTGCGTTGGAGAGTTTACTATTAGGCGCGATTATCTCCTCAACGGATGCCGCAGCCGTGTTCGCTGTACTGCGCTCAAAGGGGATGAATCTGAAAGGAAAACTGGCGCCTCTCTTGGAATTGGAATCGGGCAGCAACGATCCCATGGCGATTTTCCTGACGGTTGGAATGCTGCAACTGATCATGCAACCCCAATTTTCCCTACTTCAGTTAACCGGGCTGTTCTTAAGACAGATGAGTCTCGGCATCGCATTTGGATTCAGCATGGGCCGCCTGCTCATCCCCCTGATTAACCGTCTCAGGTTAGGTTACGATGGCTTATATTCGGTCTTGACCCTTGCCTGGGTATTTCTCACTTTTGGAATAACAGATTCCTTGGGCGGAAATGGGTTCTTGGCAGTATACCTCTGCGGTATCGTCATGGGACAACATGACTTTATTCATAAACGCCAACTGTTGCGCTTTTATGACGGGTTAGCTTGGTTGATGCAAATCACGATGTTTATCACGTTGGGGCTATTGGTTTATCCCTCTCACTTAGTACCTGTAGCAGATCGTGGACTGTTGATTGCTATTTTCCTTATGGTGCTTGCCCGTCCAATCAGTGTGTTTGTCACGTTGGCTCTGCGCCCCTTCTCGTGGCGCGAGAAAACCTTTATCGGATGGGTTGGGTTACGAGGTGCAGTTCCTATCATCCTAGCCACTTTTCCTTTACTCAGGGGAATCTCAAATGGTGAGACGATTTTCAATGTGGTCTTCTTTGTCGTGTTAACTTCGATGCTGTTGCAAGGCAGTAGCATTCCACTGGTTGCCCGTTGCTCCAAGTAGATGCCCCACCGCTCAAAAAACGGATGCTCCCGATTCAAGTTAATCCGACAGCCGGCTTGAAAAGTGAACTACGAGAATTGTGCGTTCCGCCAGACTCACCAGCCGTTGGCAAGCCCATCGTCGAGCTAGGTTTACCGGATGATTTTTTAATCGTCTTGATCGGTCGAGGAGATGAGTTTATCGTGCCTAGCGGCAGCACAATCCTCCAGGAAAGGGATATTTTACTGACGCTCTCAGAAAACGCATCCTTCCGAGAGATTCAGCAAAGCTACCACTTGGAAGACTGCCAAGCAAGCCAATCGCTTGACAATCGATAGTTTAGAAATTGGAGAAGGCACTCTAGGAAACCTCTTCACAGCCAGATCAGCGACGCAGGTGCTCATAGAGTTGGCGCAGTTCGCTTTGGGGTTGGATACCCAACTCCAACTGCAGGGATCGTTCAAGTTCTTGGTAAAGACGCATCGCACCGCAACGGTCGTTGAACATCAAGTAGGCTTGCATCCCTAAATAAACCGCTTCTTCCTGCCACGGGTCAATTTCGAGAATTCGCTGGCAGTAGTCAAGGGTCTCGCGAGGTTTGCCCTGGTGAAAACAACGGTGAGCAAGAACGGATAAAGCACGCAGATAAAGGCTGCGCAATCGTTCACGAGGGATGGTCGCCCACTCAGCGTACAGGTCTTGGGGATAGAGGTCGCCCTGGTACAGCTCAACCGCAAGTTCCCACTGCTCGTTTTGAACGGCGCGTTCGAATTCTTGAAAATCGACCCACGATTCAGGTGGAAGGTGCAAGGCTAATTCTCCGGCTTCAACTTCTAAATAGCGCGAGGGAAAGTGATCCGGCAGTTCGGGTTCTAAAGCCCGGCGCAGGCTGGAGGTCGCCTTATGAAGCAGATCGGTCGCGCTCGCAAGGGGTTTATCAGGGAACAGGGCTTCAAGCACCTGATCGAGAAGCAACCGCTGATGGGGGCTGATCAACAACAATCTCAATAACTCGCCGGCGCGGCGACGCCTGAGCAGACGAGGGTCGATGGTGCGCGAGCCTTGTTGAACTTCAAAGCGCCCCAAGGTATGGAGCATCAACGGCATAGGTGGTGTTGCTTGCAATTGCTCCAAACAGCGGGCGCTTAATTGGGCGATCTCCCAATCAGGACTTTCGAGCATACCCGCCAGCAAAGGATATGCCCGCAGCCTTTCCTGCTCAAGGATATGGATATAGCCACTTTGCAGGATTTGCTGAGCGGCTTGTTTCCAAACTTGCGCCGAGGCGGGGGATTGCTGCTCAAACAAAAAGGCTGTATAGAGAAAACGGGTAAAGGCTTGGTCAAAGAACTGCTGACGTTCTCCTAACTCGGCAATAGCAGCCTGAAAGTCCTGCTCAGCTCGGCAGAGATCGCCGTTCAGCCAAGCCGCATAAGCCCGCTCTGCCAGAGCGCGTCCCCACAGGCGTCGATTCAGGTTACGTTTTGCCCAAGCCACACCGTCCTCCGCCCATTGATAAGCCAGAGGGTATTCCCCCTTGGCGCGATAATAACGACTCAATCCAAGGCGGATGAAGATTTGTAAGGCTGGATCGCCGATTTTCTCAGCTACCTGACGGGCTTGGGCATAGCAAGGCAGTACCTCCTCCCAATTCCCCTCTAATTGAGCCAGCATGGCGTGCAGCATCGCCACATATCCGATATTTTGAAAGGTTTCGATGGGCTCTCGATCGAGGCGTTGAAGCATCTGACGCGCAGCAGCAACCTTGCCCATCCGCAAGAAGGCATAGCTCATGGCGATCAGGGGAGTGCTGCGCTGTGGCAGCCCCAATTCACACGCAATCCGATAAGCCTCCTCGTCAGCAGCCATCTGGAGATCAAACTGACCACGCAGGCTGTACAGCATGGATAAGTTATGCAGAGCGCGAAAGCGGGTGGTTTCATACCCTAGTTGGCGAGCAATCTCTGCTGCCTGCAAACAAGGTTCTTCCATCTCAGAGAGGCAATCTTGCTCCATGGCACAAACGGCGAGTAGAAGCAGCGCGTCCGCCCGAGCGCGGGTAACTTGCCCGGTGATTTGTAACGCTTCGCCCGCCCGCCGGCGAACCTTGTCATATTGTCCCAAACGGTACTCGATCCACCCCCGACAGGTGAGCGCTTGCGCCATCCCCTCCTCATCCCCTTGCTGATACGCCAGTTCAAAAGCTTGATCAGCGCAGCTCAAAGCTTCGGCGTACTGTCCGGCGCATTCCAGCGCGCGGCTTTGTTCCAGCAGAGCCAAGACCTCAGCCTCGGGCTGTCTATTTGGCTGAATGTCCATTCGTTATCTCAACCTCGCAGGATGACGTAACGGACAGAGGGGAGCAGAAGGCACGCGTTGAAAACCTTAATCTCTAGTATAGCGAGGGTTGAGCAATTTTTCAAGTCGTGTCCAGGTGTCAGTGAAATGGCAGTCGATTTTGATAATTTCTAAAAAACGCTCTCGGTTTTTTAGAAAGGAGCACAAAACATGACCCCTACCAACTGGCATGATCAAAAACTCTATAAAGCCATCTCTGCGCTTGGGATGTTGTTGGCCACCTTCCTGATGGTGAGCCTGGTCAAAGTGCTGTCGGCCCTGGGGAGCGATGAAATCAGACCCCTTGCCTCGCCCGCTGCAGATAGTCCCTTCGGTTGGCGGCAGAGCAACGAAAGCGGTTTTGGAGAGGCAGCCAACTCCAACATCGGTGCGTTGGGAGTATTGAATGGGACGATGGTTGCCGGCACTTGGAACGAAAACGGCGCCCAAGTTTGGCGTACCACCGATGGAAAAACTTGGCAGGATTTTACGCCTTCTTGGACGATCAGCAACACCGAAGTATATTACGCCAAACCGTTTCGCTCCTATCTCTATCTTGGCGTTGGAAACCTGTCTGGCGGCGAAATCTGGCGCACCGATGGCACCAATTGGGAACAAGTCGCTAGCAGCGGTTTGGGAGATGCCAATAACCTCGGTTTCTTTAGCGCAGCAGTGTTTAAGGATGAGCTGTACACCGCCAGCGGTAACTTGCCCCCATCCATCGGCGGCAGCGGAAACGGGCTTGAAGTCTGGAAAAGCGCCAGCGGGGCAAGCGGCACTTGGCAACAAGTGAACACAGATGGTTTTGGCCGGGGAGCAACCTGGCTGGAAAGCACGCTGGAGGTATTCCAAGACAAGCTATATGTAGGGCTTAGCCGCGTTGTCGATAACACGGGAGCAACAGCCGAACTATGGCAAACGGAAGACGGCCTCCACTGGACAGCAGTGTTCACCGACAGTTTGGGTAATCCCAATAACACCTATATCTCGGCGATGGCCGTCCATAAAGGATGGTTTTACATCGGCTTTCGCAATGTCCAAAGCGGGGGTCAACTTTGGCGCTCTGAAAACGGAACCGATTGGGAGGTGGTCTTTGATGACGGTTTAGGTAACCCCAAGAATGGACGGCTGTATGGCTTGCTGCCTTATGGGGATCAATTAATTCTCGTTTTTAGCAATTATGAGACAGGGGTGCAAGTTTGGCAAAGCCCGGATGGTCTTTCTTGGTCACCCATCAACGAGGCAGGTTGGGGAAATCCAGACTTTAAGATCGCCGATTATTTTGACAACGCTGCAGTTGTCTTTCAAAATTCCCTGTATATCGGGGCATCCAATCCGAACACCGGGGGCGTCATTTGGCAAAGGCTGCATTTACTCTTCTTGCCAGCGGTTTTGCGCAATCCATAGGTTAGCCAGAGACCATGCATATCACCCAAACGTTTGTCCTCCGTCTGTTTATCGACCCTGATGGGGAACCGATGCTCAAAGGGCTGCTGCATAGTGTTCGGGACAACGCCGATTACCCCTTTAGAAGTGGGGAGGAATTACTGCTGCTTTTACGTGAATTGAATCTTCGAAGGGAGAGCGGAGATTTTGCCGGAGAAGGTACGAGAGAGCCCGCAAATCGAGAAAACCCTCCCGCAGATTTGGATACCTGCGGGAGGGAGTCGATCGAGTGTTAGCTGTGTTTGGGGGACTGATACAGGGGAGATAGAACCAGCCAAGAATAAAGGTTACCACGGCTTTTGGAGCGATTGTCGCCCAAGGAGCTTATATTGCATGATAGCCTTTTCAATATTCGGTTGTGCTCAAGGTTCTTTAGGTTTTGGCAAAGACGGTTTTGCATAGCGCAAGAAAGCCCCCGGGTTATTCCAGTGGGGGCTTTCTTCGTTGGGCTACCATCCTTAGGCGCGGATTTCTTGGCGTTGGAACAAGACATAACTGAGAGCGAAGAGCAGAATCGTGATGGCAATCAAGCCGGTAAACTGCGGCCAGATGATCAGCACGCTTTGGCGTAGCGGCAGAGGTGAGCCCATCACGGCGCCTTCCAATTGGAAGGGCAACAGTAAGCCGGTGCTGCGCACAGTAGGTTGCAGCAATGCCAGCATGGTTTCGGCATAGAGCGTGTTAGGCGAAAGGCGCGACAAGGCAAGCTGGGTTTCGGTCTGGCGCACGATCTCGGTCAAGGTGCCGATTTGAACCGGACTGATGATCTGGGCAAATAAGCTTGCTAAGATGCCCCAGAAGACGGTGAAAAACAGCCAAACCGCGATGGATGCCAAGGCCGCCGTTGCTGGTTGGCGGAACACAATCGAAAAGACCATCGCTACCGCCAGCCAGATACCACCATAGAAGATGGTAGTGACCAAGAACAGCAAGCTGCGTGCCACCTCTTCCGTGTTTGGGGGCAACCCTAAACCCACGATCCCCAATCCAAAGATGAGCAGCCAAATGGCGGTTAGAACGAGGGCAAGGGTGAAGAAGGCTCCTAAGAACTTGCCCATCAACAAGGCGTCGCGATAAATCGGCTGGGCAAGCACGCGTGACATAGTGCGACGGCTGAACTCAGCATTGATCGAATCAAAGGTCAGGGCAATGCTGATCAAAGGCACCAAAAAAACCAAAAAGCCGATAAACGCCGGCAAGGGGTCACGCGAGGTCGTAAACAACTTTAGAAACAAGAAGGGATCCTGCCCAACGGTCTCGCGTAAGACTTGCATGGCTGCGTAAACCGAACCGGCAGCGGTTAAGACAATCAGGATTTCCAAGATGCGCATGCGCGCACTGGTCATATGGTCAGCCATTTCTTTGGTGACCACCGCCCACAGCCCAGTCCAAGGCGACCCTTCGCGTTCCACGACTGGAGATGAAGGTTTACTCCTTTTGGGCATGTTTCACCTCCTCAAAGTAGCGGGCGTAGATTTCATCCAGGCTTTGGGCTTCTACATCTAAGCCCAATAACCTTGCTCCGCTTTGCACCACGGCTCTGGCAACCTCGGGGCGAATGTCGCTTTCAGCTTGAACCTCATACCGCGAGCCTTCTAGGTGGCGCACCCCGACTTGGCCAGGCACGCTTTCAAGCGCTCGCAAGATAGCTTGGGAATCTCCCTCGGCTTCAATCACCACCCGATAGGCACGCCCAAGCACTTTCTTTGCCAGTTCTTGCACCGTGCCTTCAAGCACCATGCGCCCGCGGTGGAAAAGTCCGACGCGGTCACAGACGATTTGCACCTGATGTAGCAGATGAGAAGATAACAGAATGGTGATCCCTTCTTCTTTGAGCGAACGGATCATTTGCAGAAATTCGCGCGCTCTTTCCGGATCCAGACCTTGGGTGGGCTCGTCCATGATGATCAATTGCGGTTGCTTGATCAACACATCGGCAACCCCCAACCGTTGGCGCATCCCCCGCGAGTAAGTACCCACTCTCTGGTCAGCAACGTCCAGTAAACCAACTCGTGCCAAAACCTCGTCAATGCGCTGGTAGGCGCTGGCTCCGGACAAGCCGTTCAATTTTGCAATGTAGATGAGGTTTTCCCTAGCAGTCAGTTCATCATAGAAGCCCACCGTGTCGGGGATATAGCCGACTCTTGATTTGACACTGAGGGTCTTGCGGGTGGGGTCCATGCCAAGCACGGTCACCTTGCCAGAGGTCGGATCGGTCAACCCTAAAAGCATCAGGATGGTGGTGGTCTTCCCAGCCCCATTGGGGCCGAGAAGGCCAAAGACTTCACCCTTTTCAACGCGTAAATTTAGATTATTGACTGCGGTAAAGCCATCATATTTTTTGGTCAGGTTAACGGTCTCGATGACATACTCGTTCATCCCTGACCTCCTTTCTACGTTAGCGGCGGCCGAAGCGCATGACCGCCATCGCAACCACACCAACCGCAATGGCAATCAAGACGATTCCAACCACGCCCCATAAGGTAGAAGTCAACACGGTAATGCGAAATTCAGCCGTTTTACTGGCGCCTTCATTGGGACGGGCCGTGATATTGACAATATAGTCACCGGCGACCGCTTTCTCGCTGGGGCGGATGGTAGCGTTCACCTCCACCTGTTCGCCGGCTGGAATCTGCTCAATGGTCTTTGGATCGAACGAAACCGTCCAACCACTAGGCTCGCTGGAACTCAATTGGACATTAAGGGCAGGTGCGCTACCGTTGTTGCGCACAATCACCTTCAAAGACGAGTCGCGACCGGCATACGCCTGTCCCGAAAGGCGGCCGTCAGGAGCGGTGATCGAAATATCCGCTTGACCGGTGACCTCAGCAACCAGGTCTAGCTCAGCGCGGGCATTGACTCCCTCGGCGATAATCTTGATCGGGTAACTGCCGGCGGAAACATTCGAAATGGGTTGAACTTCGACCGAAAGGCGCTTCGTGTCTTTGGAGGGCAAAGGCAGGCTGGTGATCTCTTGACCGGAGAGACGGAACTTGACCTGAAACTGGGGGTCAACCTGAGCGGTCAAATTGATCGATAGTTCATCACTACCATCATTCTTCAAGCTGACGTCATAGCGGAAAGTTTGGGTGGGCGAGCCGCGCAGGGTGGGCAAATCACAAGTGAGCGAAATCGATGGTGGTGTCTTCTCTTGAATGGTGATTTGAACGGTCAACTCACTTTGTTCCCCATCTCCTTTAGCGCGTAGGGTGAAGGTGTAATCGCCTGGTTGGACATCTTTTGGCTGTTCAATGCGCAGATCAACATCTGTATCCTCTTTGGGGTCAACAAAAGCGGATTTGACGATTTTACCGCCGCCGCGGAAGGTAACTGTCCAACCTTCTGGAACTTTGACGGTCTCTAATTGAACAATTTGGGGTTTCGTGCCTCCACGGAGAATCAAAGGAATATTGACGGTTTCTCCAATCCCCACCACTTGGCTGGGATAGTTGGTGAAGAGCGTTAATGGCCATGGGGTGGGTTCGGGCGTTTGTGACCCATCTTGAGCAGCAACAGGGTTCACCAACCCAACGAGAAGAAAAGCGAATAGGATCAATATCGTTGTAATCGGTATCAAGATGCGGCGCATAGATCATCCTCCTGATCTTTCATAAGATATGCTCTGTTTTTTAGAAGATCGGTCTATCGATTTCTCGACAGACTTTGCTGATTATAGTTCTATTTTGTCAGGTGAACAGATTCTTCAACCCGGATCTTAATATTTTCTTTAAAACATAACTCTTCTTAAAAAGCAACATGAGCGCGGAAGGACTCGAACCTTCAGCCAATGGCTTAAAAGGCCACTGCTCTGCCATTGAGCTACGCGCCCATTTGGTGTCCATTGTATCATGATCTGGTTATCCCGTCAACCGGCGTTCAAGATTTCTTTGTTTGTTCAGGCGTTTGCGCAGCCCGAGTTATGGTAGAGACGTTGCATGCCTCGGTCTCTACCGGAAATAGCCTGCAACGTCTCTACGAGCTTGCGATGGACGCGTAACTCTTCCCGTTCGGTTTAGTATTCAGGCATCGGAGGTGGAGCGGGTTTTTCTTTTTCTGGCACTTCGGTGATCAACGCCTCGGTGGTCAGGATCATGGCAGCGATAGAAGTGGCATTCTCTAAGGCACCGCGGGTCACTTTGGCGGGGTCAATGACACCGTCTTTGACCATATCGACATACTGTTCGGTGAGGACATTGTAACCGATATTCGGGTTATTCTGCTCTTTCTGCACGCGGCGCACGGTCTCCAATACCACCGAACCGTCCTTACCGGCGTTCTCGGCGATCTTACGCAGCGGCACTTCGAGGGCGCGGCGCACGATGTTGACGCCGATTTGGGCATCCTCATTATCCATCTTGAGGTCATCCAAGGCGCTCATGGCATTGATCAAGGCTACACCACCGCCGGGCACAATGCCTTCTTCAACGGCGGCGCGGGTTGCCGAGAGAGCGTCTTCGACGCGGTGCTTCTTTTCTTTTAGCTCGGTTTCGGTAGCGGCGCCAACGCGGATGATCGCCACCCCACCGGAGAGTTTCGCCAGCCGCTCGTTGAGTTTCTCGCGGTCGTAATCGCTGGTGCTCTTCTCCATCTCGACCCGGATTTGTTCAATACGCCCTTTGATCTGGGCTGGATCGCCTTTACCGCCGACGATGGTGGTGTTGTCTTTATCGACCACCACTTTCTCCGCCCGACCCAGATCCTGCACCGACGCGCTTTCCAGCTTGCGGCCGGTCTCTTCGGAGATGACCGTAGCACCAGTCAGAATGGCAATGTCTTGCAACATGGCTTTGCGTCGATCACCAAAGCCAGGCGCTTTTACGGCGACGACATTCAACATGCCGCGCAGTTTGTTCAACACAAGGGTTGCTAACGCTTCACCATCCACATCCTCGGCGATGATGAGCAGATCGCGCTTGCCAATCTGCACGAGCTTCTCGAGAATGGGGACGATGTCCGACGCAGCCGAGATCTTCTTATCATGAATGAGGACAAAGGCGTCATTGATGACCGCTTCCATGTGTTCGGGATCGGTGATGAAGTAGGGCGAAATGTAACCGCGGTCGAACTGCATCCCTTCGACATATTCCGTTTCGAATTCCAAGCCCTTGGATTCCTCAACAGTGATCACGCCATCTTTTCCAACCTTATCCATCACCTCAGCGATCAGCTCGCCGATGGCGCGATCCTGAGCCGAAATCGAGGCGACATTGGCAATTTCATTCTTGGTGGTGATTTCAATGGCTTGGCTGCGGATTTTATCAGCCACAGCTTTGGTGGCCGCTTCGATGCCCCGTTTGAGCAGCATCGGGTTAGCGCCGGCAGCCAAGTTCTTCATACCTTCGGTAACAATGGAGTGAGCTAACACAGTGGAAGTGGTTGTGCCATCACCGGCAATGTCGTTCGTTTTGGTCGCTGCTTCTTTCAGCAGTTGCGCACCCATATTCTCAAAGGGGTCTTCCAGTTCAATTTCTTTGGCGACAGAAACGCCATCGTGGGTAATGGTGGGAGAACCGAACTTGCGGTCAACAGCTACATTGCGGCCTTTCGGGCCAAGAGTGGTAACGACAGCGGTGGCTAAAATATCCATACCGCGTTGCAGTTTACGGCGTGCTTCTTCTGAAAAGACGAGTTGTTTTGCTGCCATAGGTCATTCTCCTTGGTTGCTAAGATTTATTTGGTTTCAACAATTGCTAAGAGATCACTCTCGCGCAAAATGAGTAGTTTCTTGTTGTCGATCTTGATCTCCGTGCCAGCGTACTTGGCAAACAGGACGGTGTCTCCCTCTTTGACGTCCAAGGGGATGCGTTTGCCTTCTTCATCACGCTCGCCGGGCCCAACAGATAGGACTTTGCCTTTTTGGGGTTTTTCTTTGGCGGTTTCTGGCAAGACAATCCCGCCTGCGGTCACCTCTTCTTGCTCAATAGGCTCGACCACAACTCGGTTTCCGAGGGGCTTAAGGGTAATAGACATACAAACCTCCTTGAGAAAATGGTTTTGATCAACGGTTTACATGGCGACAAGTTAGCACTCGAACGCCGAGAGTGCTAACTTGCGCCTAAATCTTATCGAATTTTTTAGCTTAAGTCAAGAGGTTCGACCAAGATTCTTACAAATTTCTGATATTTGATCTGTGCCTCGCCGCGGTTTCCTGACCCTGCAAGTTAGAGCGAAGCCCCCAGGGCTTCAGGTGGCATCCTTACCCATGCGCCGAACAGCGCTGCCGCGGTCCCCATCTGCGCTGTTCGGCGGACTCGGAAGTTCGCCTGCCAGTAAGTCAGTGGAGTGCAGATTTCTTTTTAGCAGCTTGTCTATCTTGGGATGAAGCGCTTGCTTTTTCTTGAGCAGTCCTGAGCCGCCACACCCTTCACCCCATTTTGGGCTTTGGGAAAAAAGCAAGGGTTTAACTTAGCTCCAAGATGAAATCGTTCAGGCACGGCCGCTCAAACTCATCCATCAATGCGCACGCTGGCTTGACGGCTGAATGCCTGCGCAAGGAATAAATTTTTTCAACCCAGACGTAGAGTATGGGATGTTCTTAACCAAAAAATTAGGATAGACATCCATTGAACTTTTTGATCAACTGGGATAAGCTAACACTATCTGGTTCTATTTTTCACAAATAAAGGGAGTAGGAGTTCAACATGATGCGATTATATGCGGATAGCTCAAAATGTTCTGGCTGTCGTGCCTGCCTCGTGGCTTGTTCCCTCAACTTATTTCAAGAGAACAACCCCAAAAAGGCAGCTCTGGTGATCGAAGCTCACTTCCCAGCCCCTGGAAACTACAAAGTGCGAGTCTGCACTCAGTGCGGGGCGTGCGCAGAGGTCTGCCCGACCGGTGCCATCAAGCTCAATGATCGCGGGGCATATTACGTGGATATGGCAGAATGCAACCTATGCGAAGCTTGTGTCCCCGAATGCCCCGAATCGGTGATGTTTGTGCGCACCGAGTTGGCAGATACCTCATGGAAGTGCGATCTGTGCGGCGATTGCGTCAACGTATGTGGCACAGGCGTCTTATGGATTGCAGAAACTGAAGCAGCAGTAGCATAAGGAGCGGACAATGAACGGATATGGCGGTCAGATTTTACGTGTAAACCTGAGTAATGGCCAGATTACTAAAGAGCCAACCTCGCCGGAGATGGCGCGCGAGTTCGTCGGTGGGCGCGGCTTCGGGCTCTATTTCCTGTTGAAGGAAGTCCCACCAAAAGTCGATCCCCTTGGGCCACAGAATAAACTGATTATCTCTAGTGGACCGTTTTCAGGGTTAATGATTCCCGGAGCCGGCAAATGCGATTGGACGACCAAAGCACCTCTGACCGGCGGTTATGCTTCAGCTTCGATGGGCGGCCATTTCACGGCTGAAATGAAATATGCTGGATTGGATAGCATTATCCTAGAAGGCATCAGCCCTAAACCTGTCTATCTCTTGATCGACGACAACAAAATTGAACTTCGGGATGCCTCCCACTTGTGGGGCAAAGGCAGTATGGTGGTCGAGAAAACCCTCAAAGACCAATATGGCGAGGAGTTTCAGGTGGCAGCCATCGGGCCGGCCGGCGAAAATTGCGTCTCTTTTGCCCACATCAATCACGACTATGGGCGCCAAGCCGGGCGTGGCGGGGTAGGCGCGGTGATGGGTTCAAAGAAAGTGAAAGCGATCGTCGTGCGCGGTACGAAATCCATCCCCGTTGCAGACCTCGAAGCCTATCGCAAAGCGGGAATGGAATTGTTCAAAGCCTGCAAAGAAGCCGAGATGCTCAAGGAATGGAGCAGCTACGGCACCACCATCGTCGTAAGCTGGTGCGATGAGGTAGGAGCTTTGCCAACCCGCAACTTTAGCGCCGGCTCCTTTGAGGATGGCAAGAACCTCTATGGCCCAGTCATGCGCCAAAAGATCGTCATCACCGATAAGGGTTGCTTTGGTTGTCCCTCCCCATGCGGGAAATATAGCCGCGTGCAACGCTACAACACCTACGTGGAAGGCCCAGAATACGAAACGATCGGCATGATCGGTTCGAACTTGGGCTTAAGCTCCATTGAAGATGTCGCCCATGCCAACTACCTATGCGATGAGTGGGGCATTGATACCATCAGCGCCGGCGGCGTGATCGCTTGGGCGATGGAATGTTATGAGAAGGGCATTTTCACCAAAGCCGACACCGATGGCTTGGAACTCAAGTTTGGCAACGCCGACGCGGTGTTCAAGCTGATCGAGAAAATCGCTAAGAAAGAGGGCATCGGTGCCCTACTGGCAGATGGCGTTAAGCGCGCCGCCCAAAAGGTTGGCAAAGGCAGTGAGAAATGGGCAATTCACGTCAAAGGCATGGAGCAATCGGCTTACGCCACCCATAACGCCACCGCCATGCTGCTTGCCTACATGACCTGTGATGTAGGGGCGCATCACAACCGCGCTTGGGCGATCACCTACGACTTGCAGGTCGGCCGTGAGCGCGTTGCCCCCGAAAAAGTCGCCCGCGTGATCTGGCTGCAGCACTTCCGCCCGATGTTCGACGTCTTGGGCGGCTGTCGCTTGCAATGGGTGGAATTGGGTATTGACCGCAATCTATACCTGCCGGCTCTTGAAGCGATCACCGGCATTCACCGCACCTGGGAAGATCTCGAACTGGTAGGCGAGCGCCTTTGGAATCTGGCGCGTCTCTATTGGATGCGCGAAATCGATGGCTTCGACCGCAGTTGGGATTTGCCCGCCCCACGCTTCTATGAAGAGCCACCGACCAGCGGTGCTACCAAAGGGCAGATCACTCGCTTTGAAGATGTCCAAAAATTGCTAGACCTGTATTACGAACAACGCGGCTGGTCATCGCAAGGACATCCTACCCCGCAGACCATCGAACGGTTGGGATTGCAAAGTTTTGTAAACTAATTTACCCGACAGAGCAGACCTTGAGGGTATTCCTCCCTCAAGGTCTGCTCCTCGATCAGGAGTAGGAGAAGATGAGCGCAATCATCCGCCCGTTTGGTCTTTTACGCGAGTATTTGCATGGAGAGAAAGAAGCCATGGTTGAGGCAGGGCAAACGATTCGTCAAGCCTTAGCATCGCTTGGCATCCCACCCGAGGTGGTTGCGCTGGTGTTAGTCAACGATCAACCCCAAGAGAAGGATTATCGATTACAAGATGGAGATGTGGTCAAAATTTTAGCCGTGATTGGGGGTGGCTAATGAAAGCCACAAAACGCTGTCTGTTTTTACATGGCTTGGATAGCAGCAGCCAAGGGGTCAAAGCCACTTATCTGCGCCAGCTCTTCCCCGCAATCTTAACGCCCGATTTTCATGGCTCTCTAGAAGATCGCATGTTCCAACTCTGCCAAATTATCGGGCGGAAACGCGATTGGACGCTGATCGGCTCCAGCTTTGGCGGCCTCATGGCGACCTACTTTGCCTGTTGGCATCCCAAACAAGTCAAAAAGATGATCTTACTCGCCCCTGCGCTCATCTGGCCGGATCTGATCGCCTCTCCACCGCCGCCCATTGATATCCCAGTCGTCCTTTATCACGGTACCCAAGACACCCTGATCCCCTTGGAACAGATCAAACCCATTGCGCGCCAAATCTTCCGCAATTTGGATTTTCACGCTGTAGAGGACGACCACAGCCTGCTCAAGACCTTTCATACCATCGATTGGCAAACGTTGATTGGGTGCTAATCTCACCAAGATGAGGTCGTCTTAAAAGCGTTCAAAATGTCGAGCCTACCCAGGAGACACCAAGCGTTGCTCACGCAGAGAAGCGTCTACGCTCGAATAAACTGAACTAGATCAAACGGATGATTCGGATCGATTAAAATAGACACACCATCATCTTGCCCTGTTCAAAAGGGCCACACAGCCTTGTGAAATGGTGACCAATTCCGATTTTGCCGTCTTATGTCACGATTTTGGAAAGAAAATCATCTAACCTGTGCATCAGCAAATTTATTATCATGAGAGGAGATGTCCTATGTCGGAAGAAATTTCAACCACCCCAACCACTTCTTTTCCCCGTCTTAATGAACCAGCACCCGATTTTGAAGCCGTTACCACTCATGGCACCATTCGCCTATCGGACTTTCGCGACTCGTGGCTGATTCTTTTCTCCCACCCGGCTGACTTCACCCCGGTTTGTACGACTGAGTTTTTGGCTTTCACCGAAATTTATCCCGAATTGCAAAAGCGGGGCGTTGAGCTGCTGGGCTTGAGCATTGACAGTGTCTATTCCCACATCGCTTGGACGCGCAACATCGAAGAAAAAATGGGTGTAAAAATCCCCTTCCCGATTATCGCCGATTTGGATAAAAAGGTCGCCACCCTCTATGGGATGATTCAACCCGGAGAAAGTAAGACCGAAACGGTACGCGCCGTATTCATTATCGATCCAAAAGGGATTTTGCGAGCAATGATTTACTATCCGCTAAGCACCGGGCGCAACATGGATGAAATCCTGCGCCTGATCGATGCCTTGCAGACCAGCGATCAATATCAGGTAGCCACCCCAGCCAACTGGCGGCCAGGCGACAAAGTGATCGTGCCGCCACCTACCACGACCGAAATGGCTGAAGAACGCCTGAAGGCTGGCTATGAATGCGTCGATTGGTATCTATGCAAGAAAACGCTAGGATAACACACCATGGCTTGTATCAATCCTGATGGAACGCTTACCCCAACTGCGCTACAGGTCTTGAAAGCGGCTGAACAACCCAAAACCGCGGCTGAACTTGCTCAAGCGGTTGCCCTGCCGCTTTATCGCGTGCGCAGCAGCCTGCGAGAGCTTGTAGGAAGTGGTTTCTTGAAAGAAGAAGGGGAGCGCTTTGTGCTGACCGAAGCCGGACGAGCAAAACTGGGGTGACGATCACCCCAGTTTTGTCATTGGCACACCGACTCCTCAAAAGGGTTACCCTCGGCTAGCTTTCTCCACCAGATAGACAATTCCCAGATAGTTCTGATGGGTTGCTGCGCGCATGCCGATCTCGCAAGTCAGGTTGCTGGAATAATAGCCGTCGAAGGTCTGCCGGGTTACTTCGCTGGCTTCGCGACGAGTAGCGCTGGCAGTCAATTCAGGCAGGAGAAAACCGCGGTCACCGGCAAAACCACAACAACCCAAATCCAGGGGCACGGTAACCGATTCGACGCACCGTTTGGCGATGGCAACCAACTTATCTTGCAAGCCGAGCTTTTGCGCCGAGCAGTTCGGATGAAGCACCACTCGTTCCGCCAGCGGTTTGAAATCGAGGCGCGGCAGGACGGTATCGTGCAGGAACTCAACGCTGTCCAAAAGGGTCAACTGCCGATAGCGTTGCAGTGTCACGCCATCTAAATCGGCGCCAGCGTTGCGCAAGGTGTAGGCACAAGAAGTGGCGTCGATCACAATGGGGTACCGTCCGCCTTCCGACCACCTCCAAAGCTTCTCTAGGGTGTGTTGCAACATCTCTTGATAAGCTTGGCGGTAGCCCTTGGAGCTAAATGGCATCCCACAGCAAGCACCGCGTACATCGGCTGGGATGAACAGATCGATCCCGGCGCGCCGGGCAACCGTCACCATCACTTCGGCAATGGAAAGCAGACTTGGATCGTCTGGCTGTCCAAGGTTGCGGTTGATGCAAGAGGGAAAATAAACAAAGCGCAGGGGTTCAGCGGTGGCACGGCTCTTGCCATTTTGCCCGCTGCCTTTTGCTACGGGGAGGGTTTTAGGCACCTGCGGAATAGCGTCATTCCACTTGGGCAAGCGGCGGCGGCTCAGCCGTTCCATCAAGAGCAACCAGCGCCGCCAGTCCTTGTTGGTTAGGCGATCGGCAAAGTGACCCAGCCGCACGCCCAAGCGCAACAAGGCTTCCACCAAGCCAAACCAACGCACCACCCACAGGGCAATGCGTTGGGCGGTGGGAGAAACTTGCTGGCTGCGCAAGGTTTTGGTCAATTCACCAGTGTTGATTCCCACCGGGCAAGCTAAGGCACACAAGCCGTCCACTGCACAGGTATCATTGCCAGCATAGGCATATTCTTCCTGCAACACGGCAATCAGAGCTCGGGCATCCAGATCGAGGCCTGGGATGACAGGCTTCCCGTTGCCGGAGCTTGCCATTTGGCGGAGACGTTGAAGGGTGCGCTGAATGACAATGCGTTGGCGTGGCGTGAGCGTGAGTTCCCGCGACGGACAACGCGATTCGCAGTAGCCGCACTCGATGCAAGGATCGATGCGCTCATCGGTTAGGGGCGACACTTTGACATCCGTCACATGGGCTTGAGGATTGTCGTTGATGATAATATTGGGATTCAACAAATGATCCGGGTCGAAGAGAGCTTTGATGTCCCGCATCAGCGCCCGCCCATTTTCGCCCCACTCATCAACCAAGAAAGGCGCCATACTGCGCCCAGTACCGTGCTCCCCTTTTAAGGCGCCGTCATACTTTTCACACACCAATTTGGCAATTTCCCGATTGAAACGGTCAAAGCGCTCAATCTCTTGAAGGGTGTCAAAGCGCTGGGAGATGGTGTAATGTAAGTTACCGTCTTTGGCATGACCAAAGATAATCGAGTCGTCATAACCGTAGGCACGAAAGAGCGCCTGCAGATCAACCACTGCTTCACCCAGTCGTTCGACCGGGAAGACAACATCTTCCAACAACAGGGTAGTGCCCGGCGGACGCAGAGCGCCAACGGTGGCAAACATGCCTTTGCGCGCTTTCCAGAGAATCGCTTGCTGAGCCGGATCAGTGGTGAACTCGGCTGGATGCAACAGCTTCATTTCCGCTAGGGTATGGGCAGCCGTCTGTTGCAAGGTCTGCATGGCGGAGGCATCGGCAGCCTGAAATTCGACCAAGATCGCTGCTGCGCTTTCGGGCAGGCTGCGAATCACTTCAGGAACACCCGGCAGGTTTTCGACCGAGCGTAAGGCAGCGCGATCCATAATTTCGACTGCCCGTGCGCCCGCTTTGCGTAAGGGAAAAACTGCCTCGGCCGCAGCTTGGATGCTGGCAAAATACAATTGAGCCGTGTATTTATAAGGATAATCGGGAACGGTGCGCAAAACTGCCTCAGCGATAAACGCTAGCGTTCCTTCCGAGCCGATCAACAAATGGGTCAAAATATCCAACGGCTTCTCATAGTCCAAGAAGGCATTGAGAGCATAGCCATTGGTGTTTTTCATTTGGTACTTGCGGCGCACACGCTCGGCAAGCTGCGCATCGGCTAGTAAACGCCGACGCAGGTCGAGTAACCCTTGGGCAAGATGAGGTTGTTCGTTTTCGAAGATGGTGTGTGCACCCTCGATACCACTATTTAGGCTAAAGCCATTGGGCAACAAAAAGGTGAGCGAATGCAACGTGCGATAGGAGTTTTCTTCGGTCCCACAGCACATGCCGCTGGAGTTATTGGATAAGATACCGCCCAACATACACGCGTCAATGGAGGCGGGATCCGGCCCGATCTTGCGCCGATACGGTTTGAGCACGTTGTTTAAGTAGGTGCCCACGATGCCGGGTTGGGCGCGAATCAACGCACCCTGTTCTTCGACCTGATAAGCCCCCCAATGTTTGGAAAGATCGACCAGCAAACCATCCGTCACCGCCTGACCACACAAACTGGTACCGGCTGCCCGAAAGGTTAGCGGGATGCGATGGAACTGGCTAAAGCGAAACAGGTCGCGCACTTCAGCGATTGAGTTGGGTTGGACAACTGCCTGGGGCACAAGATAAAAATAACTGGCATCGTTGGCATAGGCAAGGCGCTCAATGGGGCGCGTCAGGACTCGCTCAGGAGGAATCAATTTGGTTAGCTCTGCGGCAAGGTGCATGACCTGAATCCTTTCAACGCATTGAATTCAAAACCACTCCTTTAGGCGAGGGGTTGAGGGTGACGGTCACTCCCCTCGCCCCAATGGGTGGCAGGTTGAGGTGCGAGTGACAGCGAGCGTGTCGAAACCCGACGCTCGAATTCCCTCATCCCCGACCCTTCCCCCTAAGGGAGAAGGGGGATTATCGACCCGCTAGTTGAGTAGTGTAGCATACCCAAACCCATACAATGGGGTCTCGGTACGGGCTGACGCCCTACTCGACCCACGGATAGGCGGGTTGAGTAGCACAGCGTACCGAAACCCGTACAATGGGGGTCTCGGTACGGGCTGACGCCCTACTCGACCCACGGGATAGGCGGGTTGAGTAGCACAGCGTACCGAAACCCGCCGTATAGGGTCTCGATATGCACTGGCGCCCTACTCGACCCACGGGATAGGCGGGTTGAGTAGCGCAGCGTACCGAAACCCGCCGTATAGGGTCTCGATATGCGCTGGCGCCCCACTCGACCCACGGGATAGGCGGGTTGAGTAGCACGGCGTACCGAAACCCGTACAATGGGGGTCTCGATATGCGCTGGCGCCCCACTCGACCCACGGGATAGGCGGGTTGAGTAGCACAGCGTACCGAAACCCGCCGTATAGGGTCTCGATATGCGCTGGCGCCCTACTCGACCCACCACACTCGCTTCGCCCACTGGGAAAGGGGGTAGGGGGTGAGGGGTCATTCACTGATCTTCGTCCCTAGCACCTCGAGGAACAACGCCAGCCACTTGGGATGTGCCGGCCAAGCGGGAGCGGTCACCAGATTGCCATCCCGTACGGCTTCATCGACGCGGATATCGGCGTATTCACCGCCAGCCGCCGTCACCTCCGGACCGACTGCGGGATAGGCAGAAACCTTGCGCCCTTTCACCACGCCAGCCGCCGTCAACACTTGCGCGCCATGGCAAATTGCCGCCACCGGTTTGTTGGCTTCAAAGAAATGGCGCGTGATCTCCAACACCCGTGGCGTAAGGCGGATATATTCCGGCGCACGCCCGCCGGAAATGACCAGGGCATCGTACTCTTCTGGTTTGATGTTATCGAAGGTGGCGTTGAGGGTGAAGTTGTGACCGGGTTTTTCGCTATAGGTCTGATCGCCCTCAAAATCATGCACGGCTGTGCGAACTTTTTCACCAGCCTTCTTACCGGGACAAACGGCATGAACGGTATGCCCAACCATCTGCAGCGCTTGGAAGGGCACCATGACCTCGTAATCTTCAACAAAATCGCCGACTAATTGGAGAATTTTCTTGGGCATGGGGAACTCCTTTCGACTTCATGAAAGACTTCAAAGGAAACTCGGGCAAGGATGGGGGAACTTTTTGGGGTTACTTTATCTCTCTTGAGGGCACCTCCTTTTGTCAATTATTGACCGAACTCTTACAGAGAGAAAGCCGCCGCAAAGAAGGTCGATTAACTGAATTATAATCAAAAGTGCTTCGCTAGGTCAAAACCTATCGATGCCTACTAGGGTAATCGGCACTCAGATTTGGGATTGCGGCTGCGTAGCGAATGTCCTCCTAAAACACCTGACTTAAGTTGGGGACTGTTTGTTTCGACGCCGCGCTCAGCCGATTTGCTCCAGCTTGAAGGCATGACTTTTCCGGGTTGGAACAGTACACCAGACATCGCTCTTCTATGTTGCACGCACACGTGCAGCACAGCAGGGTAGACAGATCAGAAGGCGAAGTATAATTACGACAAGGAAGCTGTCCGTTGGATCAATCAAAAGTATTCTTCTCCAGTGACCAAGTTATCCTCTACAATGATGACATTTTAACAACCAGTGCTATTCGTCCTGGTAGCATAGACTTAATTGTGACCTCCCCACCATATAACGTTGATATTCAATATAACTCGCATCGAGATGATATTTCCTATCCAGAATACTTAGAGTTTACTCGGGCATGGTTGACAAGGTGTTTTGAATTCCTGAAAGACGATGGAAGATTCTGTCTTAACATTCCCCTAGATAAAAACAAAGGCGGCCAACAGAGCATCGGTGCTGATATTACCACATTGGCTAAGCAAATTGGTTATCAATATCATTCGACCATTATCTGGAATGAAGGGAATATCTCACGGCGCACAGCGTGGGGGTCTTGGATGAGTGCAACAGCTCCGTTTGTGATTGCGCCTGTTGAACTCATTCTCGTATTGTATAAAAAACAATGGCGTAAAACGAGCGGGAGCCAAAAGTCAGACATCACGAGAACTGAATTCATGAATTGGACAAATGGTGTTTGGACATTTAGCGGTGAAAGCAAGAAAAAGATCGGACATCCAGCTCCATTCCCTCTTGAATTGCCACGACGCTGTATCAAGCTATTTAGTTTTGTTGGGGACACGATCTTAGACCCATTTGCTGGCAGTGGGACTACTCTGATTGCCGCCGCAATGCTAAACAGAATTGGAATAGGGATTGAAATTGACCCACATTATTGTGAATTAGCAAAAAAGCGAATTCTATCCGCCCCAGAATTGAGGCAACAAAGTCTGCCTATTGGAGAGATCAATGGCAGGTAAAACGATCCCCCAATTGATTATGGAGTATTTCAATGCTCATCCGAATGAAGACCTCGATCATGGCCCTGTTGTAGATTGGGTTACGGAACAATGGTTAAGATCGCACAGCACACCCCCACGAGATCCATGGCGTGCAATCCGTGCATTGCATCAGAAGGGTTTGCTCATCAAAGTTAGGAAAGGGGTTTATCGGTATGATCCAAGAGCTGCTATAGAGCGTGAGTTAGAAGATTTTACACCCGAACAGAAAGAAGAAATCTTCCGTCGTGATAACTATCGGTGCGTCATTTGTGGGCGTGGCAAGCATAACGGCTATGAAATCCATGCGGACCATATCATCCCGAAAGACTTGGGCGGGAAAGCAGAAGTCTCTAATGGTCAGACCCTTTGTTCAATTCATAACTTCAGAAAGAAAAATTACAAGCAGACAGAGACTGGCAAGAAGATGTTTATCCACCTTTACGAATTGGCGAAATCATTGGGAGACACAGAAACAATGCGTTTCTGTGAAGAAATTCTTGCAACATTTGAAAAGTATCACATTAACGACCATATTGAATGGAAACGATGATTTCTGCCCAACAAGCGCCTATGCAAAACCCTGCTTCGCTGCGCATCGTGTGAGGGTGAAACGGTTTTTGATAGAGGAGTGGTACTGGACCTAAGAACCAGAGCATAAAACCATGCAGCACGTGCGCACTTCCTCGCTCTATACGACAATTCAACCCTTTGTTCTTAGCATTGGGGTCGTGTTGAGTGCAACGTTTTTCTTCTACCCCTTACGCGAAGTGGTCGGAATCGAGATCATCGCTCTGCTTTATTTATTTCCAATCGGAATTAATGCCACTTTTTGGGGATTGAAAGCCGGCTTAGTCTCGGCGCTCTTGGCTTTTTTCGCCTTAAACTTCAATTTCATTCCCCCTTACTATACTTTGTATGTACACCGAACACAGGACGTTGTCATCCTGATTGTCTTTCTGGCCGTCACCGTCTTTATCAGTCAACTGGTCGGTCGTTTGCGACACAGCTTAAAGCTTGCTCAAGCACGTGAAGCAGAAGCAACCAATCTTTTTGATTTCATGGTAAAACTCGCCTCCCTCCAGTCTGAGCAAGAGATCCTCGATGTTTTGGTGCAGCAAATCATGCACGCCATCGGCGCCGAACAAGTATCGGCTTCCCTTAAGCTATACGTAGAAGGTCAGAATGACCTTCTTACCCTCTCGAGTGCTTCTCCATCAATAGGATCGCCCACCCAAGCGGACAATCCTGCGGATATGTGTTTCAGCTTACAGATAAACTCTCCCTCATGGGGAGAAATCCAGATATGGCGGCCAAGGAAGCCTTTGACAGAAGCCGAAAATCGCTTTCTGCAAATCCTCATCTCCCAAGCCAGCCTTGCCCTAGAGCGCTTATGCCTGAGAAAAACCGAAATTCAATCCAAAATCTTAGTCGAAAGTGATCGCCTTAAGGCATCCCTGCTCTCCTCCGTATCCCATGAATTACGGACTCCCCTGGCTACGATCAAAGCCGCCGTCTCAAGCCTAAACAGCGCAAAGGTCGAATTAGACCCAGACAGCCACAAGGAATTATTGGCAATGATCGAAGAGGAGACCGATCACCTAAACCTACTCGTAAGCAATCTATTGAATATGAGCAGGCTAGAAGCCGGAGCGTTGATCCTCGAACGCTCATGGAGCAGAATTGAAGAAATCCTGCAGAGCGCAATTGAAAGAACAAGGATTTACTCGGCTGAACATCAGGTTGTAACTCATTTCCCACCTCATCTGCCCGAGCTTTATGTCGATTACTTTTTAATCGAACAAGTGCTCATCAACTTACTTAACAATAGTTTTAAACATTCTCCGGCCGGGAGTCCAGTGGAAATTATCGTTTTTTCGCCAGAAGCAGATCAGCTCAAAGTCGAAGTGCGCAATCAAAGCCCTGCAATCCCGACCGAGTATCTGGATCGCATTTTCGATAAATTTTTCCGCTTGGAACAACAGCCGCGCGGTCGCGGCACCGGGCTCGGTTTGGCAATTTGCAAGGGGATTATCGAGGCCCACGGAGGAAAAATTTGGGCAGAGAATCGAGAGCAAGGTATCGCTTTTGTGTTTACTCTGCCCTTGCATAGGGACGTCAAGGCATCAGAAGTTGTGCAGTTGAAGGAAGGTGGGTTTTGATCGCCGAAGTTCATGTTCTGGTCATCGATGATGAACCTCAAATCCGCCGTGCGCTGCGCACGATCTTAACTGCGCATCACTTCCGCGTTAGCTTGGCAAGCTGCGGCGAGGAAGGCTTGGCAATGGCAACCAGCTTACAACCGGATTTGATCATTCTGGACTTGGGGTTGCCGGATATGGATGGAGTCGAGGTTTGCCGTCGGCTGCGCGAGTGGAGTCAAATTCCGATCCTTGTTCTTTCAGTACGGGACAGAGAAAGGGATAAAGTCATCGCCTTAGATCATGGCGCCGATGACTACCTAACTAAACCCTTTGGGATTGAAGAATTGTTAGCTCGCATTCGTGTTGCCCTTCGTCACACAGCCCAATCACCATCCATAAGCACAAAATTGGTACGCAACGGTGATGTGGTCATTGATCTCGTCAATCAAATTGTCACCAAGCGGGGTGAAGAGGTTCGACTAACATCAACCGAATATAAACTGCTGGCTTACCTTGCCCATCATGCCGGTAAGGTGTTATCTCACCGCACTATTCTATCAAACGTTTGGGATCCCGCAGACGCCGACCGATTGGAGTATCTTCGGGTGTACATTCGGCAATTACGCAAGAAACTAGAAGATGACCCAGACAACCCAAAAATCATCGTAAACGAACCCGGGATCGGCTACCGCTTTTTTGCGGATTGAATTTTTATTCTTTTTTTATTCCTTCTCGTTCTCTTTTTATTCGTTCTTAATTTTTTTCCGGTAGAGTCTACATACGAAACCAATAGCTATCCTTCACGGATTGAAAGAAGGCTATATGCTACATACAACAGTTAGTCCTGACCTTATTTTTCAAATTGAAAAGAGCTTCTACATCGAGGGGGAGCAGAAGTGGATGCTCTGGCGCAATCAAACGAATGAGGTGCAGCAACATTTTGTTGCTCAAGCCGAGCAGATCTTACAAGCAATCCAGAAGAATCGTCCTTCCCTTGAATTCTCTCTGCCTGAGAAAGTGGTTCTGGTTGATCCCTGTACGCATGCCTATCGCGAAGAGATTATTCCCGCCCGGTATCGCCGTCAAACCATTGGACGCCGACTATTTCAACGCGGCAATTCAACTCTATCCATTGTGCTTCAACGTCTAAGCGACCTGCAAAGCTCGGCACATTTGTCTCTTTCTCTTTCAGCAAATATCCTGCGCTATTGGATTGCCCGCCTATGGCTCAACCAACTGCCAGAAGGAGAGGCATTGCCTGAAAACAAGGGTCTCAACCCATCTTCAGAGGCTAGACCGGAAGTACAACGTTATTTTCCTGAGTGGCTTCTGTTTAATTCAAATGGAGAGCCTCTTTTCTCCACAAAGGCAGAAGCCGAGCAATCCATCCATGCCATTGAAGCCACCCTGCAAAGCCTTCTTTCAGCCATGGCGGTTGATCCAACCATCGTAGAAGAAGAAGCTTTCCGCTCAAGATACATGACTTTGGTCACCCAGATGGTAGAACAAGGGCGAGCCTATTGCGAATACCTAACGAAATCCATCCTTTCGACCATCCGTAAACGCCAAAGCCAACACACCCTTAACCGCGGTCTATCCATTCATTTGCCCTATTTCGATGATCAGCTCCTCGAGATTCGGTATCTCGATTTAGAGGTCGTTCCTCCTGGCCGCATCGCTTTTGAAGAGGTTTTTCTCATCCATGCTATTCAAAGAGCGCAGGAGAGTATCTCCAAAAATTCAAAGTTGAGCTTGTCCACGCGCCAGCACATCCTAGAAGAATTAAAGCTTATGGAAACTTCTTTTTCAGATTGTGCCCCTTATTCACCGGTAGGGGCACTATCCCCTTACTATCGCCGGATCAAGCCCCCCATTTCTGGCGACACTTCGCAAAACATTTCAGAATCCAAAATTTAGAACGATTTATCGAGGTAGAAAACGATGTTATTTTCAATTGCTCTCCTATTACTCTTCGTATTTTTGTCGCTCAAAGGTGCTCCCAAGGAGCGTGAGGAAGATGCTCACGTCCACGGCGCAGGACAAATCGGTGTCATTGCTGCGTTAGCCCTCTTTGGAGTAGACTACTTCACGTCTTTCTACTATGCTACTGGCGAGATGATGAGCGCCCTACATCCCTATGGTTTGCAAAAGTGGGGTTACATTGCCACTGCAGTCATTGCTTTCGCCAATATCGTTTTTGGCCTGCTGTATATGTACTCACTTGGGATTTTTAACGAGGGTGGTGGTTCCTATACGGCTTCCATGCGCTATCTTTCACCGGGAATCAGCTTAGTCGTTGCTGTCCTACTGATCCAGGATTATATCTTTACGATTGTGGTCTCCACCCTCTCTGGCGCCGATCAAATGCTCTCGATCTTGAATATGTATCATATCAGTTGGATTTGGCACTTCTTGATCGGTGCGCTTCTTGCTGGAGTTACGTATTATTTGACCATCCGCGGCCGGGGAGAATCTGCTAGGGTTGTCTTCACTCTGTTGGGTATCTTCATTTTCCTAACTCTCACCATGTTCATTGGGTTGATCCTTGCTCATGAGAAAGGTGTTCCCCCCGTACCTTACCATCAAGAAGTTGAACAGGTTCCGATCGGACGCGCATTGTTTCACCTGTTGACTGCCTCGATGAAAGGTCTGGTAGCTCTAACAGGATTGGAAGCAATGTCAAACGGTATCCAATTTGTCAAGAACGAAGACTTTGCCTTGGTACGCTGGGGCAAGAAAAGGTTGCCACGCCTGCGCGCCCTGTGGAATTTTTACAGTGGCAAGTCTGGAATTGGTCGCTTGGTACAAACGTCCTTTCTTTTCTATGGTGGCTTGACTACATTGATGCTCACGACCTTTGCAATCCGTTTTAATGTTTTCGATGGAACTTTAGGGAGGACCCTAGTGGGTAACCTTGCTTACATCGGTTTTGGTCAATTTCCTGGCGGGGTTTTTCTATTTTGGGTCTATCAAATCTTGGCCGTAGCTATGTTAGCTGCAGCTTCGATGACTGCCTTTCAGGACTTACAAGCCACGGCTTGGCGGGATGTGGCCATCGGTGAAATTCCCGAAATCGTGGTCTATCGTAATGCCCAAGGCACCTTTACTCGTTCGGTAACCGCCGGTTTTATTGTGGCAGTGCTTATTCAATTCTTGGTGCGCGGCAGGACCTCCGCAGCCGTCCCTTATTATGGAATTGGGGTATTTGTTCCCATCACTGCTATGGGATTGGCTATCCGACGTCATATCTTAAAGAACTACACCGGTAAAGCGCGCCTATGGGGTAGCTTAGGAAGCACCTTTTCTGCCGTGCTTTCTTTCTTAATCTTCATCGGCCAGATCGTTGGGAAATGGGAAGAAGGAGGTTGGGTGGTGCTCATTTCCTTCTCGGTTCTGATCTTAGCTGCCCATGGGTTGCTGATTTCGCCGATCGGTTATCGGTCGCCGCAACAGATTTACCGTATTGTGCGCCAAAAAGCCCGTGTGCAGGGTGCGATGGCAACCATCGTCGAATGGCAATCTCTAAGGATGCAGGAATACCGTTATACGATCCTCGTCGGTATTACGCGTTTCTTTGAGCTATTTGGTATTCGCCGACCGACGCGATTTGATCCCCCACCACCTGCTGGTGACTATACCGATGCCCTTCACGAAGAAGAGTCAGGGATCGACATCCTCCAGCCATATCTTCAGGAAACGGGTATAGAGTCGAAACTAGCAACGCTTCCAAAATGAACGAATCAAACTCGGTAGTAGAGAGATTTTTTCATAAATCTCTCTACTACCTTATCCACCCGTCGCTTGCTCCACTCGATCAACCGACCATAAGAGCGGCCAGCGACGGACCACCCAAGCCACCGCTAACAAGCAGCCAATGCCACCGCTGACAATGGCGAAAGGCGCTCCAAAAAGCTGCGCCACCACGCCGGCTTCCACCTCACCTAGTTGAGGTCCCCCCAAAAAGAAAATCTGGTTCACACTGACCATGCGCCCACGCAAATGGTCTGGGGTCAGTAATTGGCGGATGGTATTGCGGATAATGGTGCTCACCGCATCGGCCGCCCCGACCAGAATCAAGGCAAGCATGGCAAGCCAGAAGACCCTCGCCACGCCGAATAGGATGGTCGCTAGCCCGAAGCAGATCACCGACAATAAAAAGAGCGGTCCTTGACGCCGCACTTCGCCCAATTGCGAGACTACCAAACCAGCCAAGACAGCCCCGATCGCTTGCGCCGAAGAGAGCCAGCCATATTCGATCTCGCCTACACCCAAGACATCCCTCGCCACAATGGGCATGAGCGTATTCGCCGAAGAGAAGAAAGTGGCAAAGAAATCCAGCAGCATCGAGGCTAAGATCAACGGCTGACCGAGAATGAAGGCCCAGCCCTCCCGGATAGCTTGCCAGTCCCATAGAGGACGACGCGTTTGGATACGCTGTTGTGGCACGGGACCCATGCGCCAGATGGCAAACAAGACCGCCCCATACGAGATGGCATTGATGAGATACGGGTAAGCCTGTCCCCAAACGGCGATCGTCCAGCCACCCAAGGCCGGCCCGACAATTGCTCCCACTTGAAAAGCAATCGAACTGAGGCTAAAAGCATTGGGCAAATCCTTGGCCGGCACCAAATTGGGCACCAAAGCCTGACGCGCCGGAATATCAAAAGCCGACGCCGTAGCTTGCAAAGCCGTCAGGGCATAGATGTGCCATAAGCTAATCGAATGGCGGAAGGTCAACCATGCCAGCATGGCAGCTACAAACGTCAAGACACATTGAGCGAGAAAGAAAATCTTGCGCCGGTTATATCGATCGGCAGCCACACCCCCAATGAGCGAAAAGAAGATCACCGGGAGAATGCGCACCAAACCGATGCCCCCCAGCGCAATTGGAAGAGGGGTAAGCGTGCGCACATGCCAAAAGAGCGCCCATAATTGCATGTTCGCTCCAGCCGTGGAGATGATGAGTGCCAACCACAGGTAACGGAAACGCGGGTAGCGCAGAGCTGGGGGCAAATGGATGCGACTCAACTCATCACCTTCCCGCCATCCACATTGATGGCTTGCCCGGTGATATAGGCGGCGGCCGGACTGCACAAGAAGAGTACCAATCCAACCACATCTTCCGGCCTGCCCAGACGCCCTTGAGGAATGGCAGCCAGCCAGCTTTGCATCATCGCCTCATCTTGGCGTAAGGCAGCGGTCATCTCGGTCTCAATCACCCCTGGACAAACGGCATTGACGCGGATATTGTGCGCTGCCAGCTCCAAGGCGGCCGTGCGCGTCAAGCCGATCAGGCCCATCTTACTGGCGACATAGGCAGCCCGATTGCGCAAGCCAAACGCGCGTCCGGCAATCGAGGCAATATTGACGATGCAACCTCCCCCCTGCTGGCGCATTAGGCGTCCCACCGCCTGGGTCAGAAAAAAAGGTGCGCTCAGGTTGACGTCCAGTGTCCGTTGCCAATCCCACTCATCCAACTCGAGCAGCGGAGCGTGGGGTTCTACTGCAGCATTATTGACGAGGATGTCAATCCGCCCCCAATCCTGAAGAATTTGTTCGACCATGCTGACGCACGGCAGCCGTTTTGCCACATCGAAGACATAGGCGCGGGCTTGTCCGCCGGCGGCACAGATCTCGGCTACGGTCACATCCAGGTTCAGCGGGGTAATATCGTTGGCGGCGACAATGGCGCCATGACTTGCAAAGGCTTGAGCAATAGCCCGGCCAATTCCTCGCCCCGCCCCACTAATCAAAACCACTTGACCTTCAAACGACTTCATTTACAGCCTTCCTCTCAAATGAGCACGATTGACCTGCATCTACACCGTACCGCGGGATTAATACCGCTCTTCCAGTACCGATGTCGAATTCCATTCCAAGCTACCTGCCCGCTACTGCTCACAGCGGGGAATCTGATCCGGATTGGTTTCCGCGTTGAGCGGTATACCAAAATAGGGGGAAGGATCAAGGGTATTTTCGATCTCTAGTTCGTTTAGAAATCTACCCTTGCGGTCTTTGACAATCGAGAAATGCAAATGCACACCCACCGGATTACCGGGATCACCGGAATAATTGCCCTGATACCCCAGCAAGGTGCCCGCTTCCACATAGACCTCTTGCGTTGCGGGTGGAAAATCAGCAACGATATAGGAGTCTCCCTCGGGGCTTGCCAAATGGGTGTAATACGTCCAAATTTGGCGGTCGGGTTGGAGAGGGTCTTGGGGAATGCGGATAATGAGAGACGATTTCCAGTCAGCTAAGCGGGTGAGGAAGCCGGGGTAAGCCGCGCGCACCTCGGTGAGGCCGGGATCGGTGCCGGCAAAGATGTCAATCCCCTGATGCCGATGACCTGGACGGAAGGAATCCCCCCAGAGAAAGCCAATATAGCCATCCGTTGGCAGGAGGAACGGCGCATCGCCGCAGCGCTCGCCCATCTTCACGCGCCAGTGGGAGAAAGCCTCTGGATTACGCAGGTAAAGCCAAACCCGCCGTGCGCGCCCAAAGTTTGGCAACAGCCATTGATAGACCAGATAGCCACCGATGGCCATAAAGAGAAAACCGATGGCAAATGCCAGACGAAGGCGGGAGGCACGTTTCATCCGCTCTATTGATCAACCAAAGGAGATTGGCGGTGTTTGCGGATGTTTTCGAGATCGTCTTCGCGGTGATCCGCAAAAAACAGCACCACTCGCCCACCGCTCAATTGCTGCAAAATCCGCCCGGCTGCGCGCCCGGCCTCCGAAGCCATTGCCTGACGAGCCTCCTCAGGGGAGTTAAAGAATAGCTCATGTTGCAGTTGAAATTCTGCACTGCCATAAAGATGGACATCAATGCGGCTGGTCGATTCGCGGAGCAAGCCCGGCATCTGCTCGGCGTTATGCAAAAACTCCGGCCAGTGCTGATCCAAGATGGCTGGTTCGACGGACTTCTCGATTAGGATAACAAGTTTATACATCGCTGTACAAAATTTCCCATCATCTCACACCCCTCGCCTAAAGGGCAAGGGGTAGAGGGGAGAGACGAATTTCAGGGTGCCGGAATCTTATTGACCCAATCGTTCCCCACAATCACCACCACATCCACCCCTTGGGTAGGGTCATAGCGATTGTACAGGTAATTCGGGTTGATTCCCATTAACTCGACCAAAAACTTGAGCGTATAAGGCTTGCCGCTATAGTCAAACAATGCCGTGTAGTTGTAAAAAGTATCTGCATTGCCGGTTTCAACCACGTTGACGCCTTGTTTTTGGAGATATTCCATCGTTTGCGATGCCAAGCCAGGCGAGGCACTGCCGTTGAGCACTTTCACCCGAGCTCCTTCAGCCTTCATCTGCTCCAATGACGGCAGATTCGCCAAAGGGCTTTCTAGGCTGGTGTCGGCAAAGATTTGGTCGCGAATTTCGCGGATTTTGTCGGGCATCGGCTTGAGGGCATCTAAGCCATCCGGCGTCTTAAAGAAATTGACTTGTTCTGTCCCAATGATGGCACGTTTAATGTTCTCTTCGGGGATATCCTTGGCAAACCATGCCAGGCGAATGGCTTGGTCCAACGATAGATTGGTACGGATGCCTTTGGAGAACTCCTGATAGAGCACTGGTGCATTGGCAATCATGCGCGGCAGGTTGTCAAAGCGCAGCATCTGGTTGCGAATTGCCATGACCACTTCTTGTTGACGACGAGCGCGGTCAAAGTCACCCCCTTCCGTACTGCGGGCACGCGCGTACGCCAGGGCGATCTCGCCGTTGAGCACCTGTCGCCCGGGTTTCAATTTTTTGAAGGTGTTATCCCCCAAGAGATCAACTTTGATCGGCTCCTGAATATCTAGCTTCACACCGCCGATCAGGTCGATAAATTTGATGAAAGCCCCAAAATCGATCTGGGCATAAAAGTCAATCGGCACGCCGATCAGCCCTTCCACGGTTTTCATGGCTAGTTCCGGCCCACCGCCCGGCAATTTATAGGCTTCACCGAGTTGATAGGCGGTGTTGATCTTGCCATAGCCAAAGCCTGGGATGGCTACCCAGAGATCGCGCGGGATGTTCAAGATGCCAGCCGTCTTGGAGAGCGGATCGATAGTAAACAGGATCATCGTATCCGTGCGCGGCGCGCCTTCCCCGGCCGCCCAATCGCGGTAATCCAAACCCATCACCAGCAAGTTAACGCGACTGGCGCCATCCCATGGCTCGGGGGTTGGTCCAACCATCTGTAACGGAGCATTCGGATCCGTGATGATGCCGCTCAAATCAGGCGTTGGCGTCGCACCGCTAACACTAATGCCGGGTAAGTTGGTGATCTGCCATGAGGTCACCAAATCACGGGTGACAATAAAGGTCAAGTAAGCGGTCAACAACGCCGCCACCCCAAAGGCAGCTATCAAGGCAATCATGAGCAAATTGGTCTTCTTCGCAAGTTGCTGTTCTTTTGACGAAGGTTCCATAGATCATCATTCTAGAATTGTCAAAATCGCCTGATGATTATATCACGGTATAATGAGCGCATCATGTCGTACCTAACGGCGCAGAACCTCTCCAAAGCCTTCGGGGCGCGAGATTTGTTTACCAATCTCTCCCTTAGCGTGCCGCCAAATGGACGGATTGCCATCGTCGGCCCGAACGGGATTGGCAAGACAACTCTCATTCGCATCTTGATCGGCTTAGAAGAACCCAGTCAAGGCACGGTGCAGCGTGCCCGCCATATCCGCATTGGCTACCTTCCGCAAGAAACGGTACTCGAAAGTCAGCGCACGCTTTGGGAAGAATGTCTCGAAGCGCTCTCCGATCTCCTCCAAATGGAAGCAGAATTACGCCGCTTAGAGAAGGAGATGAGCCAGCCCAATTCATCGCCCGATCTACTGGAGCGTTATGGAGCATTACAAGCCGCCTTTGAACATCAAGGAGGCTACCAATATGAATTGGTGATTCGACAAACCTTACGGGGCTTGGGCTTTCGGGAGGAGGACTTTTGGCGGCCGTTAACCCAACTCTCCGGGGGGCAACGCACTCGGGCAGTATTAGCTCGCTTATTGATTTCCAAACCCGACCTGTTGGTGCTCGATGAACCCACCAACCACCTTGATCTCCAAGCTGTAGAGTGGTTGGAAGGCTATCTCAACCAATGGAGCGGCGCCGTCCTGATGGTTTCCCATGACCGCTACTTTCTGGATCGCGTCGTCAACACCATCTGGGAGATGTCCGAACGAGGCATAGAGGTTTATTGCGGCAATTACAGTGCCTATGTGCAACAACGCGAGGAGCGCTGGAATGCCCGCCGCTTGGCTTTCGAAGCCGAAAAAGAGCGCCTGGAAAAAGAACTGGAATATATCCGCCGCAACATTTCTGGACAAAACGTATTGCAGGCAAAGGGTCGCCTGCGCCGCCTGAGCCGTTGGTTAGAAGCCATTGAGCGGGGGGGCTGGGAAGCAATTCAGGGAAAGCAATGGGCTCAAATTGCTGCCGAGAGCGGTACAACCAGCCAAATGATGAGCGTCGAAGAAGTCACGCGGCGCATTCACGCTTTGTCTATCACCCAACCACGCCAGCCGAAGTTGGGTTTGCGCCTCAACGCTGCGGAGCGTTCGGGCGATTTGGTTTTACGCACCTTTGATCTGCAGGTCGGTTATCCCGATGAAAGCCGTCCCTTGATCGAAGTGCCGGACCTCATCTTGAAACGCGGCGAATGCGTAGCGCTGATTGGCCCGAACGGAGCTGGCAAAACCACCTTCCTCAAAACCATTCTGGGGAGTTTGCCGCCATTCAGCGGCGAGGTGCGCCTGGGCGCCAGTCTGCACATTGCTTATTTTGCCCAAGCCCATGAGGGGCTAAAACCCGAAAACAGCGTGCTGCAAGAGATCGAAACCGTTGCTCCAGCGATGCTTCCCGCTGAAATGCGCAATTATCTGGCACGGTTTCAGTTCTACGGAGAGGATGTCTTCCGTCAGGTTGCTACCCTTTCCGGCGGTGAGCGCGGGCGTCTGGCGTTGGCAAAACTCTGCCTGAGTGATGCCAACTTACTTTTACTGGACGAACCCACCAACCATTTGGATATCCCATCTCAAGAGGTTTTACAAGAAGCCTTGAGCGAATACCGCGGCACGATCTTGTTGGTTTCCCACGACCGCTATCTGATCGATGCCCTTGCCACCCAAATTTGGGAAGTGCTCCCCGAAGAACGCCGCTTGCGCGTCTTTCAAGGAGGCTACACGGAATATCGTCTACAACTGGAAGCAGAAAGAGCCACTCAAGCCCCCCTCGCCCAAACTGCGCCGAAGGCAGAGTCTCCACCGCGCAAGAAGCGCCACAACGCCGAAAGACAGCGCCTTCTGCGGCTGCAAGAGTTAGAAGACTCGATCGCCAAAAGGGAAGCTGAGTTGGCTATCCTGCAACGCAAGCTAGAAAACCCACCCCCCGAGGCATCGCAAGTCCAAAAGCTAGGCAACGAATATGTGCGTCTGCAAGCCGAGATCGACCGCCTGTTAGAAGAATGGGAACGCTTGCATGAGGAAGCCGTGGGCGAAGGCAGATGAAGGGATTCTCCCGAATCTGGCGGCGATCCTTGCCTTGCTGATCGGGATCGCTTTGCTCTTCCCCTTCGAGCGCGGCAGCGCAGCCCTGCGTCAGGCACGGTTGGCAGAACAACAAGGGGATTTCAAAAGCGCTGCTCAACTTTATCGCCAAGCGAGTCGGGTTTTATTTTGGGATAAGGTTGATTTGCAAATCAAAGCCGCCCAAAACGCCGCGCAGGTCGGCGACTCGGCGCTAGTCATCGCCATCCTCGCCCCTCTGCAAGAGGAAAGACAGCTAACTTACCAAGCTCAAGTGCTGCTTGCCCAAGCCTATCTCGCCTCCAACGATCCCGATGCAGCCATGTCCATCCGTCAAGGATGGGTTGAAAAAGGCTACTCCACCGAAGCGATTGATCCACTCTTGTTGAAACTATACTACGAGCAAGGACGCATCGAGCAAACTTTGCCGATCCTGCAGGCGTTGGCGGCTGCACAACCGGAAACTGCCGAATGGCACTATCGCTTGGGCTTAGTTCTGGCAGCCGAGTCCCCTGAGGAAGCCCTGCCGGCGCTCCAAAACGCTGCCCAGTTGGATGCCAGTTATCAAGGTCAGGTTTCCGTGCTCTTGGAACAACTTGCTCAGCCGAGTTCTGAGAAAGCCCTGGAATATCTATATGGCGGACGAGGGCTAGCAATGCTCGGTGAGTGGCAATTAGCAGAGCGCGCCTTTCAACACGCTGTTGAACAACGCCCTGATTTTCCCGAAGCCTGGGCATACTTGGGGTTGGCTCGCTTTCGTTTATCTGCCCCTTTTAAGAGCACACCGCTAAAGAGACAAAATCTTTCCGAACAAGAAGACCGCCGCATGAACACCGCTCAGGCAGAACAACCAGGCTTGGCTGAGATTCAGTACGCCTTACAGTTAAACCCTCGTTCGCAGCTCGCTTTAGCCTTTTTGACCCTGATCTGGCAAGAACTTGGCGAGGCGCAGCTCGCCCTGCAAAGCGCGCAGCAGGCATTTCAGCTTTACCCGCATGACCTCAACGTGCGCTTACAATACGCGCAAGCGCTCGCCCAAACAGGAGATTTGGAGGGCGGCTGGCAGATCTTATACGAGTGGATCAGCCAAAGCTCAGTTTCGCAAACTGCTCGCAAGGCGTTGGTTCTCTATTGCGTCCAGTATGGTTATCGGCTGCAGGAAAGCGCCCTGCCCCTCGTCATAGAATTGACCTACCAAACGCCCCAAGATGCCGAAAGCTGGGATCTGCTCGGTCAGGTTTATCTGGGATTGGAAAACTGGTCAGCGGCGCAGGAAGCCCTGGAACGCGCCCTGAGTTTGGATGCGGGGTATGCCCCAGCGATCCTGCATTTGGGAATCGCATATCTTTCCCAGGGGAAAACCGCCTTGGCACGCGCCCAATTCCAAAAAGCGGTTGAAATTGCGCCTCACACCCCCAGTGGCGAGCAAGCCAAGCGATATTTAGAGATCTACCTGCCCTAGGGTTTATGGATAATCGGTTGGGATATGAAAGGATGGATAGTCAATGCGTTTAGGTTTCCTTAAGCTCCTGTCAATCGTCGTGCTGATGATGACAACGTATACCTGCAACGCCCCAAAGAGCTCAGGTGTTAAGCTGACAACGCCCGCAACAGCTTTTGCAACCAAGAGCTCTGCCATTCCATCGGTGTTTGCCTCCCCGCAAGAGCGCCCATTGGTCGAGGCGGAGACCTATCTCCCGCTGGTTACCCAGAGTGGGAGCACCGCACCGATTTGGCATCCCCAACCTGGTTTGAGTTGGCAATGGGACTTAAGTGACCAACGCCCCTCAACGGCTGTCTCTGCTCAGGTGTACGATGTCGATCTCTATGTCGACCAAGCGGTGATCAACGAGTTAAAGCAACGGGACGTCAAATTGATCTGTTATATCTCTGTGGGTTCTTGGGAAGAGTGGCGGCCTGACGCCGACCAATTTCCCCCCGAAGTGATCGGCAAAGACTATCAAGGCTGGCCCGGCGAGAAATGGCTGGATATCCGCCAGATCGACAAACTTGCCCCCATCCTGCAAGCGCGCATGGACCTCTGCGCAGCCAAAGGATTTGATGCCATCGAACCCGACAATATGGAGGTTAGCAGCAATGACAGTGGCTTCCCCATTACCGTCGCAGATGAGAAGCGCTATGCCATCTGGCTTGCCGAGCAAGCCCATCAGCGCCGCCTTGCTATAGGGATGAAAAATGCTGCTTACCTTGTAGAAGATCTGCTCCCGCATTTTGAATTTATCCTTACCGAAGATTGTTTTGTGCAAGGCTGGTGTGCCCAAGCAAGACCGTTTATCGAATACGATAAAGCAGTGTTCGCTGCCGAATATACGGATGAGTGGACAGAGGCACAATTTCGCGCTCAGGTTTGCCCGCAAGCAGCCGCATGGAATTTCAGCGTTATCCTCAAAAATCGCTCCTTAGATGCTTGGCAGCTTGCTTGTTAGCACCCCGCCGGGGAAATCCAACTCGGTATTCCGTCACTACCTGGTCTGCTAGGGATTGCCTGTAGGGTCTCTTCTCTTTCAACGGCGACCTTATCGTCATTAACAGCGAGCTTTTGGAATCTTCCACGAATCGGGTTATAATCCACTTTAGCCAACAGTCCTCGCTTGGGAACAAAGCAATGGCAAATTGCGTTTCATAATATGAACTCCTCGCTAAAAGAGTTTTTTCGTTTGCCAAAGATGGAGAATGAGAGGCTTCGTATGAAAAAACAAACGGTTCGCCCTTTCACGGTTTTGAGCATTCTAGCCCTAGTGGCTTTAGCCTGTGGCATTAATCTGCCGGCTGCACAGCAAAGCCAACCAACGCAAGTACCGGTCGAGATGATCTACACCGCCGCTGCTGAAACACTTGCTGCACAATTAACCCAAAATGCACCGCCGGAAATTCCACCAACGGCTACCCTGCCTGCCGAACAACCTCCCCAAGAAGGTGGCCCGCTCATCCCCACCTTTACCTTTACGCCGCTGTTCTCTGAGACCCCTACGGTAACCCCAACGCTACCCTTCACCCCAACGCCATCCCAACCGACCATCACTGCTCAACAGAACACCAACTGCCGCAAAGGTCCAGGACCAATTTACGAAAGGGTTGGCGCCTTGAACATCGGACAAACCGCCCTGGTCTACGGACGCAACAGTACCTCGACGTGGTGGTACATCGAAAATCCCAATCGGCCGGGCAGTTACTGTTGGGTATGGGGAGGATCGACCAGCGTAACTGGCGCAACGATCGAGCTACCCGTCTATACCCCTCCGCCTCCGCCGGCGACCGCCACCACAACCCTGCCAGCGAGTGGAGTCGCTTTTGAGATTACTTATGCGGACAAGCATAAATGCAGCGGCGATTGGTATGCCTACTTTAAGGTCAAGAATAACGGCAACAAAGCTATCGAGTCGGTGGCAATCAAGATCACCGACTTAACCACCGATACGATTCTGTCCTCAACCAGTTATGACAATCCTTTCTTGAGCGGAACCGGGAAATGTCCACCCGGCAACGACAGCTTAGATGCCGGAGAGAGCGCTTACATCGCCGGCTTCATCGGCAACGTGGCTGCCAATCACCAGCTTAAAGCCGGGGTAACGCTTTGTACAGAAGAAGCTCTGGGTGGAAAATGTGAATTCAAAGCAGTGAAATTTGTTGCCCCTTAAGTTGGTAAAATAATCCTATGGGTAGAGAGCGATCCAAAGCCCGTGGGCTTGGAAAGCTCTCTCTACTCATGCACCCTTTTCCACATTATGAACAGAAAATTTTGCGGTTTTTGGCTTAGGCTTTGGCTGGCTGTGTGGACGGCGATAGGATTAGCAGCCTGTAATATGCCGCGCGCCACAAGCACCCCCACATTAGGAAACAGCGCCTTAAGCACGGCCGCCGCCCAAACCGTCATGGCTCAGGTTTACGGCAGTACGGTATCCCCCCCGGCGATAACACTCAACCCTACGGCAACCTTGTTTCCAATCTCCGTTCCAACCCTAACCCCCATACCTCCAAGCCCAACGGTGACAATTTCACCGCCGACCAGCACTCCCTTGCCCTGCGACCGAGTGCGCTTCATCAAGGATGTCACCATCCCCGACAACACCGAAATTGAGCCTGGCGGCACCTTTGTCAAAACTTGGCGCTTGCAGAATGCCGGTGCCTGCACTTGGTCACCCCAATATGCCTTGGTGCTGACGGGCGGAGAACCAATGGGCAGCCCAGTGGCCGTGCCACTGCCGCGTTACGTCGCCAGCGGCGAGATGATCGATGTGTCGGTGACCCTCACCGCCCCTAGCGTTGGAGGCACCTACCGAGCCGAGTATAAATTGCGCAACGCTTCAAACATCGTGTTTGGAATCGGAGAGAAAAACGATCCTTTCTATGTGCAGATCAAAGTTCCAACCGTCAAAGGAGTGGTCTTCGATTTTCTCGCACAGGCCGCCCAAGCAGAATGGAAAAGCGGTACGGGAAACGTCTTTGAGACCAACCTCAATTTCGGCGGTGCAGATGAAGACCCCAACGGCGTCGCCAAAATCAAAGAGGGTGTTCCCTTAGAGAACGGAGCGACCTCCAGCCGCATCTTGCTCACGGTGCCAAAACAAGTCGAAAATGGATTCATCGCCGGCACATTCCCGGCTTATCTGGTGCAAAACGGCGACCGCTTCCGAGCAAGGGTAGGATTTATGACCCCCAGTGGAAGTTGTGGCGCTTCAAGGGTAAAATTTCGCTTGAATGTCTTGCTTGACGGCAAATTGAACACCCTCCAAACCTGGGAAAAAACCTGTAACGGGCAATTCCTCTCTGTCGAGGTAAATCTTTCGAGCTTGAAGGGCAAT
Organism: Anaerolineae bacterium; assembly: GCA_003130835.1. Lineage (GTDB taxonomy): Bacteria > Chloroflexota > Anaerolineae > Anaerolineales > UBA4823 > NAK19. The sequence goes on along the minus strand of QEXX01000026.1, from coordinate 10,674 downwards.
TCCGTTCAATTCATGCTCGCTGTCTTGGCGGACGGCGAGGCGAGTGGTGATTGGGCAATTTGGAGTTCACCCCGTATTGAACGTCCCTAATTTGAAAGGAAGGAGCAAACCATGAACGTTCAAAAGACCATTGTCAGGAGACTGATCCTGATTGCAACCATCTTCATCGCAGGGTGTGGTGGTCAGGAAGCCACACCAGACCCGCAAGCAGTCTTGACGGCCGCAGCCGAAACCGCCAATGCCAAAATGACTGAGTTGGCATTGGCAACCCCCATCCCAACAGATACCCCTATCCCAACACCCACTGAATCCCCAACACCAACCGTTACACTCCCACCCCCAACCACGGTCGCTCCCACCTTGCCATCAGGTACAACGGCTGCTGAACGAGTTGAGTTCGTTGCCGATGTCACCGTTCCTGATGGCACGGTCTTTGCCCCCAATCAGGCTTTCACCAAGACCTGGCGTTTGAAAAATGTGGGCGTTACGACCTGGACAACAGCTTACTCACTGATTTTCTTCAGTGGCGAAAAGATGGGTGCCCCCTCGGCTGTGCCCTTACCGAACGACGTGCCACCCAACGCAACGGTTGACATTTCGGTTCCAATGGTTTCTCCCAGCGCGCCAGGGCAATATATCGGTTACTATATGCTTCGTAACCCACAAGGCAAAAATTTCGGTCTTGGTCCAAATGCCGACCAGGCTTTTTACGTTTGGATCAACGTCGCGGCCAATGGCACCGTGATCGCTTCGCCTACACCAAGCGGACCCACTCCGACTCCCGCTACCTCCACACCGGGGACACCAAGTGTGACCAGCACACCAACTAACACCACTGCTCCGCTGGCGGTGAGCAATCCCACAATCAGCGTCAATCCAGCCTCGTATAGTGGCTCTTGCCCCTATACCTTTGTCTTTCCCATCCAATTCACTGTCAACCAAGCTACCACAGTCACCTTTCGGCTAGAAGCAGGTTCAGGCACACCCGGGGTAACTCTTGTTTTGCCTGCTGATCGTACCGAGAACCTGCAACCCGGTGTCTACAGCAACCAGTTTGAACTGTCTATCACCAGTTCGATGAGCGGTTGGGCAAGGTTGCACATTCTTACTCCGATCGATCTCACTTCACCAGTGGTCAATTTCGAATTGACCTGCCAATGATGAAGGATGGATGAACGCTGAGGAGTTAGCCCAAGCAATCAAAGCCCTCGCGCTGGAGTTGGGTTTTGCGGCGGTGGGAATCACTTCCTCCGAACCGCCGCCGCATCTTGACATCTATTCCAAGTGGTTAGCTCAGGGGTATCATGGAGAAATGGGATACATGGCAGAGCCACGCTCGGTTTACTTGCGCAGCAACCCGGCAGAATTGTTGCCTGGCTGCCAGAGCGTGATCGTCTTGGCTGCGCGTTATCCAGCCCCACCCCCTCACCCCCAGCCCCGCTCCCAAGGGGAGAGAGGAAAAGACGTTTCCCCTCTATCCCTCTCCAACACAGAGAGGCGGGAACAACTTCATCAGGCTCTATCCTCTAAAGAAGAAGACTACCCTTCGCCCTTCGGAAGAGGCAGCAAAGAGGATGAAATTGACCATCGCCCCCCCTCATCCAGCGCAGAAGAACCACCCATCTCCTCCCCCTCGCTCTCTCGACCAGATGGCACTCCCTCGCCCTTAAGCAAAGGGGACGGGAGCGAAGGATTATCCGGAAGGGTGGCTGCTTATGCGTGGGGCAAGGACTATCATGTCGTCCTCCGCCAGCGCATGGAAGACCTGATGCAGCGCCTCCAAGAAAAAGCCGAGCGGACAATTGCCTATCGCTGCTTTACCGATAGCGCCCCGATTCTGGAACGTGAACTCGCTCAAAGAGCAGGTTTAGGGTGGATCGGAAAGAACACCTGCCTCATCCACCCTCACTTCGGCTCGTACCTCTTCCTAGCTGAAATCTTCACCGATCTTCCCCTACCGCCTGATCCGCCCTTCTTGCCCGACCGCTGTGGCACCTGTCAACGCTGCATCCAAGCCTGCCCCACCCAGTGTATCCTGCCCAACCGCACCCTAGACGCTAGGCGTTGCCTTTCTTATCTCACCATCGAACATAAAAGCACCCTGCCTAGCGAACTGCGTGCCAAACTTGGAGATTGGGTTTTCGGCTGTGACATCTGCCAACAAGTGTGCCCGTGGAATCAGCGGGTATCTGCCTCCCCGTCATTCCCCGAGTTTTTGCCCCAGCCCAAGCGGGCGAGGCTACCTCTGGTCGAAATCCTATCCCTCAGCCGGGCGGAGTTTAAGCAACAATTTCGCTTAAGCCCCCTTTCTCGTCCGAAATGGCGCGGTTTGAGTCGCAATAGCGCCGTCGTGCTGGGGAACCTAATCCGCCAAAACCCGAGTTTGCAACCTAGGGTAGCCGAGTTCTTGATTCAAGCCCTTCAAAGCCACCCAGACCCTCTGGTGCGCCAACACCTTGCCTGGAGTCTCGCCCAAGTTGGCGCGCCCATTGCTCAGCAAGCCCTTAAGGATCACCTCCAAGTGGAAACCGATCCGTTGGTCAAGGCTGAAATCGAAACATTGTTGCAATAACTCTGATTCTCGCAGGCAACCTTCACAAGGATGAAACGGCGATTTTCTCGGTTTTACCTGATCGGCCTACTCCTCTTAAGGGCTTGTTCCCCTTCCCAATCAAGTTTCTTGGCACCCTCTAGCAAGGCGATCATCACCAAGCTATCTACTCCAATACTCCCCCAAACCATTTCACCCATCTCAACAACCCAACCCGCCCCGCCGGCGCCAACCGATCCTCAACCTACGCCACCCTCCTCTCCCACGCCAACTTCGCCACCCATCACCACGCTGCTGTTTACCGGCAATATTGTTCCGGCTCGCTGTGTACAGGCAGCGATTGATGCCTCCCAAAATTACGACTATCCCTACGAAGAAGTGCGCCATGTGATTCAAGCGGCCGACTTCGCCATTGGCACCTTCAATGCCACCTTGAGCCAGATCGCCCCCCGCACCGGTTGTGTGCGCACCTACGTTCTGGTCGGAGACCCGCAAAACGCCGATGCTTTGGCAAGGGCTGGCTTCGACGCCATGAGCGTTGCCACCAACCACATCAAAGATTGTGGCATTAGCTCCTGCGGCGATCAAGCCTTTTTTGAGACGTTGGCAAACTTCCAACGAGTCGGTATTCTCACCGTGGGAGCAGGCAAGGATGAATCCTCAGCTTTGCAACCCATCGTTCTGAGCGCCAACGGGGTGCGCTTTGGGATTGTCTCTCTTGGTCAACTGGAACAAGGTGGGGTCTTTGCAGAAGCCAATAAACCCGGCATTGCCCGCTTAACCGATGAGAATATCCGCCGAGCCATCCAACTTGCTCGGTCGATCTGCGATGTCGTGATCTTCATGCCCCATTGGGGCCCGGAAGATCAAGCTACACCAACTTGGATTCAGCGCAACCTTGCCCAGAAGATCGTGGCAGCCGGTGCCGATCTGGTCGTTGGCAATCACACGCACGTCGTCCAGGGGTATCAAACGCTCAATGGGGTGTTGGTCTTCTACGGGCTGGGGAATTTCGTCTTCGATCAAGACCTCACCGATCACCAGCAAGGCGTTATCTTGCTGGTGCGCTTTCAGGGAAAGCAACTCTTAGACTTCAGCTTTCTCCCTACGCATGTAGATGAAGATGGCCGCGTCCACTTCGCCGAGCAGACTGAAGCCGCAGAAATCCTCCATCGCATTGAGACAGCAAGTCAAAACTTGAGATAGGGGCTAAGAAGCTGCAACCCGCGCTGCAGCCGTCAAAAGCAGGACAACCAAACTCAACACCCAATTGACCCGCATCCAAAACAGCTCACTGCGGAAAAGTCGCTCTGCTTCTTGTTCGGTTTGCCCCTGGGCGCGCTGCCAAGCCAAACGGCTCAATTGGGGAAAGATTCCCCACGTCATCCAAGCACTGACAGCGGTCATCAGGCCAAAGGCAATATGCTTGAGAAAAATCGCCACCGACCAAGGATTGTGGATGACCAAAAACCCTTCATATTGGGGACTGACGCTCATTTGGAAAAGTCCGCTCCCCACCAGCACCGCCAAGCAAAGCCAAGCCAAGGGGTTAAATCGTTTGCGAAAGCGTTCCAGAAAGCGTGCGTAAGCGCTTGCCTCTAGGGTTTGGTTGGCAATCGGGAGGAGGAAAAGCGCAGCCACCGTCAAGCCACCGATCCAGACCACGGTGGCGAGGAGATGAGAGAAATAGACCAAGGAGAGGCTCATGAACAAGTTGTTCATCTAATAGCAGACATCCTGTGAGGAAAGTGATTGAGGAGAAAAGCCTGATGGAATCCTTTGTCTGTCCATCGGGTTTGTCCTTCGCTCCAACAAATTTCATTATACCCTGCCTCTGATTGCAGCCAGAACTTCCCCTCAGTTATCTTGCAGCGCTGAGGAAAGTTCTTTGCACTGCGCCAACTTTCCTGGACAAATGATTTCACCGCCAGGGGCATTGAGCTTCCAAATTTCGACAAAGCTCGTCTATTAAGAATTCACGCGAGTGAATGATCATCAATACGCTTGCATCAAATCCATGCCGCTATAGAGATGGGCAACCTGCTCGGCATAACCGTTGAACATCAAGGTTGGGCGACGACCGCTCTCTCCAATGCGCCGCTCGGTGGCTTGCGACCAGCGAGGATGTGGCTTCTGTGGATTGACATTGGAATAAAAACCATATTCATGCGGGGCAATCAGATTCCAAAACGTTTGTGGTTGTTGTTCGGTAAGCTCAATTTTGACGATTGCCTTGGCGCTCTTGAAGCCATATTTCCACGGCACAACCAATCGAATCGGTGCCCCGTTTTGATTGGGAAGCAACTCTCCGTACAATCCTAAAGCAAGGATTGTCAGATCATGCATCGCTTCGTCCAAGCGCAATCCCTCTTGATAGGGCCACGGGTAAAAACTTGAGCGCATGCCCGGCATTTCTTCTGGACGCGCAACGGAGATGAAACGAACGTAGCGGGCAGAACCTAACGGTTCCACCTCCTTCAGCAGTTTCGCCAGTGGAAACCCCAACCATGGGATGACCATCGACCACCCTTCGACGCAACGCAGTCGATAGATGCGCTCTTCTTGGGGATATTTCTGGAGGATGTCTTCAATGTCAAATTGGCGCGGCTTGGCGACTAGCCCGCCAACCTCTAGCGTCCACGGGCGAGTTTGAAAGTTCTTTGCCAACTTGGCAACCGCTTCTTTGTTGGTGGAGAACTCATAGTAGTTGTTATAGTTAGTGATCGCTTCGTAAGGCGTAAGCGGATCGCCGTATTCATCCTTGCCTATCTGAGGAATGCGCGTCGCAGAAGGGAGCACCTCTGACGTAGAATCCGCAGAGCCGCTACAGGCTGCCACGATAGCCGCTGCAGCGCCAACGGTGCCTAGCTTGAGGAATTCCCGCCGCCGCAGATACAGGTGTTTGGGGGTAATTTCAGAAGACTGAATCGGGACAGTTTTCCAACTTGAGGATGTCATTTTGGCCTCTCCATGGCAATCATCGTCATTGGGTAGGGTTCATCGCACAAACAGCACTCAGATATTGGCTTAAGCCCTTTGCGCATTGTGTGCCCAAAGTTTTGTTCAATCACTTCACTTCTAGCCAAGAAACATTTTACTAATTTTTACCATAATACTCTGATTATGCCACGCCAAAAGTTAATCTTTCATCAGAAATTCTCCCCAGTTGCAGACCTGCCGATCCGGGGCACCTTGCATCTTCCTTAGGTTATTCTCCAAATCCCTTTTCCAAATCACTTTTTCCGTTCATAATTGAGCCATGCAAACCATAACCATCCCTACCCCTAACTCACCTGCCCAGCGTTTTTCTGCCGAGCGGTTTCTGCTCGAATTCCCTGAGCCCCCGCAACGCTTTTACCGGCATGGCTGGCAATCCTGGACGTTTAGCGGCTGGATTGATCCACAAACACCTGCCCTGCCGGTACGTGCCGTTCAGTTCCGCGTCAAAGATGAAGACCCACGCTATGCGCTGAGCGACAAACACACCAGCGCCTGGGTGGCAGCCCTGCAAATCAGTGTTGATGATATCGTATTGGTTGGAGGTTTGGATTTCGGCGCACGGCTTCACTTGGAAGGGAATCGCTTGGTGGCATTTTCCGAGGCAGGCGCTGGCGATTGGCTGCTTGTGCGGGGCACAGAGCGTGATGTTTTTAACCAATACACTCAAGCTTTGTGCCAAAAATTTTCCTGTTCTTCACAACGCAAGTCGCCGCGCGTGTGGTGCTCCTGGTACAGTTTGTACCGGTTTATCAAAGAAGAACTGTTGCACCGCATCTTGGAGGATCTCAGAGACTTACCCTTCGATGTGATTCAACTTGACGATGGCTGGCAAATCAGCAGCGGCGATTGGGAAGCAAATTATAAGTTTCCAAGCGGTATGGCCGACTTGGCTGCCCGTATTCAGGCAAGTGGGCGACGGGCTGGTCTGTGGCTCTCCCCTTTCATTGTCACAGCGGACTCTACCATTCTTAAAGACCACAAGGATTGGCTGCTTCTAGATGATCAGGGAAAGCCCGTGTTTGCTGGTCGAAATTGGAGCGGGATGACGTATGCCTTAGATGTAACCCATCCGGCAGTCCTAGAATGGCTAGAGAAAACCATTCGCCGTGTAACAGAATGGGGATATTCTTACCTCAAGCTCGATTTCCTCTATGCAGCAGCCTTGCCAGGCAAGCGCCATCAGGAGATGCCCAGAGAAGCGGCTTTTCGGCAAGCCTTGCAAGTCATCCGCGGCGCTGCCCCTGAAGCTTACCTCCTTGCTTGTGGTGCTCCAATCTTGCCTTGCCTTGGCCTGTGTGATGGCATTCGCATCGGCCCAGATGTCACCCCATACTGGTTGAACAAACCGTTCAGCGCTTGGTTGAACAATCCCAACCATCCCAGCACCCAAAATGCTATCCGCACCTGCTTGCATCGCTTGTGGCTCAAGCCGTTGATCGACATTGACCCAGATGTGGTGTATTTTCGCTCAAAATACAACGCCCTCAGCGCCGAACAGCGCCATTGGATGAGAGATTTAGCATTGATCTGCGGCTTTCGCAGCACTTCCGACCCGCCTCATTGGTTATCCGCTCACGAACGGGAGGAATTACGTCTCTTTTTAGAACAAGAGGTTCTGACAGAAGACTTAGGAAACTACCGCTATCGCATCAATGGGCGTGAAGTGGATTTTCGCGCTGTGATCCCCTTGCCCCCTGCGAGCAATGTCCCGGTTTGGTTGGCAACCAACCTCGGCTTCTTACAAACCGGCCTCTATGAGGTGCTGCCAGCGGTATGGGAGTTTTATCGATAAACAGGATGATGAATTAACAGGAGGGATAGGATAGATAGGATGATAAACTACAGGATGGATGGTATTAAAAACACAGGATGGTTGGGATGAGTAGGAGGATAAACGGGATAGCAAATAGCAACCCCCTTAAAAAAACATCCATCTTACCGACAATGGGCAAATAAACCTTTCCCTGCCATTCATCTGCACCAATATCGTAGCCATTGCCAACAGGTCGAAGATCGCCATCAAAATCTACCGATGGAGCCGCAAGTTGAGAACCTTGATCGATTGCTATTGAGGTAGAAGTAAGATGAAGATCTAACATAGCGGGATCGACAAAACCAGCATCTCCTTCAAGATAATCTTCTCCGTAAACTTCATCTTCGTATCCGCGGTATCCGTCAATCAAATTATGATCGATTGTAGCAGACTCAGCAGGCACATCAGCAGCAACGGCAATCTGGAAGGTAAGGTTCTGACTGACGATATTATTGCGGACAAGGACATTTTCGGCTTGATGATTATCTTGGATAATACCTCCACCCCAATCAACCCCATTTCTATAAAGTGTATTATTAATCAGGAAAATTCCTTCCATGGGATGACTACCGGAACAACATCTTGAGACTTCAATCCCATAGGTGTAATTGCGATAGGCAAGATTGTTCTCCAAGCGAATGTTGGTCAGAAGACCTCCCATCTCAGAAGCAAGGGTAAAGCCACTGCTCTCAACCGACCCAAAGACAATATTGCGGGAAACGGTTATATCATGCGTGGGTTTATCCCAGGCGTCCACATAAATACCCACCGCCCTCGGATGGTCAACCACATTACGGACGATCGTCCCATGGAACGAACCATCTTTCACATCAATACCTTCTTTTTGACAATCGATAACGAGATTTTCTTGCACCTCAAAGTCGCTGCTTCCAGCCAGGGTGATACATTCTTGACCGCCACCGATCCCGGCTCGCTCAACTTTATTGTTGGCAATCACAATCTCTCGGCTGTTCCACACCCCAACTCCGGATGAAGCCGTGTTGAATGTCGTGCTGTTTTCTACCGTAATGTACTCTGAGTTGACGATCAAAACAGCAGCATTGTCGGCATAAGGACCACTATTGCTCACGTGTAGTCCGTTAATCCGAATGTATCTCTGATCAACAATTTCGAACAATCCCACTAGGTCGTCCGGCAAGGGTATCTTCTCTCCATCAATGACTGCTATCTCACCGGGATAAGCCATATATATGATTTCTTTGCCGGGCTCCCCTGTATTTTGAAGACGGACGCGTTCTGAATAAACACCTTGGCGGAGATAGACCGTGTCGCCGGCAACGAGAGTATCGGCCGCTTTTTGGACTGTACGCCAGGGCATCTCCCATGTGCCGGGGTTATTGTCGTTTCCATACGGGGCAACGTAATAGGCTTTTTCTTTTACATGGGTGGAAGATGGGGGAACATTACCTTCGCCTTGAGGAGGTAAACTTGGCAATGGACTCGGTTGGAAAGGAATATCAGCGTTATACGATGCGAGAGTGGTGGAGAGCGGTATAGCACGCAACTTAGCAGCAAGCGTTCTATTGCTCAGCGAGCAAAGCAGGATGATGAGTGGAAGCCCTAAGCATGAGAGAAACACCCTAAACATTTTCATCTCGGATGTAAATTAAAGCCACAACGGAAAAAACTTCCCTTATCTCTCGGTAAGGATAGTAAAGCGATAAGAGGGGCATCAAAGGACACCCCTCGCTTTGCCGGTTCAGTTACGGTTTCTTCAATAGGCAAGGCAAATAAGTACAGCAGCATTGCGTCCCCGTGCCAGCGGGGGTAAGTGGCTGAGTAAACAACTGGTAACCGCCACCACGGGAAGCGCCTTGCACTTGCCAAACCGCACCGGAAAGGTGATACATCTGGACGGAGGTTCCTCGGTAGGCAAACGCGCTCTGATCCCTTGCAAAGGAAAAGGAGGGGACAAAAGCTAATCCACCCATTGCGATGTGGAAGAGAATAGCAACCAAATAGATCCTATATCGTTTCATCTCCAGCCTCCTACCGTTCAGTTGATACCTCTTCGAGACGCAATTCTTCCACGCCCAGCCTTTTCGCCGTAACACTGTAATCGAAGCTGCAACTAGAAGGACTGCCATCCAGCCCCACTCCTTTCACCGTAAAGCCATTCTTATTTTTAGCAACAACAAAGAGGATGAGCGGCTCTTGGCAAAGCGGGGTCAGTTGGACATGATAATCCAGCTCGGTGTTAATCGTTTGAGCGAAGATAGTTTCAAAGGTCACGGTAACCTGTCCATCTTGCAGTGTTGCCGTGCCAAAATCCTGCAGCCAGACCTCCGGGCTTTCGATAACATAGACGGCGCGTTGTTCGTAATCCCTAGTCTGTAACACCGCGCTCTTAGTGCCATTTTCACATGTTTGGCTGATCACGGAATTTCCACCATTAAAAATCTTGAAACAGGCGTTGGATTCATTATTGTCATCATCTAAGTCAAGAAAAATATCACGATTACTAAATAGATCCATGTACCCTTCTGCGTAAATTTCCCCGTAGTCTCCTCCCAACCAAAGATCACCAAGAGTGTCATAAGGAGTCGCATCCACCCCTACAGCTCCGATGCCAAAATCATTTGTACTGCGTCCGAACACGCCGTAACCGTTTTGGCTGTTGTAACCATATACACCACTTTTACCAGTTCCTGCAGACTCACCTCTGATGCCATCATGGCTATTGCTCTTGCCAAATACCCCCACACCGCTACCGGACTCACCACGTATCCCATAGTTGGTGTTGCTTTTTGCGGATACACCTATCCCTCCGCCGTTATTTTCGAAGTACCCTGCATATCCGGAGGCAGAGTCACTGAAACCGGCGACACCTCCTCCTGCAATACTCGAAGTCACATCTTGTTGACCAACAACACCATAGCCAATCCCGCCGGTTTTTCCATAGAGTGCGCCACCCAGGTTGCCACTGGGGGTATGAATCAGCAAACCAGCTAAGCCTGTCCCGCTCCAACTTTCACCAAAGTGAGTGTGTTCACAGGAGAGGCTATTAGATTGCGCCGGTCCATCGATGGACTGTGCATTGGATGGCGCGCTGAATCGCTGGCGCGGCGAAAGGTAGGCGAACTCAGTTTCTCCACTTTGGCGGACGGCAACCTCCAACCATAGTTCCTGCCGGGCAAAGATCCCCTCAGGCAGAGGCACGCCACTCCCGAGGAAGACGTTAAAGTTTCCTGCAGTTACCTCGATCTGCTCCTGAACCTCAGACCAAAGTAAGCTTCCATTGCTCTCGGCATCATAAAGGGCAAATTGAAAATCGTAGAATCCTGCAGAG
>QEXX01000025.1 GCA_003130835.1 Anaerolineae bacterium | reverse complement strand
TGCTGAATACGCTGGTCTTGACCATCGCTTTCTCGCAAATTTTCCGCTTTAACGTCCCCAATTACGCCATCTATATCCTTAGCGGCTTGCTGTTTTGGAACTTCTTTGCGCAGTCCACCAATGATGCAATGGAAACCCTAGTGTGGGGCAGCAATTTACTCAAACGCATTTATATCCCGCGCACGATTTTCGCGGTCGCTGTGGTTGGAAATGGGTTGATCAACTATTTGTTAGCCCTGATCCCCTTAGCGGTGGTGATGCTCCTTCTGAGGCATCCCTTTACGCCGAACTTGCTTGCTTTGCCCTTAGCGATTCTCATCTTGGGCATGTTCACCTTAGGCTTTGGGTTATTGCTTTCTACTATCGCTGTGTTCTTCGTGGATATGGTCTATATCTTCAACGTACTTTTGTCGGTTTGGTTTTATCTGACGCCGATTATTTACCCGCTTAGCATCCTGCCCGAGCGTTTTTTGCCCCTCTTTCGACTGAACCCCTTGGTGCATCTGCTGCAAATCTTTCGGGCGTTGATTTACGATGGGACAATGCCCTCTACAACCTTATGGGGATTGGCTTTTGCCTTAGGGTTGATCACGCTTGTCGCTGGATGGATCATCTTTACCCGCAAGGTGGACGAATTTGCCTACCGCATCTGATCTTGCTCCCTCGCAACAAGCGAAAGCACCGGTGATTCTCTTGGAAGACGTGGGGGTTCGTTATCGCTTACCCAGTGAGAAAATTCCCACTCTCAAGGAGTATGTCATCCGCTCCCTGCGCGGGCAGGTCAAGCATCAGACCTTTTGGGCGTTGCAGAATATCAACATAGAGGTCTACCCTGGCGAAGTTTTTGGCATCATTGGACCCAACGGGGCGGGAAAGAGCACCTTGCTAAAAGTAGTTTCCCGCGTGCTGAGACCGACCAAAGGGCGCGTGCGCGTGGTGGGGAAAGTCGCTCCACTGCTCGAATTGGGAGCCGGTTTTGATTTTGAGCTGACCGGGCGGGAGAACATCTTCCTCAACGGGGCGATTTTGGGCTTTTCCAAACGAGAAATGGAAAAGCGGGTTGAGCGCATTGTCGAGTTTGCCGGCTTAAAGGATTTCATCGATGCCCCCTTGCGCACCTACTCCTCCGGCATGGTGGCGCGGCTCGGTTTTGCGGTAGCCACTGATGAGCGCCCGGAAATCCTCATCGTGGATGAAATCCTCAGCGTCGGCGACACCGAATTTCAGACCCGCTCCTTTGAGCGCATTCAGAGTTTTCAAGCGCAAGGGACTACTATTTTGTTGGTTACCCATGATATTGGGCGGGTTGAGACGATGTGTCAACGGGCAATCTTTCTCAGTCATGGGCAGATTGTCGCCTCAGGCAGCGCCGCCCGGGTGGTGGATCGTTATTTGGGGCGCATTCGTCAACGCGAAGAAGTGCGCCTTGCCGAAGCGCAAACCGAAGAACAACCCTGGCGCTGGGGCAATCGCAAAATTGAAATTACCAAAGTGGAATTCTTGGACGAAAACGGCCAGCCGAAAAACATCTTTCAAACTGGGGATTATTTTGCCCTGCGGATGGAATATGAAGCGCATGAGCCGATCGATTCGCCCGTCTTTGGCATGGCAATTCACCACAACGATGGGACACACATTACCGGCCCGAACACCCAATTCGCCGGTTTAGACCTAGGACGAGTGGAGGGCAAGGGTTCGGTACTCTATGAGGTTGAGCGTTTGCCGCTATTGGAAGGATTGTATAAGGTAAGCGTGGCGGTGCATAATGTAAACGACTCGGAGATGTATGATGATCATGACCAGGGATATCAGATTAGAGTCATCAGAAATAAAAATAGTGAGGAAAGATATGGATATCTAACACTCAATGGTCGGTGGTTGCTAAACGGTTAAGACTATTTCCAAGATTTGGATAGGCATAATGGTAATAAAAAAAGACAAAAAGGTGCTAGTTGTTTACACACTTGAGCCATGGGATCATGCACTAACCCACCTTCGCTTCCGATCTCCAGCACAGTTATTGGGTTGGGAAGTTATCCAAGGTAGAGAAGGTAGTAACGTACAGGATGAATTCGTTCGTGAAGCCGACTTTGTAATCATTCAGCGTGTATTCCCCCATTGGCGAGACTCTTATCAAAAGGTCATTGAAAAGGCCCGCTCCTATCAGAAGCCTATTATCTATGAAATTGATGACTTGTTGATTGCTTTACCTCCTGATCATCCCTGTGTAGATTGGTATCGCCCCGCTTTGGAGGATATACTGATTGGAATCATGGATGCTGACAGAGTCGTAGTTTCGTCAGAATTGCTAAGGCAAATCTTCTCAATTTTCAATCATGATATTAAAGTGTGGCCAGCTTTTCTCCCTGATTCGCTTTGGAAATTTGCAGAAGGACAAAAAAAACGTGCAAACGGGAATCGGGTGCGGATTGGATATATGGGGGGGATGACGCATATTCCCGATTTGGATTTCATTTATCCTGTTCTTAACAAAATCACCGATGATTGGGGGGATGAGGTAGAGTTTCATTTTTGGGGCTGTAAACCATCACAATCGCTCAACGGGCATGTATACATCCATTACCTTGATGAAAAAATCGATTATCGGGAATTTATTGGTGAATTTTCAAAAGCCCAAGCAGATATTTGGTTAGCCCCATTACAAGACACGATTTTTAATCGGTGTAAAAGCTCTATTAAGTATTGGGAATATGCAGCTGTTGGTGGAGCAGGGGTATTCAGTGATTTAGAGCCTTATCGGTCAGTGGTCAGGAACGGAGACAATGGTTTTTTGGTTTCTGATCAGCGGGATTGGTACAAGGCTCTTACCAAATTAATAGCAGACACTGCTTTACGCACCTCGATTTCAATAGCTGCTCATGAAACCCTAAGCACCTATGGTTGGATGCGTCTTCACTTAAGCGAATGGGAAGTTATTTATACAACAACCAACCATAAGTATCACCACGTGACAAATGCACAAGACCCAGAAATCAAGGCGTTAAGGCGCTTTGCAGAGCAATTACGTGAGCGGTCCAGGCAAAAAGACGAATATATAAGCGCTCTACGCGAGGATATCCATAGGATACAAGGTTATCTCCAACAGCTCGAAGTGCGTAGTCAGCATTTAGATGCCATCTTAAACAGCCGTTCTTGGCGGTTGATTCAATTGATCGGTAAAATTCGTGGATTTTTCTCCGCTAAACGCCAGTGACCAGGAAGATAACACTTGCTACTAACCAAACGGAAAGACGGGTGCCAGAAGCCGGCGCAGATAGATCCAAATTTCTTGAAGCAAGATGATCAAGCCGCGGGTCTTCAGGGTGTAAACCCCGCGTGCCCATAAAGTCGGATGCCTCTCTATCTCTGCGCTAATCCAATATTGCCGAAATTCTAATGGGGTGTCGATCGGGAAGAGGCGAGCTTCGGGAAATGTCTGCCAAGTGGGACGGAGAGTATGCACGACTGAGTTTAAGAGTTGCACTGCTTCTTGAGCTCTTACCCACGGAGAGTAGCGTTGCATCACATCGGTATAAGCGGTTTCCCCTATGCGTTTGCGCAGGTCAGGGTTCTC
>QEXX01000024.1 GCA_003130835.1 Anaerolineae bacterium | reverse complement strand
TCCAGGAGGAAAGGATGCTTTTGGATGACCAAAGCATTTATCCGCGCTATGATCAGCAGAATATGCTCTGGCACCTTCAACATCTTGCCGATCAATTGAGTAACGGTTGGCAGTTGGGACTTAACCAAGCGTTGCCAAAATTGGACTCCTTAAGGCACATCATCGTTGTTGGAGTGGGTGGCTCGGCAATCGGAGCTGATTTGGCCCAGCACTACGTAAACAACCAACTCTCCATCCCCTTTACTTTAATTCGAGATTATGAACTTCCGGCTTGGGCAAGCGGTACTTCTGTCCTTGTCGTGGGTTCCTCCCATTCTGGCAACACCGAAGAGGTGCTCACCGCGCTTGAGATCGCCCATCAACGCCACTGTAGTCTCATTGGCATTGCGACTGGTGGAAAATTGGCAGACCTTGCGGAACAAATTAACTTTCCCCTCTGGAAATACAACTACCAAGGCCAACCCCGCGCCGCAGTCGGATATTCTTTCAGCCTGATCTTAGCCCTGTTGTACCGTTTGCAAGTTATTCCTGATCCAACAAAAGAGCTTGAAAGTGCTGTTCAAGCCATGTCTGCTTTACAAAAAAAACTTGATCCCGAAGTGCCTACCGTGCAGAATGCGGCGAAAAGGATGGCCGGGCAATTGATCGGTAGATGGGTCTCGGTTTTTGGGGCTGGATTTCTCGCGCCGGTGGCACGCCGCTGGAAGACGCAAATTAACGAGCTTGCTAAGGCATGGGCGCAATTTGAAGAAATCCCCGAAGCGAATCACAACACCCTAACGAGCACCCAAAATCCAGAAGCGTTGTTGAGCCAAGTCGTTGCCCTCTTTTTGCGCTCTCCATTCCTCCATCCACGCCATCGGCAGCGTATAGAAATGACCAAACGCGAGTTTATGTTGCAAGGCTTGGGCACCGATTTTATCGACGCAGAAGGAGACACGCCGTTGGCTCATCTCTGGACAAGCTTATTGCTAGGCGATTATATTTCCTACTATCTAGCGATCGCTTATGGTGTCGATCCCACCCCAATCGAAATCCTAGAAAACTTCAAACGCGAATTATCAAAAATCCCTTTCTCTGCAACCTAGCCAAACCACCATATACTAAGGAGTGCAACCAGAGCACCCAACAGCGCCCCGGCTAGGACATCCGAGAGATAATGAAGCCCCAAAGCCACTCGCGAAAGGCTGACCAGCGGCGCCCAGATCAAGAGAGCGATTCCCCACAGCGGAGGTCCAAACCCGATTCCTAAGACGGCTAACAAGGTTGCCCGCGCCGCATGACCAGAAGGAAAAGAGTGCGGGTCGGTACGCCGATAGATTGCCCCCCAGTCCCCTTGGGGCCTTTGACGCTTGACCGAGAACTTGATTCCCAAGACCATTACAGCCAACAGGAGAATCAACCCACCATAAAGGATGGCAAGCCTCCTAAAGTTAGGAAAGAAAATGCCAACCAGGATCAAACCCAAAAGCCAAAACCACGAATCCCCCGAATGCGCAAAGACCGCCGCCCCTTTCTTCAACCAAATGTGACCATTGTCTATGCGCAGTTTTTCGCTCAGTCGCGCATCCCATTCCATCCACGGTTTCATGCTGTCTGGCGTTCCCTTAGACGTTGGAGTAAATCTGCTTCAACAATTTCAAACTGATGCGGTTTATCGATATCCATTCCAATCTCTGCATACGGACAGACAATGGCTCGCCCGCTTATTTTCATCCTTGAGGCAACCGTGCGCACCGCTTGATCAAGGGTGATCTGTCGAATCAGCAGTAAGAGCAAGGTATCCAAACCAATTAACGCAGCCTGTTTAAACACGTTTTTCCGAGCCGCGATGATCTTTTGCCACATCGCTTGATTTTCTGCCGCAAGCGTTGCCCGGACCACGTTCATATCGCCGCCGCACACCTCGATATCCTTCAAGCGGGTGTACGATCGGCGCGACAGCGGGTACTTCGCTTCCATTACATGCCGTTCAATAACCGTGTAATAGACATCCTCATCAGTCTGCATAGTAGTTTGTACCAACCAATCTACCATTTCGCCGGTGATCGCAGGGATATCCGAAGAAACCAATACCACATGATGAGCCGCTGGATCAATCTCCAAGAGTTTCCTCATCCCAGCAAGAATATTGGCAAGCATATCCTCCTGATTTGGGAGGATAGCCCGCACTTTCGAAGTCTGCATGGTTTCAGGCAACTCTACCCCTACAACAAGTACTGCATTGATCTTCGAAGCATCCTCTAACGCTTCCAACACCCACCGAATCATGGGTTTTCCAGCAATCGGCAATAATGCCTTTTCTATCCCCTTGGACAAAGGATAAAGGGGTTCCCCTGCTTTCGGGATGCCTCCGGCAGTCACAATGGCTGGTAACATTAATTTAACTCCTGAAGTTGGGGTTGTAAACCGAGTTGGTCCAATAGCTCATTTAACTCTTCGATCGTTAATTTTCGTCCTTTTCCACTGGCTGCAATCAAAGCCGCCTCCATCATATTCGTGCCGAAAGAACGTCCATCCAAAATTGGAGTAGATGTGACCAGATATTTCACCCCCGCTTGACGGAACAGTTCTACATCTGCCGCCGTGGTCGTGTTGGTCGCGATCACCTTGCCATCCAATCGCTCGGGCATGTGCCGTTTGACATAGTGACAATCTCCCGCGATCACGGTTGCCCAGAGGTAATACTTCTCCCATTTTGGGATACGTTGTTCTTGCTTTTCGCCGGTAGGGTATAGCCATTCAAAAGGCAGACGTCCGGCAATTGGCATTAAGATAGCGGCTAAAACTTTCAACGTCGCAGTCTTACGGATGGGGAACGGTAACCCCAAGGCAAACATCATATCACCAAAAATGCACTCATAACCATGCTCAGCGAAAGAACAAGCCATGCCCCAACGATCGACTCCCACCGTGATAAATGCTTTGCGCTCCTTGACAAAATCCCCAATGCGCTCATTGATAAACGGCGCCAAGCGGTACTCTAACGAATTTTTCAAGCCAGCCCCATCTACAATGGGCGTTTTCTTGACATATCGCACCATCGATTGCACAGAATACAAAGGGTACCACTTTCGATCAACCATGACGCCTAAATCAGCACCACCTACCCCAAAAGCATCTACTTTTCCATCCAGCTCCTGATAGAGCCGCGCAGCTTTCTCCATATCACCATCCGTTCCAATGCGTTCAATGATCACTTTCTCCCCCAACAGCTCTACTTCCACTCGTTTATCGCGCTTGGACGAGCCAATACTAATGCTGACCGCACGTTTCATCTTATCCGCCTCCAAAATATTTCCTTATGAGACAACCCCAATCATACTGCAAGGTTTCCCCTTTGAATAGACGGGAATCTCACAACCTCTCGAGAAGAAAGAGTATAATCAAAGGAAACCTATCCAATTTGGTTTTTTCTAGGAGTGTTCTCGCATGTCCATTCCCCTGTTTGCGTATTTTCAAGGTAAGATTGTCCCTTATCCCGAAGCAAAAATCAGTGTTTTAACGCACGGATTCAATTACGGAACAGCGGTTTTTGGAGGACTACGGGCTTATTGGAACCAGGAACAAGAGCAATTATTCCTTTTTCGCCCGCTTGACCATTATCAAAGACAATTGAACTCCGCAAAACTGCTGCGGATGGAGTTAGATCATACGCCAGAAAGTCTCACCCAAGTCACCATCGAACTGATTCGCCAGTCAAACTACCGTCAGGATATTTATATTCGCCCCATTGCTTATAAAGCGGATGAAGTAATTGGGGTCAGATTACACGATTTACACGATGAAATTGCCATTGTCGCCCTGCCCTTTGAACGATACTTGAAAAATGATACCAATGCTCACGTCACTTTCTCAGCTTGGCGGCGGATTGACGATAATGCCATACCGGCGCGGGGAAAAATCAGCGGCGCCTATATCAACTCCTCCTTTGTCAAGACCGACGCCGTTTTAGCTGGCTTCGATGAAGCTCTGGTGTTGACTCAAGAAGGTCATGTATCCGAAGCCAGTGCGATGAACATCTTCATGGTTAAGGATGGAAGACTGGTTACCCCACCAATCACAGACAACATCCTAGAAGGGATCACCCGCCGTTCGGTGATCGAATTGGCTCAAGGAGAGTTGAACTTAACCGTTTATGAACGTCCGATCGATCGCACCGAAATCTACCTTTGCGAGGAATTGTTCTTAACTGGCTCAGCCGCCCAAATCGTTGCGGTTACCCGCGTTGACCATCGTCCAATTGGAACAGGAGTGATGGGCCCGATTACCGCTTCCTTGCGAGAAACTTTTGAAAACGCCATCCGCGGCCGCATCGCAAAATTAAAACACTGGAACACCCCAGTCTATATCAACGAAAAAATCACCCATAAAAATTAACCCGATTTGCTTGCCAATTCCTCAAAAATAGACAGGAAATCGGCTGCCAATTTTCGGCGATTAAACTTTGTCTCAATCGCTCTTTGTCCGTTCTTGCCAAGCTCGGCAACCAGCTCCCGTTGATGCGCTAAAGCTAATACAGCTTCTGCTAACGCGTGTGAATCGCCGGGTGGAATAGCAATGCCGGCTCGATTTTCTTCGATCACTTCTCGAATGACACCGGGAATCGCCAGCAGCACCGCTCTGCCTGCTGCCATATAGTCGAATACCTTATTGGGATAAACCGTCCCATATAGCGGGATAGGTTTTAGGATCGCCAGGCAGACATCTGCACCATGAATCACCTTTGCCATCGCCGTCTTCGCTACTGGAGGTAGGAAAACCACATTGGTCAATCCCAAATCGGTTGCCTTACGCTGTAAACGGGGTTTTTCTTTGCCATCCCCAACCAGCACAAAGACGATCTCTGAAGCCATGCGCAGCTCTTCTGCTGCAGCTAAGACTTGATCTAAATCGTTTGAGAGTCCATGCGCCCCAGCGTACAAAACCACAAACTTTCCTTCCAACCCGTTTGCGCGCCGAAACTCGTCCCCATCTTCAGGAAGAGCAAATAAGTCAAGGTCTGACCCGTTTGGGATGACATCTACATGCTTTGCACCACGTTCGGAAACATGTGCAACAAAGCCTGGAGAATTGACGACCACTCGGTCTGCCTGACGAAGTAAAAACCGCTCCAACCATTCAGACGCAACGATCAGAAGGCGATTCTTCAACACACCCACTTGAACCGCAAACGCCGGCCACAGATCTCGCACTTCAAACAATATGGGTTTTCGCCTTAGTTTTGCCACCAACCAAGCTGTGATCCCTTGAAAAATGGGCGGCGAGGTAGCCCAGACCACCTCCACATCCTTCACTCTTAAAGCGTACCAGAGGGAAGAGATCATAAAGCTGATGAAACTCAAGGTTCGGTGAAAAAAACTCCGATGGAATGCCCCATAAACGGGTGCTCTATAAATCAGGACTTCCCCAGCACCCATTTTGATATGTTCGACTTTCTCGCCCGATTGCTTGGCGCCGGTCATATAATTGATCGGGCTAGTGATGACCACCACCTGATGGCCACGCTCGGCAAAGAAGCGCGCCAACTCGTGATGGCGGGTGCCGCCCGGCTCATCTAACGCAGCAAAGGCTTGATGAATAAGAAGAAGCTTCATTCCCGCCTCAATTTGGCAATTCCCAAATCGTTTGCAATTCAAGCGGCAAGGAGGAGCGCACATCTAAGAGTACCGATAGCGCTTCTTCAAGGCAGTTGTAGGTTGGCGAACAATAACCGTAAACTGGCACCTCTTCCTCTTCTCCAAAAAGCACCCTACCCGCTTTTACAATGCGCAACTGAGAACAAGTTGGAACAATGAATCTCAAACGCACCTCCTGATTTTGGAGACGAAGAAGGATACACCAACCACTTTCTTCCTCAAAGGCGTGCCAATCACACAAGACGATCAGCCAATGCAACCGAATCCAGGGGTTGTGTGGCTTTTTTCTCAGAGAGGTTGGATCGACGCGATCACGGATGATCCATAAGCGATTTTCCCTTAGGGTAATGCGGCGTTGCAAACGGATGCCGTTAGCCTGATAGCCATCGTGTTCTGCTACCACCGTCAGATCATTTTCAGTATCCCTAATTTGACCCACGCTGAGTCCGGTTTTTGCCCAATCCAGCCAAAGAAATTTGCCAGCTTTGGTCATCGGGTTGCGACCCTCAACGGTAATCGTATTATGGTAAAAGGCTTCAGCAAGGGTATTTTCCCACGGCGGGGCTGCGGTATATCGGTAGCTGCCTGCATCCAGAGCAAGGTTTATTCCTTGCCACCAAAGATCAAAGTGGAGAAGATCGGCGTGGGTGGGACGCGAAAAAAAGCGGGGACAACGAAAAGCTGCCCATGTCTCTTGGCTCTGGGAACGCAGTAGCACCCATGAATTTCGGCGAACGGATAGGCGCTGCTTTGGGATCAGAGTGCCTGACTGCTTCGGATGCGTCTCAGAGATTGCGCCAGGTTGATCCCCTACTCCGTACCAAAGGCTCATTTCATCCCATTCGCCTTTCGGAAACGGAGTTTCACCGACAAATGCTCGCCAAGCCGCTTGAAGGACCGCCCGGTAATCGTAGAATGGGGTCTGGCTCAAGGGCTGGATATAAGCTCCGTCATTTGGGCCTAAATTTGGAACGCGGCCATTGCTTGCTTCGCAACAATCCCATAACCACCTCGCAGCTTCGGCTAAACGTTCAATCACATCGTTTGGAAATGGAAATCCCTTTCGCACAGCTAACAAGCGCGCCCACAGGGCTAATTGGAGCATGAGCCGATGATAGTTCACACTATGTTGCACATACGTCCCGTCTTCAGCAATCTGGCGACGGATGCCACTCAAGAACCATGTCCATCCCTCCTTCCACCAAGCTTCAGAGAGCGGGTGTCCTTGCAGAACCGTCCCAGCGGTCATCAATCCTACCGCTTCACTGAGCAGATGATTGTTATTTTGCGCAAGCGCATACCGCAGCGTGCAAGGGAGGCGCGCCGCATGAACCGCCAACCCCTCTAGCAGATGTCGCTTTCGCTGCAGCGTGCTTGCTGAAGCATTCTGGAAAATCTGATAACCAAAGCTCCACGCCATTATGCGCAGAGCCACTTCCTGCCCGGATAACCAATTCACGCCATAGTACGGAGGGTGATTCTCCCAAAAGGTTTCGACGGCCTCCCAAAACTTCTCGGCATATCGTTCTTC
>QEXX01000158.1 GCA_003130835.1 Anaerolineae bacterium | reverse complement strand
GCCTAAAGCGGGTTGAGCCTGCCGAAACCCGTTGGGTTGAGCCCGTCGAAACCCGCCACTGGGTCTCGATACGGGCTGACGCCCTACTCGACCCGCAAGCCTAGAGCGGGTTGAGTAGCGAGCGCTAGCGAGCGTACCGAAACCCGCTGGGGAGGTCTGAGCGAGGCATACACCCAAAATTTAGCACCTAGAACGGTCAAGGAACAAGCCTCACCAGCCCATGACAATGACAAAAGCGTTTTATTGCCTTGGAACTTCCTCGAGGCGCACCTGCACGCTGAGCAGGCGGCCCTCGCGCCAAACGACTACGGAAATCTCATCGCCAGGCTGATAGCGATAGAGAGCATTGATGTACGAATGGCGTTCATCCAGTTTCACATCGCCAATCTGCACAATGATATCCCCACGGCGCAGGCCGGCCTTGCTTGCCGGGCTAGCGGCGAAAACTTGGGTGATATACACGCCCCATTCGACACCTAGGTTATAGACAGCTGCCACGCGAGGTGTCACCAATTGCCAACGAATGCCCAAATACGGGCGGGAGACATACCCTTTTTGGATAATCTGCTCCGCCACTTCCCGAGCAGTATTGATCGGGATGGCAAACCCCAACCCCTCTGCAATCGCTCCTGAACCCGTTGAGCGCACGATTAAGGTATTAATCCCGATCACTTGTCCATCCAAGTTGACCAGTGGGCCACCCGAGTTCCCTTGATTGATAGCTGCGTCAGTCTGAATGAGATTTTCGATTTGGTATCCTTGCCCGGTATCAATCGAACGACCGGTAGCGCTGATCACTCCAAGGGTCACAGTATTGCGAAAATCCCCCAAGGGTGAGCCAATGGCGATCACCAACTCTCCCGGCGCAACCAAATCGGAATTGCCCAGCTCAGCTACTGCTGGTGGAGGACTGTCAACTTTCAAAACCGCCAAATCGGCGTAGAGGTCTGTGCCCACCACGCGCGCCGGCTGCTGGGTGCCATCGGCAAGGATAACAGACACTTCCTCGACATCTTCGACCACGTGTTGATTGGTGAGTAAATAGCCATCCGCTGAGATAAAGACGCCACTGCCGCTCACAGTTTGGTCGCCGGTGGGCCCAAAGATGGTGATCTGGCCCGGAATGACTCCCACCACAGTAACCACCGCCGGGCTGACTTTTTGCACGGTTTGGATAATGCGCGATTGCGCTTCTCTGAGGTCGATGGGTTGGGATGAGAGATCAGATAGAGGCGGGGTCGGCAAAAACGGGGTGGAGGAAGGCTGAGGGAGGTTCAAGGTCAGGCGCCCGCTCTCAGCGGCGCGCAAGACCAAGAAGCTGCCTAGAAAAACACCCCCACACGCAGCGCCAAAGGCAATAACCACAATCAAAAGTGCCAAAACCAAGCGGTTCGAATTCATGCGAAGTTCGATTTCTCCTTTGGGAAGGTGATGGTGAAGGTCGTTCCCTTGCCGAGCGCGCTTTGGACGGCGATGCTCCCGCCTTGGACTTCAACCAACGACTTGACGATCGCCAAACCCAAGCCGGACTCGCCGTTTTGAGAGCGCGACGGATCGGCGCGATAAAAACGGTCGAAGATGCGCGGCAGGTCTTGTTCGGCGATTCCGGCCCCGTTATCACACACTTGCAGCATGACCCGTTGGGCATCTTGGGCGGCGCGCAGCCAAATCGTGCCGCCTGGAGAGGTGTAACGGAGCGCATTCTGAATCAGGTTATCGAGCACCTGTGCCATGCGTTCCGAATCCACCCGAATGGACGCCAAGGGCTCTTGAGCCTCAACCAGCAGTTGAACCTGTTTGTGTGCAGCTTGGATTTGAAAACGAGCTTGGGCGCGTTCGAGCAACACTTTTGGCGCGATGGCTTGGAGGGCGAGCGGCAATTCGCCAGCATCTGCCAGAGAGAGCAAGCGGAGATCGTCAATCAGACGGCTGAGTTGTTGGGTCTCTTGATGCAGGATTTGATAGACTTCCTCACTACCCTCTAGCTTGCCATCGCTGAGAGCTTCGGTATAGCCTTGGATGACCGTCAGCGGGGAGCGCAGGTCGTGCGCAATGTCGGCAGTCATTTGACGGCGGACTTGAATGGCTTTCTCTAATTGACGGCTCATCTGATTGAAAGCTTGCGCCAATTCGCCCAATTCGTCTTTGCTACGCACATTCACCTGCCGACCGTATTTGCCTTGGGCAATGTCGAGCGCAGCGCTTTTCATTTCGTGGATGGCGCGCGTTAATCCGAAAGCCAGCAGGCTTCCCAAAACCAGAGCGAGGATGCTCGCGCCTATCGCACTCAAGACCGTAGCACCGCGCACCGTACGTAAGAAACGCTCTTCAATGGAGCCAGGCTGTAAAAGCTGACGGGGCGGGATAAAGACCAACCATCCAACCTGTTCTCCATTTAGCTCAAGCGCAATCGCATGGCGCAGATCAGCTCGCGAGAGACGCTTCCCGATTTGTTGCCGGTCAGGGCTGAAGAGGATCACACCTTGCACATCGGCTAAGGTAAAGGGACGCCTTTGGATGGCGAGGGAAGGATTGACCAAAGGCATCGGAGCGAACTCATCAAACTCCTTTAAGGCGCTCTCGACTCCCGCCCAAGACCCATTCTGTTGATAGTAAAGAATGAGCAAGCTCAATAATCCCTGTTGTTCGCGGGTTAGCACGAACTGGTCGAAAGCGGAACGGGTGCGCTGCCAAATAATGAGGGAGACCATGAAAGCACCGCTGACGCCAACCAAAAGAAAAGCCAGGATTAATTTGGTCGTAATCGAGCGCATCGGGGTTTAAGCGTGCTTCTCCTGAGGTGCAAAGCGATAACCCGCCCCATAAACCGTCTCGATATAGCGTGGTTTAGAGGCATCCGGTTCAATTTTGGAGCGCAAATTGCGGATATGAACGTCTATGGTACGTTCATACCCTTCGTAGGCAACGCCCTGAAGTCGTTCGAGCAATTCCAAACGGCTGAAAACCCGCCCGGGTGCGCTGATCAGGGTTGCTAGAATGGCGAACTCGGAAGGGGTCAAGTCTACCAGTTGATCGCGCACCTTGGCATAGTGGCCCTGCAAATCGAGCGTAATTTCGCCAGCCCGCAGGATTTGGGGCATTTCCTTTTGGGCTTTCTCCATGCGCCGCAACACAGCCCGCACCCGCGCAGCCAGCTCGCGCGGGCTAAAGGGTTTGACCACATAATCATCAGCACCAAGTTCCAAACCCAGTACCTTATCGCTCTCTTCTACTTTGGCAGTCAGAACAATGACGGGCGTAGAGGATTCGCGGCTAAATGCTCGCAGAAAATCGTACCCGTTCATTTCGGGCATCATTAGGTCTAGCAGAACCACATCCGGCTTCTCATGGCGGGCGACAAAGAGCGCTTCTTGTCCATCTGCCGCGGTCACCACTTCGTAACCCTCTGAGGTGAAGTAGGATTTGAGCAGCTTGCGAATTTCGAGTTTATCGTCAACGACCAAGATTTTCTTCGCCATAGCAAGAAACCTGAATGGATTATACTGCATCATGGTTTGCCGAAGCGCGGCCTAGGACGGATTTGCATCCGCCCTAGGCTGATTTTACGCAGACTCAAATCAGGGTGCTGGGACAAGGGGGAAAGGCATTTCGTCGCCGAAAGGCGGAACATCGTCTGCATGTCCGCGCAACGGGGGCACGAAGCCGGGCATCCCTTGCCAATTCGGCTGCGATTGCATCTGTTTCAAGATCAGATCAGCCTGTGCTTGGGTGATCACCCCTTCTTGCACCGCTTTCTTAACCGCTGCTTCAAAGGCGGAGCGCATGGCATTGATGAAATTTTGGTTGCTGAACAAGGCCCGCCGTGCTTTCATCAGGTCTGCTTGCTCTTGAGTGATCTTTCCCTCGGTTACAGCCTGCTCAATGGCGATCTCAACTGCTTTTTGGCGCGCTTCAGCCAATTGTTCAACGCTGATTCCTAAAGCCTCTGCCATCAAAGCGTCCATGTCAATGCCATTTTGACTGAACCAAGCGAACAAGCGTTGACCAGCGGGAAAGCGGCGCGGGTTGGATCGCAACCAGTCAGCCTGCTTCTGGGTAATCAAGCCTTCGGCAACCGCTTTCTCTAGGGCAGCTTCGGCGGCTTTTTGTTGGGCAGCTTGTAGTTCTTCTACGCGGATGCCCAATGCTTGAGCCAAAGCTTCACCTCCCATGCCGAAGGCAGGCATTCGTCCCTTAAAGCCGGGCAAGGGAGGACCGCCGCTCCAAGCAGGCAAAGACTCGTTGTTGGATTGGGCACGCACATTAAAAAAGGTGAAAGCACCCACCCCCAATACGGCAACCATGCCGATCAAAAAGGCAATGGTAAGCATTTTCTTGCGGGTCATCGTTACTCCTTTCTTTTTATAAAAATCAATTTGGTCTGTTTCTGCAAGAAAGGATAGCAAAAGAGTGTTAAGGAATTATGAAGACCAGATTTGGAAAAATTATGTTTCAGGGGAGCCCGGGCGCAGGGACTTGCATCGCAGCTCGAAATTGGGTTTCGAACAGGTGGGCATACAAGCCGTTCTGTTGTAAGAGTTGAGCATGATTTCCCTGCTCAACAATCCGTCCACGGTCGAGGACCAGGATCTTATCAGCAGCCAAAATCGTGCTCAGCCGATGGGCGATCACAATCGAGGTGCGCCCTTTAAACACCCGCTTCAGCGCTTCTTGAATCAGCACTTCCGACTCGCTGTCCAGATGACTGGTAGCTTCGTCAAGCACCAAGATGCGCGGGTCTTTCAAAATCACCCGCGCCAGCGCAATGCGCTGCTTCTCTCCACCGCTCAGACGGTAACCTCGTTCTCCGACGATGGTATCGTAACCTTGCGGCAGTTCGCGGATAAAATCATGGATATTGGCTGCTTGGGCTGCTGCTTCGATCTCCCGTTGGGTGGCATTGGGTTTGGCATAGAGGAGATTGGTGCGAATGGTGTCGTGGAAGAGGTGCGGTTCTTGGGTGACCATGCCGATCGTGGCAGCAATTGTCTCTAACGAAAGTTCTCGCAGGTCTATTCCATCAAGCAGGATACGGCCCTCGGTTGGGTCATAAAGGCGAGGAATCAGATAGGTGAGAGTCGTTTTTCCGGCGCCCGAAGGGCCAACAATGGCGACCAACTCCCCCGCTTTTGCCGTGAAAGAAATTTCTTCCAAAGCCAACCAGCGAGCTTGGGACTTGCCTTCGGTAAGCTTTGTCTCTCCTGCCTCCTCGGTGCGTTGGCGTGCAGCAAGGTTGTCTTGGTCTAGAGAGAGCACTGCACTGACCATCTCGGTGCTTCCAAAACGCTTGACCTCACGAAGCATCGGCGCAGTTTCTGCTTCATATCGAAAGGAGACGCTTTCAAAGGTCAAGTCGCCGCGAATGGAGCTTGGCCGGCGGGGGTGAACGGGTTCAGGGATGTCAACGGGCAGGTCAAGCACTTCAAAGACACGTTCGAAGCTGACCATTGAGGTGCTGAATTCGACCGGCGCGCTGGCTAGACCTTGTAAGGCATTGTACAGAGAAGTCAGATACGCTCCAAAAGCCACAATGGTGCCAATGGTAAAACGGCCTTGAATCACCAACCAACCGCCCAAGCTGTAAACCAAAGCCACTCCCAAGGCGCTGATCAACCCAACCAACATAAAAAATGAGGCTCCGATCACAGCGCGCCGGACACCCATCTCTCGCACCGACTCTGCCCGGCGGCGAAAGCGTTCCATTTCGTCCTTCCAACGCCCAAACAACTTGACCAGCATCGCTCCACCGATGTTCAGGGTTTCATTGGCATGCGCGTTCATTTGAGCGTTGACTTCCATTTGGCGGCGGGCGATCTCGCGCAGCAGCCCCCCCAGTTTACGCGCTGCCAAAATAAACAAAGGCAGGATGAGAATACTTGCCAGCGTTAGCCGCCATTCCAAGCTGAGCATCATGGCAAGCAGCACGCCGGCTTGGATGAAGTTGGTGATGAGATTGACTAGGGTATTGCTGATCGCATTTTGCGCACCGACCACATCGTTATTGAGACGACTCATCAATTCACCCACCTTGGTATGGGTGAAAAAACGCAAAGACATCCGTTGAAGATGCTCGAATAAAGCCACCCGCAGATCGAAGATCACCCCTTCGCCAATTCTGGCGTTGAGGTAGCGTTGCAATACTGCCAGACCACCATTAAGCAGCGGAAGTGCTAACAACAACAACGCAAACTGCCCTAATCGGCGGGTATCTTTGGCGGGTAAGACCTCATCGATCAAACTGCGAAAGATCAACGGAGTGATCACGGAGAGAGCACTGCTCAACAAGATCAAGAACAGCAGAGCCGCTATTTGTTGCCAATAAGGCTTGGCGTAAGCTAATGTCCGCCAGATGACCTGGCGGCTAATTTTGCGCGGTTGTTGATCTTCGGCGCGCAGATAGGCAAACCAACCACTACCATGAAACATGATCGGTCCTCAAAGTCTGCATGGTTTAAGTAAACTTAACTCACCTTACGCGGTAGCACGAGATTTATCTCGTGGTTTCAGGCGACATGAATGTCGCTTACGCGGTAGCACGAGATTTATCTCGTGGTTTCAGCCGACATGAATGTCGCTCACGCAGTAGCACGAGATTTATCTCGTGGATTTAGGCGACATAAATGTCGCGGCACGAATGATTTATCTCGTGGTTTCAGGCGACATGAATGTCGCGGCACGAATGAACTGCGTAACATCAGAACTTAAGTATATCACCGGCAAATCTTTGGCTGCCTGTCGATTACGGAAAGCATCCGTTTGATGAGCAAGCCTTTTCACCATAGAAACCATCCCTCCCCTGCTTCTGGGATGAGCTGCCAAAGGTTAACAAACCCTAAATGCAAATGGCTGTCAAACTTGCGGAATGTTGGTAAAATCTTATCTTGAAGATGCTCAAGAGAATCGAACCGACATGAAAGACATACAAATTCTGTTAACCAACGATGATGGGATTCGCTCGCCGGGTTTATGGGCAGCCGCCCGAGCCCTGAGCGAGATTGGCTTTGTGCATGTTGCTGCGCCGCGCGAACAGTATTCCGGCGCCGGTCGTTCGATGCCTTCCACCTCGGATGGCATCATTCAAGAACATATCATCCAAGTGAACGGCCAGGACTGGAAGGTCTATTCGGTCGGCGGCACACCCGCCCAAACAGTTCTCCATGCTGTTTTGGAAATCTTACCTCGTTGCCCCGACCTGGTGGTTTCGGG
This sequence comes from Anaerolineae bacterium, assembly GCA_003130835.1. GTDB lineage: Bacteria > Chloroflexota > Anaerolineae > Anaerolineales > UBA4823 > NAK19. The sequence continues at coordinate 9,630 of QEXX01000158.1, read as the reverse complement.
GATTAATTACGGCGAAAATCTCGGCACCGGCGTGACCATTTCCGGCACTGTCGGCGCTGCCCTAGAAGGAGCCGCCTTGGGCATTCCAAGCTTGGCGATTTCTTTGGAGACCGAACCGCAATATCATCTCTCCTACGCCACCCATATTGATTTCAGCGTGGCGGCTCATTTTGCCCAATACTTCAGCCGCCTGCTGTTATCCTGCACTTTGCCCTTCGATGTCGATGTTCTGAAAGTGGATGTGCCCGCCAATGCCCGGTTGGATACTCCTTGGGAGCTGTGTCGCCTTTCGCGCAAGAAGTATTACGAACCCTTACGCCCCAAACGGCGTTCATGGAGCCAGCCTGGCCGCTTGGAATATCGTCTGGCGCGCGATGCCGGGGACCCGGTGGAAGGCACAGACGCCTACGTCATGCGCGTCAAACGCTGGGTGGCAGTGACGCCGCTCAGCCTCGATATGACCTCTCGGGTTGACATGGCGCAAGTGGAACAATGTCTGCGCTCAGCCATTGCGGCTTCGCAGGGCAGTTAGTCCCTTTTCAGATAGGTTTGAAAGTAATCGCTCAGTTGGGCATGAATGGCTGGCGGTGCAACCAGGATGGTCATGGGTGGAGTAAGAAAATCCGCTTCGCCGTACAAATTGGTGACCACGGCTCCAGCCTGACGGGCGATGAGACCACCGGCGGCTACATCATAGGGAGCGATCTCATTTTCCCAATAACCATCCAAGCGACCGCAAGCCACATAACAACAATCCAAGGCAGCCGAACCTAAACGGCGCACACCCTGCGTGAGCAAACTCAGCCGCGCAAAATGATCGAGGTTGTTGTTCGGGTTGGTGCGGATATTGTAGGGAAAGCCGGTGGTCAGCAGACAATGCGCTAAATCCTGGGTGGAAGAAGGACAGATAGGTTTGCCATTTAGCCATGCTCCTTTGCCTGCTTCGGCGGTAAAGCATTCATCGCGCATCGGGTCATAGACAACCCCTAAAGCCAATTCGCCTTTTTCTTGATAGGCAATCGAAACGCTAAAAAAGGGGATGCCATGCGCATAATTCACCGTCCCGTCAAGCGGATCGATGTACCAAACATGATCGGGGTGCCCTTTGAGAGCGCCGCTTTCTTCGGCGATCACGCGATGGTCGGGATAAGAATCCCTGATTTGACGCAAGAGAAAGTTTTCTGAGCGCCGATCGACATCGGTTACCAAATCAATCGGGCCTTTGTAGTCAATTTGCAAATGGTTGATTGCGCCCGGCAGGGGTTCATAGCTTTGACGCAAAATGATGCCCGCTTGGCGGGCAAGGTTTTCTAATTCATCTAATGTGGGTGTTGACACAGCGACTGTACCGCTCCCAGAAGTGGATGCTAAAGCGGTCTTATTTTACCCCTGATTTTGGCTGAGGATGTGCTCGAGTTGCTGCAATTCGGCTTGGATTTCATCCCGATGACGGATAGCTTCGTCCAACAGAGCTTGATAGGCTGGACGTTGGGCTTCGGGCAAGGTGCGCAACAACTTTTCGGTGCGGCTAATTTGGGCTAGTTTGTGTTGCAGCTTGTTTTCCAAGCGTTCCCGATAGCCGCGATAGAATTCCTGATCGTCCAACGGACGCGGCAAGGTGGAGAGATCCGCAGTCAGAACTTCGGCGATGGTGAGCAAGAACTCTTCGGTATCCACCGGCTTCTCCAAAAAGCGCACTGCCCCCAAGCTGAGGGCGAAGCGTTTGTCTTCCGGAGTGACGTAGGTGGCGGAAAGGAAGATAATCGGTATCTGACTGGTCTTGGGATTGGCGCGCAGTTTATGCGCCAAGGCAAAGCCATCCAATTTGGGCATGAGGATATCGGTAATCACCATCGCCGGCGGTTCTTTCTCGATCAAGGCAAGCGCTTCTTCGCCGTTTGTAGCCGTCACCACCGGATAGCCTTTGAAACGTAAGGTTACCTCGAGCAGCTCCAAAATGTGGGGGACATCTTCGACAATCAGCAGGGGTCCATGTGGAATAGTCATAGTCCCATTTTACTCTGGATAGGACCTCTCTTGCCTAACAAATTTGTAGAGTACCCAACCAAGCCGGTTTACGGCGTAGGGGTTGCGGTGACGAGCGCAGGCAGGGTTCCGGTCACGGTGGCAATGGGGGTTGGGGTCGGAGGCACGGGAGTTACCAGATTGACCCGCACGATCAGCTTCTGCCCAAAGAAGATCTTGTTCGGATCGTCTAGCTTATTTTCTTGCAGGATATCTTCGACCGTGCTGTTGAACTTGGCGGCGATGATGGCTAAAGTATCGTTTGGTTGAACAATGTATTCGATTTTGGTGCCACGCGGCAAGTTGGGAGGCAAAGGCGTGGCTGTAGGCAGTTGGGTATTCGGGCCTGGAATGGTGAGCTGATCGCCAATCCGAATGAGCGGATTCGCCGGATCAAGATTGTTGATGGCGACTAAGACAAAGAAATCGACGTTGAATTTTTCGGCGATGCCGATTAAAGTATCGCCTTCTTGCACCGTGTAGGGAAACGGGCCCGAGGCCGTGGGAGTGGCGGTTTCGGTGGGGGTGTTGGTAGCAGTAGGCGTATCGGTTGGAAGGGGCGTGTTGGTGGCTGTGTTGGTTGGGGTAGCCGTTTCTGTCGGGGTCGAGGTAGCGGTCGGGAAAAGCGAAATTTGAAAGCCGCGCGGGTTGACCAACCAAAAGATCAACACCGCTGCGCCGATCACCAGCAGCAGGGCAGATAAGCCCAAGATTAGCGGGGCTTGCTTGGCTGCCTGTTGCCGCTTGCGGTAAGACGTGATGACATCGTGAGCTTTTTCTTTCTCTTTATCGGTCATGGTTTTTCCAATTCATCTCCTCTCTCCGTAGGGAGTCCTCTTGATTTTACCTTATCTTTTCACCCTTTATCTGGGCTAGATTCTTCCGCCCGCCAAACGACAGGGTCGTAGGCGGGCAACTCACATCGTAAGTCGCCGTCTTGGCGATAACCAAGGGCATAGCCGGCCTGCATCAGTTGATGGATTTCACTGGTGCCTTCGTAGATCACGGCGCCTTTGGCATTGCGCAAGTACCGCTCAACCGGATATTCGTCCGAATAGCCGTAAGCGCCGTGAATTTGGACAGCTTCGGCGGCGGCTTGAAAAGAGGCGTCGGTAGCAAACCATTTGGCAAGGGAGGTTTCTTTCGTGTTGCGGTAGCCCTGGTTCTTCATCCAGCCAGCACGCAAATAGAGCAACCGAGCGGCTTCGTAGGCTTGCACCATATAGGCAATTTTTTGCTGAATGAGTTGAAATTTGCCAATTTCCCTGCCAAAGGCTTTGCGTTCGGTGGCGTATTTCACGCTGGCTTCTAGACAAGCGCGAATTAGTCCTGTTGCGCCGGCTGCCACCGTATAGCGCCCGTTGTCCAGACAACTCATGGCGATTTTGAAGCCCTCTCCTTCCTCGCCGAGACGATTTTCAACCGGCACGCGCACCTCTTGAAAAGCGATCCACCCAGTGGAGCCAGCCCGCACGCCAAGTTTGCCGTGAATGTCGCCGCGCTGCACACCTGGCGAGCTTAAATCCACCAGAAAGGCCGATAATCCATCGTGCGGGTCCGCCGCGTCGGGATTCGTGCGCGCCACCACCAAGGCGTGGTGGGCTTTGGTCGCCAAAGAAATCCACATTTTTTCGCCGTTGAGAATATAGGAATCGCCGTCACGGCGCGCCGAGCAGTTCAAATTTGCCACATCGGAGCCGACGCCCGGTTCGCTTAACCCAAAGCAAGCGATTTTTTCCCCTTTCGCCTGAGGAATCAGAAACCGTTGTTTTTGATCTTCATTACCCCATTGTAGGATGCCCAGGCTGTTCAGCCCTACATGCACCGACATCACTACCCGTAAGCTTGTGTCAACCGCTTCCAACTCCTCGCAGGCTAAACCAAGCGAGATGTAATCCATGCCCTGCCCACCGTATCTGAGCGGGAAACAGATGCCAAGAATACCCAACTCTGCCATTCGTTCCAAAACAAAGGCAGACATTTGTTGAGCACGATCAGCCTCACGGATGAACGGCGACACTTCCCGCTGGGCAAACTCGCGCACCATGTGTTGCACCATCTGATGTTCGGACGATAAGGCAAAATCCATATCAACTCCTTTGGCAGATTTGAGCAGTTTCTTCGTTATTTTACCTTTACCTGCCGATGTTTTTATGAAAATTCGATAAGGGATCGCTGATCCATAAAATGGAGTTTGGGGTTCGATGGTATACTTGCACGGCTATATGAGTGACTTGGAAGCCCCTGAACGGCATGAATGGTGGTACAAGCTGGCGCGGCAGTGGAAAGCGCTGATCGGCGCTTTCGGTTCGGCCGTGGGGCTGGCTTTCCTGCTTGCCTATCTCTCGAACCGCTTTCAGGGCGTAGAAGGTTGGCATAATTTTTTGTTCGCCTTGGGGCTGGCGGGTCTATTGCTGTGGGGAGGTTGGCGGTTGCTGCGCCGAGAAGCTCCACCGCGCTGGTTAAGTGGCTTGCTGGTGGGGGCAGCCGTGCTGCGTTTGGCATTGGGTTCGCTGTGGTTCGTTGTCTTGCCAACAGTGGGGTTTGGTTCACCAGCCGAGCGCAGTGGCTATGTGATGGCCGATGCCTATAACCGCGATCGGGCAGCCTGGCGGGCAGCCAATAGCGATCGACCGCTCATTAAGCTGATCACCGGACGCGTCTATCGCAAAGTCGATCAATATGGCGGTTTGCTGTTTCTCAGTGCTACCTATTATCGCATTCTCAATGGAAATGCACACCGCCCTCTCCTAATGATCGTTCTAACGGCTGCTTTTTCTGCTTTGGCAGTGATTTTCGTCTGGGGAATGGGAAAACTGGCCTTTGGGGAGCAGGTTGCTCAGCTTGCAGCCTGGCTCATGGCGCTTTACCCCGAAGCGGTCTTATTGGGCAGTTCGCAGATGCGCGAGGCGTTCTTAATCCCCCTGGTCGCCCTTTCTATATACGGTCTGTTGCGCTGGCAGCGCGATCATCAGTGGCAAGGCGCCGTGCTGTGCGCCATTGGGCTTTTATTGACTTACCCCCTCTCCCCCCCTTCCAGTGCCTTAACCTTGTTTGCGCTGCTGAGCCTGCTAGCCATTGGCGATAACGGCAGGTTGTTGCGCCAAAAGGGGGTTTGGTTGGCGATTGGTTTGGTGATCGTTTTGATCGGAATTGGAATTTGGTTTAGTTGGGGGCGCTTTGCCCCGCAGAAGTATAACAACCCACTTTCTCTGGCTGCCTGGTGGTTTAAGATTTCGGCTGGTTTGCAAACCCGCATGAGCATTCGCGATTCAGGTTGGATTCAGAAAGTTGCCCGTCCCTTACCGCCGTGGGGGCGCTTCACCTTGATGGCCCTTTACGGAGTCAGCCGACCACTCTTGCCGGCTGCCCTGATTGCCCAATCTGAAAAGCCGTTTTGGCAGGCGATTGCCATCTGGCGCGCCGTCGGATGGACGCTCTTGTTGCCTTTTCTCCTCGCCGCCCCGTTGCTGGCTTTGCGCCGCTCAAGCGCCATAACGGCATCAGAACGGCGTCTGGTCTTGGCGCTTTGTTTAGCCGTTTGGGTAGGCATTTTGGTGGCTTCGATGCGCGGCGGTGCAGATTTGTGGGATAACCCGCGCTACCGTGCCATGCTGGCTGCACCGCAGGTATTGTTAGCAGCTTGGGTTTGGGTGTGTTATCGACAACGCCAAGAAAAATGGATCAAGCACCTTGCCATTGCCCTTGGCTTGATCTTGCTTTGGTTTGTGCCCTGGTATCTACGCCGTTATACGGCGTTTATCTGGCCGCTGAGCGATTTCTTTCTCACGTTGGGCTTGGGTCTTGTCAGCGCTACGCTCTACGGTGGAATCGTGTGGTGGATGAAACGCAAGCGTAATTTTTGATAAAATAGCCCGAAACTTTGATGAACGGTGTTGGAAAATGAAGCGCAACCGATCACCTGTGACGCAATATAAATTTGTTGAACAAAAAGCGATTATCTATATCCGCGATCGCGTCTGTGAAACCGCTGACGAATTGCTCTCCAGCGAAATCTTCTTTGAGGTGCTGCGGCGGGCGGTGAATGCCTTGAGCCGCCGTCAATCGCCTCTGATCGAGCTCTTCGAGACTGCAGCCGACGGCACCATCCCCGACCAGGAATTACACCATCTGGTTGCCATTTTCCGCTGGTTAGCCAAATTGCCCTTAGAGCATGTGCACAAGCTGGTCAATGCCGAACAAGCTCACTTGCTCACCAAGCCGACCTTGCTGTATGACTTTGTTGAATATCTCTATGACTACTGGCGTGATTATGAGCGCTTCTTGATTTGTGACTCCGAAGGGGATGCACTGGATCAACGCCCCTATCGCACCTTTAACCGCACCATCGAATCGCTCACCCATCTGGTGCGCAGCGTTTATCGCGATATCCAGGAGAACATCAGCGGACAACATCCCAATATCTACCGCCAAATTGTGGCTGGGGCAGAAATTGCCGCCATTGCCTTGCCCAAGCCGATCTTTGCGATTGTGGATGACCTTCAAGCGTTGAATCAAATCCCTGTGATTCGGCAAGTCCTCATGTATCCCCCGCTCCTGCTCAATCCACCGATGAACAAGCGCAGCGGGCAATTCGTGCAAACCGAGCAAAATCCCTTGGAGAAGCTGCGCCTTGATGCTTCCGAGTGGCTATGTTATCCCGCCAAAGTCGGCCCGCTCTTGATTTTGATCTATTTTCATGAGCTGTTTTACGAGCTGGGCTTTACCCTGTGTAACCTCTTTGAACTGGCAGAAGACAACTTCCTGGACAGCCGCTCAGCCGATGCGATTCTCTTGTTCGGTGTGCCCGATGAGTGTATCGACCCCCAAGCAGCCTATCCAACCGTCTTCTATCATCATCCTGAAAACAACCTGTGGATTGGAGCCATCCCACGGCGCAAGGAGTTCGGCTATTTCGGATACATGAAAAAGATGACCTTGACCTTGCATAACATCGTCATGATGCAGCGAGGGCGCTTTCCCTATCATGGGGCAATGGTGCAGTTTTTGCTCAAAAACGGGCGCGAATTCAACCTGCTGATCATCGGCGATACCGGCGCAGGCAAATCGGAGACCCTCGAAGCGTTTCGCGCCATTGGAGAGGAAGCGATTCGCTCGATGACCATCATTGCCGACGACATGGGTTCGTTGGAAATCCAAACCAATGGAGAGATTCTGGCTTACGGCAGCGAGGTGGGCGCCTTTGTGCGCCTTGACGATCTCAGCCCTGGCTACGCCTTTGGTCGCCTAGATCGGACGATCATTATGAACCCCTCCCAGGTCAACGCACGGGTTGTCCTGCCGGTCACCACGTACAGCAATATCATGCGCGGCGCTAAGCTGGATATGGTGTTATATGCCAACAACTACGAAGCCGTAGATGCAACCCACCCTATCATCGAAAAATTCAATACGCCCGAACAAGCCTTGGCCGTCTTCCGCGAGGGCAAATCGATGAGCAAAGGCACAACCACCTCCACCGGTCTAACGCAAGCCTACTTTGCCAATATCTTCGGTGCACCGCAATTTCAATCTTTACACGAAACCATTGCCCAGCGCTATTTTCAAGCCTTTTTCGAGCGGGGCATTTTTGTCGGGCAATTGCGCACTCGGCTCGGTTTGCCGGGCTGGGAACGAAAGGGGCCTGAGGAGGCTGCCCGTGCCTTGCTGGAATGGCTGGGATAATCCATTGAGTAGGGTTATAATTGAAAACGGTGGTGTTGAGCTTAGGTCAAGGTCAGACGGTTTGAAAGGCATAAGCTCAGAAGGGTGGGAAAATTTTGCCCAAACCCTAAACGCCAGCCATTCACTCGAATAGAAAGGACTTAAGGCAATATGGAAGAACCCGATTTGGAAGTTATGGAAGAAGAAAATCCCGAAGAAGACCTCTATCACGATGAAGCCAAACTGATGCGCGTCGCCGGTTGGGCAAATGCTGTCTCTTGGATTATCCTAGCCTTAGCAGCCATCTTCTCGTTGAGCGGCGTGGTGCTACAAATTCAACAAGGTGCGCTACGATTAGGAATTAACGGCATTCTTGGCATGATTAGTACCCTGTTTATCCTGCTGGTCGGCGGCTTTTTCTTCGTGATCTTACAAGCCATCGGGGAAGGCATTTACCTGTTCATGGACATCGAGGAACACCTGCGCAAGAAGTAAATTCGGTTTGCCTGAATCAAGAAAACCGCCACGCGTTCCTCACTGCGTGGCGGTTGTTTCAGCGTTTCCTTACCCTGAACCTAAAGATTCTTTAGATGCCCAACTCGGCGCGCAAGCGCAACATGTGCAGGATTTGTTCGCGAGTGAGGATGCCGATTAGCTCACCGTTCTCTACTACGGGAAGTTGGGCAACATTGGCGTCATCCATCATCCGCAGAGCCGTTAACACTTCCGTGTTCGGGCTGACATAGGTCATGCGATCGAAGGGCACCATGGCTTGTCGCGCGGTAGTAAAGCGCCACTTGCTCTGCGGCACACTGGTGATGTCCTTCAAGGTAATCACGCCGCTGGTGCTGTCGTTATCCATGACGATAAAACATCGCTGCCCACTGGTGAGAATATAGTCTTCAACCAATTGACTGAGGGGGGTCAAAGCGGAGATGCGGTTGCATTGCGGGTTCATCATATTGGCAACGCGTAAACCCTGCAAAGCACTTTGTAAATGAGTCTGAGCGTAAGCGCTGGCAGCCGCATTCTGTAAAAACCAGCCGATAAAGGCAAGCCACAGCCCATTGAAGAACTGTCCCCGCAAAATGGTAAAGATGCCCAAGCCGATGAAACCGAAGGCAACCAATTGACCGCTCACCGCAGCAACTTGGTTGGCACGTTGAAAACTGCCGCTGATCTTCCACACCAGTGCCCGGAGCACCCGTCCACCATCCAGGGGGAAGCCGGGAATCAGGTTGAAGACAGCAAGGATAAAGTTAATCCGCATGAGGTATTCACTCGGAGCAGCCAGGTAAGGGATTGCCCGATCCAGCAGCCAAAGCCCTGCAAACACACCCGCCAAAACCAAGCTGACCAAAGGCCCGGCAATCGCAATGCGAAACTCTGCCCCAGCCGAAGGCGGTTCTTTGCCAATCTGCGCAATGCCACCGAAGATAAACAAGGTAATGCCGCGCACCGGGATTTTCTCCCGCAGGGCAACCAGCGAATGCCCTAACTCGTGTGCCAACACTGAAGCGAAAAACAGCCCGCTGGTGATGACAGCTAACAGCAGATGGGCAATGGCTGGAATCGCTGGATAGGCTTGTGGGAAATAGCCGCCGGCCAGCGACCAAGTCAACAAACCAAAGATTAAAAACCAACTAATGTGCAAGCCAACTGGAATGCCAAAGATCGTGCCAATCTTGAGGCTGGTGTCCATAAAAAGTTCCTTTCTACATCAAAGGCAAAGGGAAGATAGCAGGCTCGCCGCAGCATTTTCAACTCCTGCTTTCAGACTAGCTTCGCCGCTTGCCCGCAGCAAGTGACTCGGCTTTTTTGCTGGGCTATTCCCTTGCCGAATTCTTAATTATTATCTGATGTTACGCAGTTCATTCGTGCCGCGACATTCATGTCGCCTGAATTCACGAGATAAATCTCGTGCTACCGCGTAAGCGACAT
>QEXX01000157.1 GCA_003130835.1 Anaerolineae bacterium | reverse complement strand
GTAGGGCGTCAGCCCGTACCGAGACCCAACCCGCTTTGGCATTGGCGGGTCGAGTAGGGCGTCAGCCCGTACCGAGACCCATTTTGCGGGTTTTGACAGGCGCTTCGACAAGCTCAGCACACTGCTCAACCCAACGGGTTTCGATACGCTCGCTGGCGCTCGCTACATTTCGACAAACTCAATGCAAGCTCAACCCGTTCCCTCATCCCCAACCCTTCTCCTCAAGGGAGAAGGGAGTTCGCCTCCCCTCTCCGGCCGCAGTAGCCAAGGCGAACGGGGATGCGAGCGGGGTCGGTTACCTTGTATCCCCACCGAAATTGTCTCCTTTCAACAGGTATAATTTGCTTTATGAAAGCGTTGCGTGACTTTCTGGAATTGATCAAGTTTGAGCATACCATTTTCGCCTTACCTTTTGCCTATTTAGGCATGCTGCTTGCGGCGCAGGGGTTTCCTACGCTATATCAGTTTGTCTGGATCACGATCGCTATGGCGGCGGCGCGCACCGTGGCGATGGGCTTCAACCGCATCGCGGACCGCCACCTCGATGCCCGCAACCCGCGCACGGCTTCTCGACCTTTGGTCAGTGGGCGCATCTCTCTGCGCACGGCGTGGGTTGGCACGATTCTGGCAGCCATCCTGCTGACGCTGGCAGCTTGGCAATTAGGCCCGTTGCCGCTCATTTTGCTGCCCGGAGCTTTGCTGTTCTTGTTCGGTTACTCTTATACCAAACGCTTTACTTGGCTATCCCATTACATTTTGGGCTTTACCGACGGCTTGGCGCCGCTGGGAGCGTGGGTGGCCGTGCGCGGCTCCTTGTTCTCCGCTGAAGATTTACCGGCGTGGCTCTTGTTGTTGATCGTAACCTTTTGGATCGGCGGCTTTGACCTGATCTATGCTTGTCAAGACGTCGAGGTCGACCGGCGCGACAATTTGAAATCCATCCCGGCTCGCTTTGGCGTTCCCTTGGCGCTGCGGCTTTCTTCGCTTTCCCATGTGGTTTGTGTTGTGCTTCTAGCAGCATTGGGTCTCATTCAGCGCTTGGCAATGCCGTTCTGGATCGGTTTGGTTGTGATCATTAGCCTGTTCATCTGGGAGCATCGGCTGGTCAAACCCTATGACCTAAGCCGCATCGACATAGCTTTCTTCAACATTAACTCCTATATCAGTGTAACTTTATTCTTCTCCGTCCTGGGGGCATTGTGGCTGCAATAGAGCTCAGAAGATGAGAAAGATCCTCCTGATCAATTTTCTGCTCATTCTGGTTACTTTTGGCTGTCAAACGATCGGCCGCTGGATTCCTTTCCTCGCCGAGTCGCCTCCTGCGACTTGGCAGCCAACCGCTGATCTAGGCGCAACCGATCCTGTCCCCCCACCCCTGCCCACAACCACACGCACCCTCACCCCATCTCGAATCGTCCCCACCCACACGCCAACCCTTGCGCTTACCCCCTCCGCAGAACAATTGGCCATCTTTGAACAACTGTGGCGGATTGTGCGCGACGAATACCTGTATCCCGACTATAACGGCCTCGATTGGGAAGCCATTGGGATAGAATATCGCCAACGAGTCCAGGCTGGGATGAGCCGCGAGGCGTTTTACCAAGCCATGGATGAGATGCTTGCCCAACTCAATGATGAGCATTCCGTCTTCCTCAGCCCGCAGGAGGTGGCGGAAGAGGAAGCGGAATACGCTGGCCAGACCGATTATGTCGGCATCGGTGTCCTGATCAGCGCGGTGCCAGAACGACAACGCGCCACCATTCTCCTCACCTTCCCAAACAGCCCGGCTGAACAGGCTGGCTTGCAATCGCACGATAGCATCCTGCGCGTCGATGGACAACCGATCTTGGATGAGTTTGGCTTTTTGCGCGCGGAACTGCTCTTGGGGCAGCCCAATACCAGCGTCGAGGTACTGGTTCAGAAGCCTGGTGAAAGCCCTCGCCTGCTGACGCTGGTGCGCCGCCCGATCAATGGGCCACTACCTGTGCCTCACACCATCTTGTCCACGCCTAAAGGCAAGCGCATTGGCTATTTACTATTGGCTTCCTTAGCCGACTCGACCATTGATGACCAAGTCGAAGATGCCTTGCGGGAGATGAATCGCCAGGGCAACTTGCAAGGCTTGATTCTCGACAACCGCTACAACAGTGGCGGCGCCGATACGGTCACTAAAGGAGTGCTTTCCTTATTCCTCTCTGGGCGATTAGGGTATTTCACCAATCGGCATCTGGAGCAGCGTTGGTTCGAGGTGAGGGGTAAAAACATAGCCGGTTCCGCTGAAATGCCCCTCGTGGCTTTAATTGGCGCAAATACAGTCAGCTTTGGTGAAATCCTGTGTGGCATTTTACAAGACCAAAAGCGGGCAACGTTAATCGGCACGCCCACCGAGGGCAATGTTGAAATCTTGTGGAGTTATGATTTTAGCGACGGTTCCCGGGCGTGGATCGCCCATGAGACGTTTATTCCCATCAATAACCCTCGGCAAGATTGGGAGAAACTGGGCATCCAACCCGACCTTTTGGTCTCAAGCAATTGGGACGAAGTGACCCTATCCACCGATCCCGTCATTCTGGCTGCCTTGGAGTTTTTTGATCAACCATGAACCTCAAGTCTCTCTCCCGCTTTTTGATTGTCTTGGTATTAGCAAGCTGGGCTTGCAATCTGCCCCTTGCGGAGTTGCTGGCTACACCCACGCCAATCCCCTCTGCCACCCCCACTGAAACCGCCACGCCGCTGCCCACCTTTACCCCAACGGCAACTGCTACCAGCACCCCCTCGCCAACCCCTACCCCGACTGTCACCCCCACCGTTACGCCTACCGACACCCCCACGCCCACGCCTGCACCAACCACCTCGCCGCAGAAGTTTGCCCTGTTTGAAGAAATTTGGAAAACAGTCAAGGAAAAGTATGTCTACGAGGACTTCAACGGCGTAGATTGGCTGGCAGTTTATCAGGAGTTCTTTGCCCGCCTCACTTTGGGCGTGTCGCCTAAAGAGTTTTACGCGGCGATGAGAGAGATGATTGCGCGCCTCAACGATGATCATTCGGTCTACTTTTCCCCCAGCGAAGTGGAGGAACAACTAGCCATTTATGAGGGGGAAAAAGACTATGTTGGCATCGGTGTTTTTACCATGCCGAACCTAGAAAAACGCTGGGTTACCGTGATCGTCCCCTTTAAGGACAGCCCTGCTGCCAAAGCCGGCCTGCAAGCCCATGATCGCATTCTGGCGGTCAACGGTCAACCGCTGATTGACGACACAGGTCAGATTCAGGATTTGTTGAGTGGTGAGATAGGAAGCTATGTAACCCTCACCGTGCAAACCCCTGGTCAAGAGCCGCGCTACGTCAGCTTGAAACGGGAGCGGGTTGAGGCTTCCATCCCCGTGCCCTACCAAGTCTTAACCAGCCCGGGTGGCAAGCGCATTGGCTATCTCCTGGTGGTTTCCTTTGCAGACAGCAAAGTCGATGAGCGGGTGGGCAAAGCCCTTAAGGAAATGAGCGCGGCAACCGCTTTGGATGGCTTGATTTTGGATTTGCGTGTCAATCAAGGCGGGGAATATACCACCGCCAGCAATGTCCTAGCCTACTTTACCGGCGGTAAATTGGGCTATTTCACCGACCGCTATGGAAAAAAACGCTGGTGGTCGGTTAGCCCTCGCAATATTGGCGGATCGCAATCGCTACCGTTAGTGGTGTTTGTTGACAATTATACCGTCAGCTTTGGCGAAATCGTCGCTGGGGTGCTACAAGATCGCGGCCGTGCCTATCTGATCGGCGAAGTCACCGAAGGCAATGTTGAGTTGTTGTGGGGGTACCCTTTCAAGGATGGGTCCGTATTGTTTTTAGCTCATGAGCGCTTTGTGCCGGCAAATCGCCCCGACCAGGACTGGGAAGCAACAGGCATTCAACCCGATTTAATCGTGCCGACCGCTTGGGATGAGATCACCCTCACCCAAGATTTAGCCCTCGAAGTTGCCTTTGTCTATTTTGACACCCATTAAATCTCTTTTCGTTCCCTTTGCGTCTTCTGCCGAGTATGGTAAACTCAGCGTAATTCATTTAATCATTTGCGCGCAAAAACCGTCATTTCTGAACAGATTCTGTTGTTTTTTCTACCCTCATCCAGTGTGACCTAGCAGCTTTTGCGTGCAGGTTGCCAAACCTATCGGTTGAAGAGGAGAACAGATGCTGACGACCCTTGAGAAAATCATCTTTGTGCTGGCAGCGCTTGCCTCTTTGTACGGCGCAGGGCAGGTAGCCCTGCGCATCGGCCGCATTATCGGTCGAGGTCAAGGAAAGGTAGATTGGTCGGTTGTCCCGGGACGGCTCTTGGCGGTCTTGTTGAAAACAGCCTCCTTTGCACCGGTGTTTCGGACGCGGCCTGTCGCCAGTTTCTTCCACGGACTGGTGGGGTGGGGTTTCATTTATTATCTCTTGATCAACTTGGGCGATGTTCTAGAGGGATTTCTGCCCAATTTCCGCTTTCTCGGTGATGGGCTACTTGGAGACATCTACCGCTTAGGAGGCGATCTGCTGAGTGTTGGGGTGTTGAGCGGCATGATCGCCCTCGCGATAAGACGGTTTGTGCTCAAGCCGGCTGCCCTAACCGCTCGTGAAGATGTCTTTCTGCTGCCCGAAGCTCGCGCCGGCATCCGCCGCGATTCTAGCATCGTGGCGGGGTTTATCCTGATTCACGTTGGCTCTCGCTTTGTGGGGCAAAGCTTCCGCATTGCTGCCCATGAGCCTGATGCCTGGCAGCCGGCCGCCAATGCGCTGGCTACCCTGTGGGCTGGTTGTCAACCAGCCGCTTTGGTTTTCGCCGAACACGTTGCCTTTTGGTTGGCGCTGGGCACCATCTTAGCCTTTGTGCCTTACTTCCTTTATTCAAAACATATTCATCTCATCATGGCGCCACTCAATTTTTTGCTCAAACCCCAACGACGTTCGATCGGGGAACTCAGCAAGTTGGATTTCGAAGATGAAAGTGTGGAACAATTCGGCGTTTTACGTTTGGAAGAATTGGGCTGGGAACAAATTATGGATGCCTACGCCTGCATTATGTGCTACCGCTGTCAGGAGGTCTGCCCAGCCTATAACACGGGCAAAGTGCTTTCGCCGGCGGCTTTGGAGATCAACAAGCGCTATTACTTAAACAAAGAGGGTGCTCGCTTAGCCAAAGGCGAAGCCAGCCAACAAACCCTGTTGGAGATCGCCATTCCTCCCGAAGCGGTTTGGGCGTGTACCGCCTGCGGGGCGTGCATTGACATTTGCCCGGTCGGCAATGAACCCATGCGCGATATCCTCGACATCCGCCGCGCCTTGGTCTTGATGGAGAATGACTTCCCCGATCAACTGCAAACCGCCTTCCGTGGCATGGAGCGCACCGCCAATCCGTGGAACATCGCTTCTGCCGAGCGGCTGAAGTGGGCGCAAGGGTTGAATGTCCCAACCATCGAACAAAACCCCGAACCGGACATCCTGTGGTGGGTCGGTTGTGCGCCGGCAACCGATGCTCGCGCCCAAAAGACCGCCCGCGCCTTTGCCCAAATCCTGCATCGCGCCGGGGTCAATTTCGCTGTTTTGGGTGAAGCCGAACAGTGTACCGGTGACTCAGCGCGGCGAGCGGGGAACGAATACCTCTTCAACGAACTAGCAACCGCCAATGTGGAAACCCTGAACGAAATCGCCCCCAAACGCATTGTCACCACCTGTCCGCACTGTTTGCATACCCTGAAAAACGAATACCCGGCCTTTGGCGGAAATTATCAGGTGGTGCATCACAGCCAATTCATCCTGGAGCTGCTTCAGCAGGGCAAACTGCACCTCTCCAACACCCCATCTGCCGATGGCGCAAGCGCTCTGACCTTTCACGACCCCTGCTACCTCGGACGGCACAATGGCATCGTTGATGCGCCACGCCAAGTGCTGAGCGCCGCTCAGCAAGCCGTGGTTGAAATGCAGGATCACGGTCGCAAATCCATGTGCTGCGGGGCTGGCGGAGCACAGATGTGGAAAGAAGAAGAACATGGGGTGCAGCGGGTGAACGCCGCTCGTTTTCGCCAGGCAGTGGAAAGCGGCGCGAAAACCCTGGCCGTTGGCTGTCCGTTCTGCTTGACCATGCTCAGCGATGCGGCTCGCGAAGCTCAGAGTGAAATGGCGGTTTTGGATATCGCTGAAGTGGTGCTAAAGCAGCTTGAGAGCCAAGAAAATATCTCCTAGCGAGCGCCCTGGGCAGAGCCCGCATACGGCACGACCAAGTCGTTCCTGTGCCCTCCTCCTATCCCCGTTTGGGTCGGGTTTCAAGTCTCTGCCGCGCAAGGAATACCGCTGGTCGTTAGGATCAATTCGATTCTGTGGAGAATAGACCCTGTCCAGGTTATTTTGAAGCGGATTTCTGTTACAATTAAGCCATAGCAGGGCTGGGCTGAGCCGGGCAGGTTACCCTGTGAATATCCATAGCTTTGCCTGCTCCACAGGTGTGGGATGCCGATCATTACGCTAACGACCGACTTTGGGTTGAGAGATAGCCATGTGGGTGCCATGAAAGGGGTCATCTGGAGCATTGCGCCTCAAGTGCAAATTGCCGACATTACCCATCTCGTTTCCCCTCAAAACATAGCCGAAGGGGCGCAAATCCTGCGTCGAGCTGCGCCTTTTTACCCACCCGGCACGGTTCATGTCGCCGTTGTCGACCCAGGCGTGGGCACCGAGCGGCGCCCCATTGCCGGCCGCTTGGGAGAACATTTTGTCGTAGGACCCGATAACGGCCTATTTACCGCCTTGTTGGAATATCATGAAAGTCGCGGCGATAGGGTTGAGTTTGTTCACCTGACCAACCCACGCTATTGGTTGCCGCGCCTCACCTCGGTCTTTCACGGGCGCGATCTGTTTGCTCCGGTGGCAGCTCACCTTGCCAACGGTGTGCCCCTCTCGCAATTGGGTGAGCCGATTGCTGACATCCTGCGTCTGGCGTTCTCCAAACCCATCCCGATCCCGAACGGCTTGCGCGGCGAGGTAACCCATATCGATCACTTTGGGAACATCTACACCAACCTGATGCGTTCCGATCTGGAGGGCAAGCGCGTGCGAGAGGTGCATTTGGGCGGAACGGTAGTGAAGGATTTCGTCAAAACGTTTGGCGAGCGTCTGCCGGGTAGCTTGATTTGCCTTTTGGGCAGCAGCGATCATTTCTTGGTTTGCGAGGTCAACGGCAATGCGGCGCAACGCTTGGGCGTCAAAGTGGGTGACAGCGTGGATGTATTCTTGGAAGCGATGAGTTAGCCATGGCGCAACCTTTGGTTTGGGTCAACGACCTAACCTTCCGCTATCGGGAGCGGCCAGAACCTGCCCTGCGGGAGATAAGCTTTGAAGCCCAAGCAGGGGAATTGCTCTTGATTGCCGGAGCGAGTGGCTGCGGTAAAACCACGTTGATCCGCTGTCTAAACGGCTTGATCCCGCGCAGTTATAAGGGGGAACTGCAAGGGGAAATCCTGCTGGATGGCAAATCGATTGCCAACCTGCCGTTGGCGCGCATCTCGCAAATGGTGGGCACCGTGTTGCAAGACCCCGAACGCCAGATCCTAGGGACGCGGGTGCGCAACGAAGTCGCTTTTGGCTTGGAAAACCTGGCTTTGCCGAGAGAGGAGATCATCCAGCGCATCGATGAGGCGCTGACCTATCTGGGCATCCACCATTTGCGCGATCGGGAAACCTTCAATCTATCGGGCGGCGAAAAGCAGAAAGTGGCTTTGGCGGGTGTGTTAGCCATGCGCCCAAAGATTCTCCTGCTCGATGAGCCGCTTGCCAGCCTTGACCCTGCCAGCGCGCAGGAAACCTTGCGCATTGTGCGCCAAATGGTGGACGAAGGCCTGTGCGTATTGATGGTCGAACATCGTGTCGAGGATGTATTAAAAATCCATCCCGATCGGGTGTTATTGATGGAGGGTGGGCAAATCCGTTACTTGGGAGATGTAGAGGGGTTATACCAAGTGGTCAACTACCGCGAGATCAAATTACCCGCCAGCGAGGTGCTAAAGCGCGCCAGGCATGATCCTGCACCGCCTCTGCTTCAGGTCTTGCCCTCCGTCCAAGCAGACACGAAAACGTCTGAACAAGCCCCTTTGGTACGCTTTGAGCAGGTCTGTTTTGGTTACGAGACCAAGCCAAACGTTTTACAGGACGTCAATTTCGAGATTCGGCGCGGAGATGTGATTGCTGTGTTAGGCGCAAACGGGGCAGGAAAAACCACCCTGGTCAAACATGCGATCGGTTTGCTCAAACCGACTTCGGGGCGAGTGTTAATCAATGGCGTGGATACGCGCCATCTCAGCGTCGCTGAAATTGCCCGCACGCTGGGTTATGTCTTCCAAAGCCCCAGCCACATGCTCTTTGCGCCAACAGTGTATGACGAGCTGGCTTTTGGACCGCGCAATCTCGAACATCCTAAAGATCAGATCGAAAAGGAGGTGATGGAAGCCCTAGAGATCGTCAATCTCTCTGGCAGAGAGAAAGATCCGCCGCTGTCGCTCTCCTTCGGGCAGCAGAAACGGGTGAGCATCGCTGCCGTGTTAGCCATGCGTTCGCGCATCTTGATCATGGATGAACCAACCGCCGGCCAGGATTACCAGAATTACATGGATTTCATGGATGCCATCATCCAACTGCCGAATATCGAAGCCATTTTATTCATCACCCATGATATCGATCTCGCCATTATCTATGCCAATCGGGTTGCATTGATGTCCGAAGGCCGCTTGGTTGCGGATGGGAAGCCGCAAGACGTCCTCAAGGATTTGGAACGATTGCGGGATTGGCGGCTGGTGCCCACCTCGTTGCTGCAATTGAACTTGGAGATGCTGCCGACCAGCGGCAAATTCCTGCGCGCCGAAGCGCTTGCCCATCTTCCTTCCCTCAAATCCTGAAATGGAAGGAGTGCATGCCTTGTTCTTGAACAACTCTCGTCAGGAAAGGAGAAACGTATGGACCGCCGTTTGACCTATTTAACCATTGCATTGGTTGTCATTCTTGCGATCTTTCTGTTGTTGGTCTATGTCGGAGGAACCCTATTGGGCATCGAGCGCCTGCAGACCGGTGAAAACCCACTGCTGCGCTTTGTCTTTGTGATCATCGGCTTACTGATTGCCATCGTGATCTATTGGCTGACGCGCGAGAACAAAATTTGGGAGATCGGCACCCGCCAAGTGGTTTATATGGCGATTGGGGCAGCCCTCTATGCCATCTTTTCGTACCTGTTTAACGGCACGGTCTTTGTGGTGCCTTCGGTCAGTCAGGTAGCACTGCGCCCGGCGATCGCCATTCCGATGTTCTTCGGTTACGCTTTTGGACCTGTGGTGGGCTTCTTCACGGGGGCGGTTGGCAATATGTTCGGCGATGCCCTGACCGGCTTCGGGCTTTCGCCGCAGTGGAGCATTGGCAACGGCTTGGTCGGTCTGATCGCCGGCATGGTGGCGCTCTTCCCCGACAAAAAGAAAAGCATGAACACCGTCCTGATCGTCAGCGTTGTGCTGGCTGTCTTGGCAACGATCATCTTCTTCGTCAATCGCAATGTGCCAAATATGCTCTACTTTGCCCCCGAAGAAGGCATCTTTGGCGACCAACAGATTTCGCTCTTTGCCGGTTTATCGGCTATTATTGGGTTAATCTTAGTGGTGGCGGTGCGGTATTTGTTCGCTTCGAATGAAGATGTCGCCGCCGCAGTGACCTGGAGCATGTTGGGCAACTTGCTGGGGATTGGCTTTGCCGCCATTTCGGATATTTGGATCAACGGTTTTCCATTTGCGGTTGCCATCGTTGGTGAGTTTTTACCGGCGGCTGGGCCGAATCTGATCTTTGCGGCGATTCTGGTGCCGATTTTGGTGGCTGCCTATCGGGCAGTGCAGAGGCAAGCCGGTCGGTGATAAGATGTTCCTCACCCCAAACCCCTCTCCCTCGTGGAGAGGGGAGACTGCTCTCATCCCCTGCCCCTCTCCCGCCGGGCGACAGAAGGTTACGCTTACCCTTTCGACCAGCTCAGTGCGTCGCTGGTGGCAACGTTCCAACCCGGCTTGCAAGGGGAGAAGGGAGTTAGGGAGAAGCTAGATGCTGGTTGCTTGGCGTTATCGAGAACGGCGTTCCCTGGTGCAATGGTTTGATCCGCGCGCCTGGTTTATTTTCTATGCTTCTTTCTTGGCTTCAACGTTGCTCTTTTGGGACATGCGCTTTTTGGCATTTTTCGCCTTGATCGCCTTGTTGGTCTTGTTGACTTCGGGCGTTTCGTGGCGGGAGATGCGCCGACCCTTGCTGTTCATTTTTGCCTTCATTACCTTTTTTGCCTTTCTAACCTTTTTGACCGGGCGGGGCGGGATTGAAGTCTATCGCCAAGAGCATCTTATTCGCAAGGTAGTCTTTCCTTTCTCGCTTTTCGGCTGGCAACCCACCATCCAAATCACCTGGGAACGCACCTTCTTTGCCCTCAGCCAATTCCTGCGCGTGTTTAGCTTGGCATGTATGACCATCGTGATTCCCTACACCATCAACCCAGCCCACTATGGCATCACCTTTCGCGGTTTAGGCTTGCCGGATAAAATTGCCTATGCCATCGACTTGACCATGCGCTTCATTCCCACCTTCGGGCGCGACTTTCAATTGACGCTGGACGCCCAACGGGCGCGGGGGTATGAATTGGAGAAAATTCGCGGTGGGTTGATCGCTCAAGTGCGCAAGATGGCGCCCCTGATTGTGCCGGTAACCATTCATGCCATCCTTGCCAGTGAAGACATCATCGACGCAATGGACTTGCGCGCCTTTGGAGTTGGGCCGCGAGTTTGGTTGGAGACCCTGCAATATCGCCTGCGGGATAAACTTTTGATCGGCTTTTCTGCACTGCTCTTCCTGGTTTGTCTGACGCTCTCCTTCTTATCATTTGGGAAATTTTGGGTGCCACCGATTTTTTAACAGAGACGGCTGCACAACGACGCTCGCCATGACCCTTAACCTTGTCTCAACCAGCCCAAGTTCGCGAAATTCGCTCTCTGGAGGAAACCATGAACGATGAAATCCGCGTTGACCCTTCTCTAACGCCGTTCTTCAACCCGCAAGGGATCGCCCTGATCGGCGCCAGCGCCGACCCAAATAAACTGGGTTATGCCCTCGCCCGCAACTTGGTGCAAAGCAACTATCCAGGCGCTTTGCACTTTGTCAACCCCAAGGGGGGCACCTTGCTGGGGCGCAAGGTTTATACCAATATCCTCGAGGTGCCCGAGCCGGTCGATTTAGCCATTCTTTTGGTGCCGGCGCCCTCCATCCCAAGTTTGCTGCGCGATTGCGGGCGGCGCGGCATCAGCGCGGCGATTATCGGTGCCGGCGGCTTTCGCGAGACCGGTGAGGCGGGCGCTGCTTTAGAAGAAGAATGCTTGGCAATTGCCCGCAAATACTTTATCCGACTGCTTGGTCCAAACTGCATTGGCATCATGGATACCCATTTGCCCCTGGATGCCACCTTTCTGCCGCCACCTCCGCCGCGCCCAGGCGATGTGGCTTTTATCTCGCATTCGGGCGCCATCATGGCTGCCGTAGTGGATTGGGCGCGTGGTCAAGATTTAGGGCTTTCTCACCTGATCAGTTTGGGCAACCAAGCCGACATCTGCGAGACTGATGTGTTAGCGCCGCTCGCCTTAGATGCTCATACGCGAGTGCTGACTCTTTACTTGGAAGGAGTGCGCAATGGACGGCGCTTTGTGCAAGAGGCAGCCAAGGTGTCCCGCGTCAAACCGATCGTCGCCCTAAAAGTGGGCCGTTTTGCCAGTGGTCAACGCGCCGTAGCTTCGCATACCGGCGCCTTGGCAGGGCGGGAAAGCGCGTTCAATGCCGCCTTCTGGCGGGCGGGTGTGATCCGCGCCGAGACCAGTGAAGAGATGTTCGATTGGGCAAGGGCTTTAGCATGGTCGCCTTTGCCCAAAGGACGCGCCATTGCTATCCTAACCAGCGCCGGTGGTCCGGGCGTAACCGCAGCCGATGCCTTGGAGTTGAATGGCATGCAGTTGGCTGAACTCAAGCCTGAGACAGTCGCTCGCTTGAAGGAAATCTTACCCTCAGCAGCCAGTTTTCATAACCCGGTAGATATGCTAGCGACAGCCACACCCGAACAATATGCTGCTTGCTTAAACGCTATGCTCCTCGATGAGGGCGTGCATGGCGCCTTGGTGATCATTCCACCCCTTCCAATGCAGACAGCCGGGGCGGTGGCAAAAGCCCTAATTCCAGTCATCTACAATTCAGACAAGCCGGTTGCTGTAACCTTGATGGGCGACCGGCTGATTCAAGAAGCCATCGAACATTTTCGGGCTGCCCGCATTCCTGAATACCGTTTTCCCGAACGAGCCGCCTCTGCCTTGGCGATCTTAGCTCAACGGGCAGATTTCCTCGCCCGCCCAGCCGTTGAGCCGCAACCACTTGCCGATGTAGAGCGCGAGAAGGTTAAGCAACTGCTGCAACCGTATCTGGAACAAGCTCTAGCCCTTCGGGAATCGGTATCCTTACCAGCAGAAATCACCAACCAAATCTTAGATTTATATGGAGTGCCAACCTTAGCCATTCGCCTGGCAAAAACCGCGCAAGAAGCGGTGCAAGTAGCCGAGCAAGTTGGTTATCCGGTAGCGCTTAAAGTCGCCTCGTCGGCTATTGCCCATAAATCGGACATCGGCGGCGTCTTGCTTAACCTACCAGATAGCGAAGCTGTGGCACAGGGTTTTGACGTGATTTTACAAAATGTCCGTCAAGCTCATCCCACTGCAGAAGTTCAAGGGGTGTATGTGCAGCGGATGGTTCCACCGGGGCAGGAGGTGATTGTCGGGGCAACCCATGATGAACAATTTGGCGCTTTGGTGATGTTTGGCTCCGGCGGAGTGGAAGTGGAAGCCTTACAAGATGTGAACTTTGCCCTAGCGCCGATCACCGATCACGAGATTGAACACTTGCTGCAGACGACCTGGGCAGGACGCAAGCTGCGCGGTTATCGCAATTTGCCGCCTGCCGACCGCTTGGCGGTGATCGATGTCCTGCGACGCATTGCCCAGTTAGCCGCCGATTTTCCCCAAATCGAGGAAATCGAGATCAATCCATTAAGAGTATTGGAGCAGGGAAAAGGAGCAGCCGCCGTAGATGTGCGCGCCCGATTGCGCCCCCTTTAGCCCTCCCCTCTAACCCCTCTCCGATGCGGACGGAGAGGTTTTTTTAACCTTCCCTCAGGGTGAGCATCCCCTTCCGCCCAAGATCGCAGGGAGCGCCCTCCCCCCTGGCTCTCCCAGAACAGGCAAGGGGAATTGGTCTCCCTTCTCCCTAAGGGAGAAGGGTTGGGGATGAGGGCTTCCTCGCGCCATGTGGGTCTCGGTACGGGCTGACGCCCTACTCGACCCGCTATACTCCCCTCTCCCCTCGTGGGAGAGGGGTTGGGGGTGAGGGGACAGGTTGAGTCGCGCAGCGTGCCCAAACCCGCTGGGTTGAGCAGTGTGCTGAGCTTGTCGAAGCGCCTTTAGAAACCCGCAAAATGGGTCTCGGTACGGGCTGACGCCCTACTCGACCCGC
>QEXX01000156.1 GCA_003130835.1 Anaerolineae bacterium | reverse complement strand
TTCATGTCGCCTGAAACCACGAGATAAATCTCGCGCTACCGCGTAAGCGACATTCATGTCGCCTGAATCCACGAGATAAATCTCGTGCTACCGCGTAAGGTGAGTTATCTATTGAGGAGGAATGATGCCAGCCAAATCATCTTTTCGATTTTGGTTGCTTGCCACGCTGGTCTTGGCGGGAATATTGAATTGGGTCAGTCTCCCACTCGTGAATCAAACAGCGTCCTGGGGGCTGTTCTCGTGGCAGTTTGCCACTACTCCACAGCGCGCCCAAGTCATCCTGGCAAGCTGGGATCATCGCGCCCAGTTGTTGGCAGCTTTCGGTTTGGGTCTGGACTACTTTTTTCTGTTCGTCTATGCGGTCACCTTTAACCTGGCTTGCCGTTGGAGTGCGCAGAAACTCGGACGGGAAACTTGGGGGGGCTGGCTAGGCGGTTTGGTCTGGGTGGCAGCCCTGTTGGACGCCGTCGAAAACGCCTGCCTTGCCATTGGCATAATCGGTGCAGCAGTATCCCCGTATCCCGAAGTTGCCGCCTTCAGCGCCGCAACGAAATTTACCCTGCTCGCGCTTGCCTTGGTCTGGATTCTGCTGGGTGTTCTCAGTACGCTTCAGCAAAAAGGGAGGGCATCCAGCCTGCGCTAAAAGCGATGCCGTGCAGACTCGCTTTCCAAAACGGACACTGGATAAACCGACGAAGTTAGATTGTCATGCGGAGAAATCCGTAAATTCTGGAGCAGAGCCTACCGAAGACCGACTGCCAAGCTGGGCTTCTTTGCTTACTGCGAATGGATAATCGTTTTTCTCTGTTTTTGGTTGGACGGCTGTGAGGATGCTTGCTTCCAACCGAAAAATCCTTATTGCTTTGACCGCGCTTGATAGATCAATGCGCCGCTGATGATCAGGATGAACAGAACGATGGTTAGCAGGACTCCGCCCCAGCCGCTCAGCCAACTTGGCTGAAAAGCTGGGGTTGGAGTAGGGCGAAAGACCTCACTCGGTTGGGCTTGGGTGAGGATAAAAGCCACCAAATCGTCAATCTCTGATTCACGCAACGGGCCGCCCTTGGCCTGACTCCAAGCCGGCATAGCTGAACCTTGAATGCCGTTGGCGATCACGTTGCGCAGGCTCTGGTCGGGGCGAATAGAAGGCCAGTTCTTTGCCAGCGTTGCCCCAATGCGACCTTCTAGGTTGGCGCCGTGGCAGACAGCACAGTTTTGATCGTATAAAACTGCGCCTCGATTGGGGTCACCTTGCACGTCTGGTGGTGGGGTGAGAGGCGGCCGCAGGACTGGAGTGGGGGTAGAAGCCGGCAGGCGAGGTGCGCCGCTTTCCCAGGTCAAGATATAAGCCACGATGGCTTCAATCTGTTCATCGGTGAGAGGCCCACCTTTTGCTTGGCTCCAGGCAGGCATAGCCGAGCCCGGAATACCGTTGGCGATGACGGAAGCGATTACGCGATCAGGACGGATCGAAGGCCAATCCTTTGCCAACTGTGCCCCTACCCGTCCATTGCCGTCCAATCCGTGGCAGACGGCGCAGTTTTCGCCGTATAAAGCCCGCCCGATCTCAACCGGGTCATTGGGGGGAGTCTGAGCTTGCGCCGAAAACGGCAGCAGGCTGAACAGGACGAACACAACCACGAAGGATACCCCGAAAAGCCTCGCTGCAACCCAGCGTTGTCGGGCGCTGGCTTGCGTTTCAGGTTGAATAGCTGGTTGTTGGTTTTGCCGACTCATCGCTGCCTCTGTGGCTTTCACTTGAGGGTTAAGAGATAGGCGATGATGTCCGCCAGTTCTTGGTCGGTGAGTGTGTCACCATAGTTGGCGGGCATAATCCCAGCTTGGAAACCGGGCACGATATAGGCATTGGGAAGGACGATCGATTCGTGCAGGTATTGGGCTGGCGAGGTTGCATTCCCGGTATAATTCGGGTCGGTCAAGATAGCCTCTGCCCGGGTGGCAATGCCGGGTTGGTCTGGAGTAGCTAACCAGGCGGGTCCGGTGGGTGCAGAGATATGGCAGACCACACATCCTTTGGTGTTTGCCAAGCCCTCGCCGCGGGTTGGATCGCCTTGCGGCAGTTCTTTGTTGATATCGGTGCCGGTTGGAGGTCCGGCCATCTCTGCCATTTGGGTGCTGCGGTCTGGGGCGGTGTCTTTCCAATTCAGTATAAAGGCGGCAATATTGCGGATTTGATCGTCACGCAGTGGCCCGCCGTAGCTTTCTGCCCAAGCTGGCATGACCGGGCGGCCTTGACCAGGATAACGGTCGGGCCGGGTAGAAACCAGCCGTCCGCCCGAAACGGTAGAGATAATATAATCTTCAAGGGTGCCACTCCAACCAACTTCCGTCAGGCGATTGGTAAAGAAATGCCGATCGTTGAGAGGCGGCCAGAGGCCTGCCACTCCCTCACCTTGTGGGCCATGACAACCCTTGCAGTTGATGTCGTAAAGTTCTGCCCCCACCTCAATGGCTTTGGCTCGCTGGTGAAGCTCATACTCAGCCATGCGCTTGGGCTCGTTCAGTCCGTACCAAAGCAGCAAGCCACCGCTGAGCAGAACAAACAAGGTGCCGAACAAGACTTCGAGTTGGACACGAGACATGGTAGCTCCTCCCCTTACTCATCCCCGCGCAGGCGATGAATAAAGATGTGTTTTTCAAAGGTCTTGCGCTGTTGGGTATCAGGATCGTCCCAAAGGATGCGAAAAGTTACTTTACGCAAATCGGTCTGCCAGTCTTCGATGATCAGGAACGCCTGACCGTTGGGCAAACGTTGAATCTTGGGCAACGTTGTATCATTGATTGCTCGCGTGATGCGGCGGCTGTATTCGGCAAAAACGCTGGTCAAGGCTGGGCAGCCAAAGTCTAAGTTCGGGCACAAATCGCGCGGGACGCTGCCGGTGACCTCATAGGTGCCAGGTTGCAGTTGATCGAAGGGGATTTTGCGCAAGGGTCCGACGCCTTCTTCTGGGGCGAGGTCTTGTACGATGCGGGTCGCAGCCGGCGTCTCGATGCCGTAAAGGGGCGTCCCCATGTAACTCAAGACCACCAAGACGAGAATTGCAAGGATGCCAATCCCCACGGCTAACGGGCGTTTGTACAGGCTGCGGTAGGGGTTGCGATCGATATAGGGGATAGCAATCAGCAAGCCTCCAATGATCGTTGGCAGGATAACGCCCATTAGGGTCTTATCGCCAAGTTTCAACAAACCTTGCAGCCACCAGAAATACCACGGGGCTTTGGTATCCAAAGGCGTCACTTGTGGGTTAGCAACGTTCTCTAGCGGCGCGCTGTAACCGAAGATGATGATGCTGACGATCAGGACAAAGATTCCAAAGGAGGTGAGGAAGACCTCATGGGTTAGCAGGTCGGGGATGAAGTCAATGCGTTGTTTGGCGTTTTTCTTCTCCTCTGCGGGTAGATCGCCTTCTTCATACTTAGCCGGCAGTGAAATGCCATGTTCCCGAGAGACTTTGTAATAATGGATGCTGATCAGCAACACAGCTACCGCAGGCAGTAAAACAACATGCAGGAGGTACGCTCTCAACAATCCGTTGGCGCCGATGTCAGGCCCACCGCGCAAGAGCAGGTTTGCTTCCCTGCCAAACAATGGGGCAGCTTCGGCCATCCCTGTTCCGATGGTGACTGCCCAATAGGCGAGTTGATCCCAAGGCAAAAGATAGCCGAAGAAACTCAGAAATAGAGTGACTCCTAACAACAGCACACCGGTAAACCAAGTAAAAGAGCGTTCCTTCTTGTACGAACCGGTCAAGAAGGTGCGCATCATGTGCAGGAAGACAAAGATGACCATTGCTTCTGCCCCCAAGCGGTGCATATCGCGTAGCAACTTCCCATAGGGTACATTGCTTTCCAGATTCAAGATCGACTGATAAGCCGCCGAGGGGATAGGGCTGTAATAAATCATCAAGATAATGCCCGTGATGGCTTCAACAAAGAAGAAAAAGGTGCTAAAGAAACCTAGCCGAAAGGTATGGGTGAAGATCGTGCTGGCTTTTTCATAGTAGCGCGGGCGGATATGAAACAGAAAGCTGGTCGTATGCACCTTATAGCGCGGGTTGGGCTTTTCCTCGGGCGGATCGCCGCGTAAGACGTTACGCAATTCACGAAGGTTCAGACCTGCGGTGATAATCCGCACGCGGTTATCAATCGCTTGATAGAGTTTCGATTTGAGGTCTTGGATGTCAAGAGACTTCAACATAGCGCCTCCGTTGTTGAGCAGGGTTTAACTAGCCATGGGGTTTGCCATTGATGCGCTGGCCGGTATCGACACGCAGGATGGCATCGGGGTTGTCGGGCAGTTGCACAGGGCCTGGTTCATTGCTTTCGGCAAGCACATCGCCACTGTTGGAATCCACAATTTGAATCTTAAATTGGTCTAGCGAGCGCGGCGCTGGGCCAGCGATATAGGTACCATCCGGTTGGAATTGGGAACCGTGGCATGGGCAGATAAACTTGTTCTCCTGATCGTTCCAATTGTACAAACACCCTAAGTGGGTGCAGACTTTATAAAGCGCAGAAACCCCCTCGGGCGTCCGAGAGAGCCAAAAACGCACTTTTGGATAGTTGACCGGCGGAGAACCGGGTGGGGGAAGTTCGGAGACTTTGCCAACGGTAAAGACCCCACCAAACTCACCTTCCTTAAACCTCGGCAAGGCGAAAAGGTAAGTCATCCCACCAACGTTCAGGGTTAGAAACCCTAAGGAAGCCAACCAAGCAAACATCAAGAATTCGCGGCGGTTGATCTTTTTCTTTGCTTCCGCTGTGGGTTCTTGTTTTTGTTCACTCATCCGAACCTTCTCCTCAAATGTCTTTTGCGAGTGATTGTTGCCAAAGGGTGATTGGACGGAACGAACCCTTTTTAGCTCATTTGTGAGAGAGTTTACTAAAAGCAATCACTTCTTTCTATCCATCCCATCAAGCCAGAGGTGTGATTTTGTTTCAACCGAAGGGGTGATTGCATTCATCACCCTGTAAAGCGCTAGGCGGTATGCCGAATGTGCGGTTTCATGGTATCCTATAGAAGCGAGTTAAGCAGAGACCACCGCAAGAATCTCTACCAACGAGGATTAGGATTTATGGCACTTCAAGAACTCATCTGGGAAATTCACATGCGCTTGGGCAATACAGCCTTTTACTACGCAGCCATTATGACCTTGTGGGGGTTTTGGCGCATTTTCAAGAAACGCGGCGTGGACAGCAATTATTGGGGAGCAATTGTAATCGCCGAAATCCTCATTTTGCTCCAGGGTGCCCTGGGGGTGTATTTATATTTCTTCAGCGACTATCGCTTAGCCCGTCAGGTGCATGTTTTATACGGAATCGTTAGCGCTTTGGTCTTGCCGGCTGCTTTTGCCTATACGCGCGGCAACCAAGAACGTCGGGATATGGTCATTTACGGGGCAGTTTTTCTGATTTTGGCTGTCTTAACCGCCCGCGCCCTGATGACGGCTGGCATGATGTTGGTGTTTGAATAAACAAAGAGCGGAGAGGGTGGGATTCGAACCCACGGAGCCTTGCGGCTCACGCGCTCTCCAGGCGCGCGCGTTAGGCCAGACTACGCTACCTCTCCGAAGATGAATAGAACGGGGCAAAGCCCTGGTTGGATTTTCGAGACGGATTATACCAGTTTTTCGTTCTGGCAAGGGGTCTTCTTGCCCTCATCCTATCTGAAAAACCTGACTTGTCTCTTGTCATCCGAGTGGGTTGGGTTGTTCGATAAGCGATAACCGTTTTTGATGTCTTTCTTGGCGACACTATCACGCCTTCCCAATTTTGAATCTTTGCCCAGCGAAGGAAAGGAGTCTCTGGAACAGATTGCCGTCCGTCGCACGTTTGCCGCGGAACAGATAATTTATCTCGAAGGTGAAGCGGCTGATACAGTTTATCTGCTTGAAAAAGGGTGGGTGAAAGCAGTACGCCTCTCCCGCAAAGGTCGTGAACAAGCGGTCTTAGTCTTGCGGGCGGTCGATCTGTTTGGAGATGTTGCCATCTTTACCACCGGTTTCTATCCCGGCACAGTGACAGCGCTTGAGGATTGTTTCGTATGGACTTTGCCCGCTGCGGAGTTGCTGGAGCGGATCAATCGTTACCCCGAATTAGCACAAGCCTTTCTTTATCATCTCGCCACTCGCATCCTGCACTATTTACAGCTTGTGGAAGACCTCTCTCTGCACAGCGTTGAAGCTCGGTTGGCAAGGACCCTGGCGCGCTATGCGGAAGAGGTGGGCGGCGAATGGATTGTCCCTCGGCGTCCATGGGCAACCTACGATGCAATGGCAGTTCGCCTCGGCACGGTGCGAGATGTATTGAGCCGTGCTTTGAGAACCCTTGAAGCGAAGGGGTTATTGAGGGTCGAAAAGCAGCGCATTGTTCTGCTCAATTGGGAAGAACTCGCCGAATACGAGGATTAGTTCCCCAAATCCGACAAAAGTCTTAGACAGCTTCTGCGTTAACCGGTAAACTCAAGCTAAACCCACTGCGGGATGTTTGCCAGATGAGTAACCCGGAAGCTGATCTCTCCGATCAAGAATTACGCCAGCATGTTGTTCAGGTGCTTGCTGCCGATGAGCAGTTGAGACATTATTCATTACGGATTGGTGTGGCGAGCGGCTTTGTCCATTTAGGGGGCAAATTAAGCTCGCTAGAAGGTTATGAGCGCGTTGAAGCGTTGGTAAGGAACCTTCCAGGGGTAAAAGGGGTGATCAATCGCATCCAAGCCCCAGGTGCTCCCTCACCAGCTAGAGTCATTCATCTTTTCAAGAAAGAGGATTGCTTTGAAATGGGTGAAACTCAGTTTAACCAAGATCAGGAGGATCGAAATGAAGAATAACCACAAACTCGGAATTGTGTTCAGCGTCATTGGTATCCTTTGCGGTTTGCTGCTCTTTTACCTTTTAGCTTCTCAATACAACTTATTGATTGCGGTCAAAACTGCGGCCGGAAGAACCGATGAAGCTACTTCCGTGCGCATCACGTATGCTGTGTTAGGTTGGTTTGGCACCAGCACCACTGCTATTTGGGCGGCCGTCCTTTATGGTTTTGCCCGCAAAGAGCAATGGGCTTGGTTCTGGGGAACGGTGGCAGCGACCATTCAACTGCTGGCCGGTTTCTTCCCGGCGATTCCTGCCATGGATAGCCACTTGCCGATGCCGACCCTAAGTGTTTTTGGAGTGGCATTGATTCTCTGGTTTGGCATGTTGATCATCGGCGGCATTGAAAAAAGGGTGATTGCACTGACCTTTGTCGCCGGTTTGGCGTATGTGCTTACTTTCATTGATGGTGTCGCCCCGATTGCCAAATACACCACTTCTCACGACAACCCCTTTTGGAATGGGATGTATGTCATGTCACAGCAGGTTTCATGGTGGGGTGCGGCAGCCTGGGCAGTGTTTATCTTTGCGGTACTGCGTGGAAAATCTTGGGCACTACCGCTGGGCATCTTCGCAGCGGTCATGTCCATGCTGGCAGGCTATCCTTTAGGTCTCTATAATGCTTTGGTTGAGGTGCATCGCTTTTCCATGTTTTTACCGGCCCCTCTTCTCAGCACGCTATTGCTGATTATCCTCTTGCTGCCCTCTACGAAGAGATTCTTAGAGCCATAAGCCTATGGATTAGTCTCTTTGTGACTTTTGTCACAGATTTTGTCTAAAAGCTGAGTCATAGTAAGAGTAGAGTGAAAAAATAATTACCGAATTTGAGAAGGAGAATTCAAATGCACCCGACTCTACTTGACCGGATCTTGCTGTTGGCTACTGGATTGATCGCCATCTACCTGATGTGGCGGTTTGCCAACCGCTATCGCCAATCTAAGAAACTCTATGATGTCTATTACTTATTAGGCTTTGCTGTCCTGCTCGTAGCGGGACTTTTGCTGATCGTTTTGGATTATGGCGTTCTTGCCTCGCCGTATGTACTCACCATCGCTAGCCTGATTCCGTTGGGGATTTCGCTTGGAGTTGCCAATCAGTATTTTCCAGCGTGGAAGAAAGCCTTTGCCTGGTTTGCTTTGATTGGTTTCCTGGCGATCGCCATCACCAGTATCGCCGCTTTGGCAACCTTGAAGAAGATTGCTGTGCCGCTCTTTCATGGCGTGGCCGGTTTGGTGATCTTTCTGGGTCCGTTCTTGGCAAAAAAGGCGCCCAAAGGCTTTTGGTGGGTGGGAGTTGGCGGGGCGCTGATCGGAATCGGTGGTATCGCGCTAGCATTTCTGAGCGTCGGTAAACCTCTATTGGGCGTCTTTACAGCGGAGCTTGTTTTCACCATCTTATCCCCCTTGTTATTGTTGATGACTTTGGCATTTGCTTGGGGCTTTGTCAAAGATCTCCGCGCCACAACACTGGTTTGATAGAAAGAATTTGCTTGGGAGGTTCAATTTGATCAAACTTGATGACAACCGCAGGACGGGTGGTTATCATAAAATCGATGGAGGATTCCTAACATGCAAGCCAGAACCAAACGGTTGGATTATCTTTTTCGCTCGACACCAGGCTTGACCCTCGTAGCGATTGCCGTTGTGTCGATCATTACAGCTTTATTCGGGATGCTTTCCGGCCCGATGGCAGAGTGGGGGGTGCGTGATTTTGTCGTGCGTGCGTTAGGGATGAAGCTGATTCAAGCTGAACGCGAAGGGCGCATCATCATGATTTATCACACCATTGCCAATACGGTGATTGCTATCGAAGTGTACTTTATCACCCAATTGGTGCGCATGAAACGCTATGAACAAACGATCATTAATGGCACAGTAACCGCCGGTTACCTGACGGCCGCCATCTTTGGGTTGCTCTTTGCCTATTGGGGACACAATTTTATTTTTCATGGTCTTTTCCTGCTTGGCGAATCGCTGATGTTCTTCGCTGGTCTCTTGTTAGCCGTGGCGCTCTGGCCGTGGAAGAAAGAGTATCGCTTGCCATACGACTCGCCCTACGCGCACACGAAGAGAGGCTTGGATTTAGAACGGGTGGCCTTTTTCACCATGACCGTTGCCACGCTGGTCTCGGCGGCTTTTGGGGCGGTGACCGGTTACTATTGGGGGAATGGCCATGAGACCTTTTTGGCTGAAGACCTGATCCGCATTCCCCATAAAACCGATCTACAGCGAGCGATCATTGGCCATCTCCATATCATGCTGACCTTGATTGCCATTGCCATCACCTTGATTGTCGGGCGCTGGAAGGATTTCAAAGGTCTGTTGCATCGCATTGCCATGCCACTGATGATTGTGGGCACGATCATCATCACCGCCGGGGCGCTCTCGGTGGTCTGGTTGGAATGGGCACACACGATCATTTACTTTGGTTCGGTTTTCGTCATGTTGGCAGCGCTGATGTATGTGATTTATGCTTGGGATCTGTTGATCCGGGAAGGCAGCCAAGGTGTGAAAAACCCCTCCGTTGGGCAGAAACTGAAGGCGTTGTTGCGCGATCCATTGCGCTTTGGCCCAGGTTGGCAAATGGTGTTTATGAACTTTACCGTCAGTGGGGTCGGAATTTTCATGGCAGTCAAGCTGGATGAAATCTTTCGCGTCTGGCCACACCGTGAGGAACGCATTATCCTCACCGGCCATTGGCATATCCTCTCCGGATTAATTGCCACGATCATTTTGATGTATTACGCCCATCTCTCCGGGTTACAAGGCAAGGCGCGTCAGTGGTTTGGTTGGCTGCTCATTGTGCTTTCCGATTTAGCCTTCGCTTCGGTGACGGTTTTCTCGATGAAGCGGCTTTTTGTCAGCGAAGCCAATCAGCAGAATTTGGTCAATTGGACGATGCTCCTGGCAGATTTCGGTTTGGCAGCCGTGCTGCTGATTTTGGCGGTTTTCTTATTATGGCGTCTCTATGACCTTTTCCGCGCGCAAGGGGTTTGGAAGCGCGAATTTCAGGAAGAGAAACGCCAAATTGCCGAGCAAGAGTTGCGCGAACAGGAGCAAAGAGCCAAAGAATTGAAAGCCATCCTCAAGGAGGCTGCCAAATGATCAAAACGCTGTTGTTCTGGATTGGATTGCTGGCGCTTATTCTGAGCGGGTGCTCTCCAGTGCCGGCTGTTGGGGCAGTGACGCCTCCGTTCATCGATCCGGGCATCGACCCCGAGAGTTGGGCATGGATCCCGGCTGGCTCGTTCCCATACGGACAACATGACCATCTGACGCTCATCGAATATGATTACGAGATGATGGTCACCGACGTCACGAACGCTCAATTTGCGCGGTTCTTAAACGAAGCTTTGGCAGCCGGCCGGTTGCGGATCGGGGCTGTGGAGGTCGAAATGGGTGGCAATGTGACCGTCGTTGAAGGGGTGAGTGTATTTTATCCTGGCGATCCGTTCCACAGCTATGAACATGAAGAGGAGATCAAAGCCGGTGAGAAATTGGTGATGCCCCTAAAGGAAGAGGGCTTACGGGTGGTGTGGGATGGTCAGACTTTTCAGCCCATTCATGAAACCTCGAATCACCCGGTCACGATGGTCACTTGGTTTGGGGCAAAGGCCTATTGCGAGTTCTATGGCTGGCGCTTGCCCAGCGAAGTGGAATGGGAAAAGGCGGCGCGCGGCAGCGAATTGGTGGATGGGCGCGGTTTGCCTTTCCCATGGGGTACAGAAATCAAGGGCAATCATGCCAATTATTACTCGTCGTTTGATTTGTTCGAGAAACTGTTCGGCAAATTGGGCAATACCACCCCGGTGGGCTTCTACAACGGCAAGACCTACGAGGGCTATGCGACGCTCGACTCACCCAGCCCCTATGGGTTATATGATATGGCCGGCAATGTTTGGCAATGGACGGGAGACGTTTACCCCGATCAGCATTATCGTTATCTGCGTGGCGGTAGTTTTTATTCCTATGAGGTCGATTTAAGAGTCTGGAAGCGCAACAGCGCTCATCCCTCCTATTACAGCCCCCAAGTGGGTTTTCGCTGCGCCCGCTCAGGACAGTGATGTATAATTTGGAGAACTTCGGGAAGAATCCAAGATTGACGGAGAGTATCCTAGCAACGTTGGAGGATCAAATGAACCGCAGCGCAAGGTGGTTACCAAAGCTAAAACACAAAGTTCGCCTGTATTTACCCTTGATCAAAAGCCTGCAGACCTTTCTCTTGCTGGCAACGGGATTAGCGGGCTATATGAGCGCGCGCTGCCCCATCTTTCACCTTCCCACCCTGCTCGGCTTGAGCGGCAGTCTCTTTCTAGCCATCAGCGGCTCGACTGTTTTGAATATGTGGTGGGATCGGGATATCGATGCCAAGATGGGACGCACCCAAAAACGCCCTCTGCCCAGCGGTGAACTTTCTTCTCAAGAGACGTTCAGGTTGGGCTTGGTGCTCTCGGTGATTGGGCTGGGCTGGTCGGCCTTACTTTCTCCGCTCTACGCTTTGGTGGTGTTTGCCGGCTGGTTTTTCGATGTGGTCGTCTATACCATCTGGCTCAAACGGCGCACCTGTTGGAGCATCGTTTGGGGCGGCATTGCCGGTGGAATGCCGATCCTCGCCGGACGGGTGTTGGGGGTGGGTTCCATTGATCTGATCGGCATCCTGCTGACCCTCTCGGTGTTGTTCTGGATTCCCACCCACATCCTCACTTTTGCCATGCGCTTTTACTCCGATTATCAACATGCTGGTGTGCCGACCTTTCCTTCCTGCTATGGCTTTCCGGTCACCCGCGCCACCATTGCGGCTTCCAGTGTTTTGGCAGCGTTCGCCATTGGCACGGCAAGCATCCTGATCGGCGTGCAATGGGGCTTTCTGCGCTTGTTGGTGGTTCTCTCCAGCGGCTTACTCTTGCTGGCGATTGGTAGCCTGATTCGCCCCAATGAACGAGTCAACTTCGGCTTGTTCAAGTATGCTTCTCTATACATGCTTGCCTCAATGATTTTGCTTTCAATCCAATGAAGGTATCTGCTCTTGATCGTTGGC
This sequence comes from Anaerolineae bacterium, assembly GCA_003130835.1. Taxonomy (GTDB): domain Bacteria; phylum Chloroflexota; class Anaerolineae; order Anaerolineales; family UBA4823; genus NAK19. The sequence continues at coordinate 860 of QEXX01000156.1, read as the reverse complement.
TCTTTCTCGCTACGGCGGTGATCGCCTCCTATCAGATTGCTATCGGCATCGAAGGCTTGGGGGAGGTGCCGATCCTCGCTTATACCATCGGTTTTGGGGCGCTGTTGGTGGCGGGGTTGCTCATCTTGATTCTCGGCTTTGAAGTCTTACAAAGCCCGATTGTGGTAGTCGTTGCCACGATCATCCCCTTGAGCTTAGCTTGTGGGATGGTGTGGGAATATCTTGCGCCTTGGCGTGTCTGGTATGTGAGTGCTGCCACGCTCGGTTTCATCGCTGTCGGGGTGACCCGCTTTGCGCGTCTGTCGCGCCGCGTGGCTATTCTGATCTTAGCCTTGGTGCATGGTATGGCGGGGCTGACCATCTTTCTCTTGCCCTTAAGCATGGTGGCGACCCAGCGGGCAGGCCTGGGCTTCGGATTGGTCAGCCTCGGCGGAGCGTTGATCGGCGGAATGGGGTTGTTGCTGTCCTTCTTGCGCATGGGAGCGCCGATTTTGAACCAAGAAAAGCTGCTAAAGGCGTTTCCCTTGCTCTTTTTAGTGATCACTGTGACGTACGTATTGGGTTTCAATTGGCGCTGAAGGAGTTTTTTCCCAGCCTCCTCCTATAAGCAATGTAGATAACGTGAATTCGGGATAAGGGGCTCCCTGGAGTAAACTTGGATTTGCGGAAAACAAGCAATCCAAGGAGCCCCTGATGGATAGTCTAATCGAGTTGTTCTGTGATGTCGATGATTTTTGCCAATCTTTTCTGCCTGTCTGGCGGAAACAATTGTTGAGCGCAGGTGAAATTCAGCGGCAGCGCGAAAGAAGCCTGAGCGTGAGTGAGATCATGACCATTTTGATCCATTTTCATCAGTCACA
>QEXX01000155.1 GCA_003130835.1 Anaerolineae bacterium | reverse complement strand
GCCTAAATCCACGAGATAAATCATTCGTGCCGCGACATTCATGTCGCCTGAATCCACGAGATAAATCTCGTGCTACCGCGTAAGGTGAGTTATTAATTTGCCCTATTATAACGAAGATTCAAAAGGGTGTGAAAACAATTCCTTGATGTGGATTGTGTTACAATCGTTATAGGGGTATCTGATAGGAGGTGTGTGATAGAGGCAATGAAGGTGATCAAAAAGCTTTTCTCGAATTCCCGTTTTTCGATCCTGTTTGCTTGCTTGATCTTGTTAGCGATGGCATGTACCACGTCGTTAGGCAACGATCAGAGCGCTCAAGCGACCCTGGCTGCCGCCAGCCTACAAGGTACGATCCAAGCTCAAGCCGCCACGCAAGCTGCCCTCGAGCAACAAAATATGCAAATTGCGATCGAAGCCACCCAGGCTGCCCTAGACCGCCTGAAAACCGAAATCGCAGTTCAAACAACCCTCTCCGCCATGCCAACCGAAGAACAACCAACCGCCAGCGGAACGTTGCCAACCCCAACCGTTGCCATTACACCCACCCCTAATGTCCCAACATCTGTCCCCTTGACCCAGTTTTCCGGCAGTGGGTGGTCCTTCGTCCAATCTTCTCAATGCCACGACCGACAAAAGGGATGCTGGTTGGGAACGGTAAAGGCAAATCAATTCACCACCCTGAGCGGAAAGGAACAAGTCTATCTTGACCCCGCTTGGACCTTTCCACACCTGGTCTTCTGGACGCGCTATAAATCTTTCTACGGTTTTACCTTCGGCTATGTCGAATTGGACATCCAAGGGCAGGTTGGCTACACCCGAGTACAATCTTTTGGCGGGACAAAAGACTATTGGGAACGAGTTTACATCCCGTTGTTGGATTACGCCGGTACCACTGTTGCGGTGCGTTTTTATTTTCAGGGTCCAGATGGAACGACACCCAACCAACCTAGTTCGTTCACTTGGTTCTTGGAAGATATTCAAATCACCCCCAATTTCCCGAAATAGGGGCTAGGGTTGGCTTGAATTTGCAGCGAATGGGTTGCTCTCGCTCAGAATGGCAATCCTTCTCGCAAGCGTTCGGCAGCTTGTTCTGGAGTGATGTCGCGTTGGGCTTCAGCGAGCATTTCAAAACCGACCATGAACTTCTTAACTGTCGCCGAGCGTAAGAGGGGCGGGTAAAAGTGAGCATGCAGTTGCCAACCCAAAACACTCTCTTCGATAAACGGTGCACCGTGCCATCCCATAGAATAGGGGAAGGAGATTTGGAAAAGCCGGTCATATGCGGTCAGTAAACGCTTCAAAATCTCGGCTAAGGTCCAACGGTGCGGCTTTTTGAGATCGGTCAAACGCAGCATTGGGATTTTGGGCAAGAGCAGCGTCTCGAAGGGCCAAATCGCCCAATAAGGAGTCACCACCAGCCAATATTCGTTTTCAACCACGATGCGTTCGGCGCGCTGCTTCTCGACAGCCAGATAATCCAGTAAGAGAGAGCGCCGCTGTTCTTGATAGTAGCGCGTTTGTTGGAGATGTTCTTTCATCACTTCATTGGGTATGGCATCTAGTGCCCAAACTTGCCCGTGCGGGTGTGGATTGGAGCATCCCATGATCTCGCCTTTGTTCTCAAAGATCTGCACCCAGCGATAGCGTTTGCCCAATTCGTTGGTTTGTTCGACCCAAACATCAACCACGCGGCGGATGTCCTCCACCTCCATTTCCGCGAGGCTCAAATCGTGGCGGGGTGAGAAGCACAGCACGCGGCATTCACCGGGCATGGTAACGGCGCGCAGCAGAGGATGCTCTTCAATCTCCACTCGAGGGGTGTCGGGCAGGAGGGCGCTGAAATCGTTGACAAAGACAAAGGTATGGCGATAGTTCGGATTGCGATCTCCATTGGCGCGCAAGTTGCGCGGGCAAAGGTAACACTGTGGGTCATAAGTGGGGCGCCTGGCTTCTGTCACCCGTTCAACCTGACCTTGCCAAGGACGCAAGGCGCGCTGAGGGGATACTAAAATCCACTCACCGGTCAATGGATTAAAGCGGCGATGCGGGCGTTGATGGAGGTCAATTTCCATGCTCAGGGAGCAGTACTTTCTCCAGGTCTAACAAAATCACCAATCGTTCATCAACCTTGGCAATGCCGGTTACAAAAGCCGACTGGACAAAAGCCGTCACAATTGGCGGAGGCGGTTCAATGGCTGTGCGTGGCAGACGCAAAACCTGGCTGACCGAGTCGACCATCAAGCCGATTTTTTCATCATTGAACAGCACGACCACAATGCGCTGTTCATCGCTTTCTTGCATAGCGGCTAGACGGAAACGGCGCCGCAGGTCGATCACCGGCAAGACCGTACCCCGCAGATTGGTTACCCCAACAACGTAGGGGCGGGCGTGAGGGACAACCGTAATGGCTTGCGGCTTGATAATGCTTTCTACCCGTTCAATCGGTAAGCCAAAGGATTCGCCCGCCAAGGTAAAGATCACCAATTGATCAATCTCTTCGGAGGTGGTTTCCCGATCGAAGGAGAGCACCCCTGCATCGGCTGCAGTGTGGCCATTGCCGGAGCCTTTCTTTGAGCCCGATGGAGCGGGTGTCGCTGGAGGAAGTGGCTGTGAGTCGCCTGCTGGTCCGCGTTTTGGGAGAGAGACGGATGGATCGGCTTCAGAGCTCGAAACCTGAGGCGGCGTTGGTGGAGCAGGCTCGGCTCTCCGTGCAGCCGCAGCCATCTGCGCGGCTGGAGTTTCCCCTCTCTCAACCGCCTGTGTCTCCGCTGAGGCGGATTGCGGCGCAGGTACTTCGTCCCCGAAAGATAAAGAGGCTGGATCGGCAGAAGATTTTGCCCTCGCACGAGGTTGAACGGATGCCTTTTCCTGCGGGGGTGGTGAGGCCTCAACCGTTGCGTCGTTCGGGGGACTCTGCGTAGTTACTGCTTTCGGCTTTGGAGTGGAAAACAAATTATTGAGAGCAGCTTCGACTTTCTTCTTGCGTTCGCTCATTCGATAGACTCCTTTTGTTGGAGGCGTTCGACAAGCTCTCGAGCAAGGTCGCGATACTCCTGACTGGCGCGGGTGCGCGGGGCGTAGAGGATCACCGGTTCACCCACCATCGAGCTTTCGCGCAGGCGCGTGTCCAAACGAATGACGGTTTGCAAGAGATGCCCTTTGAAGTGTCCTTGCAGTTCCTCGTAGACACGGCGTGAGATGGCATTGCGGACATCGAACAAGGTGGCAAAAATCCAGTAGTCGAGGGATGGATTGGTATGTTGCCGCACCGCATCGATGACATCTAACAAACGCAACAAACCGCGCGAGGCAAAGTATTCACATTGAACCGGAATCAACGCCCACTGAGCGGCCGTCAGAGCTAGAATGGTCAACGTGCCCAGCGAGGGAGGACAGTCGATCAGAACCGCGTCGTATTTCTCCCTGGGTAGGGTTTCAACGTCCCATTGAAGCGGAGTCAAGCTCTGTAAGCCATGCAAGAGCGTGTATTCGTACCCCTCTCGCTTGGTCAAGCTCTGCTCGACCGTTGCCAAACGCAAGTCGGCAGGCAGCAAGTCAAGGTTTGTCATAACGGTGGGGAGCAACAACGATCGTAAGTCAGCCTCGGATGCCTCGGCGAGCAAAAAATCGACCACGCTTGCCTCAACTTCATCGGGTTCATATCCTGCAGCCAGCGTGAGATGTCCTTGCGGATCGAAATCCACCACCAAAGTGCGCCAACCCAGCTCAGCCAGACAAGCACCGAGCGACAAACAAGAGGTCGTCTTGGCTACCCCTCCTTTTTGGTTACTCACGGCTAGGATCACGGTCATCGGGATGCCATCCTCAAATGGTTTTGATCCGCCTTGTGCTTCGGCGGAACGGGTAAATCTGGTTTATTTTAAGTCAAAACCCTCCAACTAGGGAATAAAATCGGTGTAAATTTTCCTCAAGGCGACCTCACCTGCCCAACGAACAATACCGTTCCGCTTTGCACTTCGCGAATCAGGAAACAGAAGGGGCGATCGACGATCATTGTCACGGGCTGTTCAGGCAGAATAGCGGTTAGCTCCATAATCACGGCGGTGGCAGCGGCGGCTTCTGTGCCGGCTTCATCCACGTTGACATAGGCTTTGTGTAGCACCTCGCCGATGTATAAATCCCGTTTCCCATCCATGCCCGAAAAGTCAGCCTGATCGGGCGTGAATGCCAGCGGCATCCCGAAGCTAGACAAGGCATTGACTAAGCTGAAATCAGATTCCACTTTGAATTTGGGCAACCTCAGGTTGACGGTGTGGGCTTGACGTTGCTCCAAGGCACGCCTCAGCCAATCCGAATCGATTTTCGCTGAGAAGGTTTCAAACTGTCCTGCGGCGGGCAGGATGACCACCATTTCGACGCGGCCGCCTTCATAGGGCAGAGAAACCAATTGATAATCCTCGCCTTCAGCATACAGCAAGGACTTGCTCAACTTCATCATCGGCACATTGACTTTCTCGCCGTTGAGGAGCGTGAAAGGTTCTTCAACGGTTGCCTCTTTTTGGAAAGGATACTGCCAAGCGGCATTGAAATAAATGGCATTGGTCAGCACCAAGCGCGTTAAGGGATCCAGAGCTCCTTGGGGAATCAAATCTTTGATTTTCTGCTCCGTTTGGTCGCTAATCCATTGATTGATCACTTGACGAGCCGCTTCCGGGTCGGATTGAAAATCCACCAAGCGCAAGCCAGCGCCGTAGTTCTGTGCCAACGTATCCAGAAATTCCCTTAAGAATTCAAAGCCCTGTTGTCCCCACAAGGCGTTGGCAATCTGCAACCGGAATCCCTGCCCTTCTTCATTTCCCGGCGCGGCTGCTGTCAGGCTGGCAAGCTGTTGATCCAAAGCATTGAAAGCGGGGTGTAAGCGTTCTTGCGGCAGGTTGAAGTTTAACGCCTTTGCCATCTGCTGCTCGGTTTCCCCGCGGGCGCCGGCATAGGTCATCGCCAGAGCAACCGAAATACTATAGGGAGAATAAAAGAAGTTCTCGCTCTTTTCTGCGCTCAACCAGCGAAAGAGATGCAAAGCAAAGTCGGTATTGCCCGAAACAAGCTCAACAAGGTCTTCGGGAGGAACATTTGGCGTTAAGTTGCGAGGCTTGTCGGATTGGACGACTTCCGCGCGCACGACTTGGGGCGGAGTAGGCAAGGGCGGAGCAGCGCAAGCAACCAGACTGAGAAGAAGGACTCCTAAGGTTAAGAGGGAAAAACTGGTTTTCATCGGGCGACTCCTTTCGATATTTTGTCCTATAGACGTCCACGAGCCAAGCTCTGTTCCATACTTCGGGGCTTTCAAGATTCTAACGATTCCTAACGCGAACTCACGGGTATAATAAAGACAGGCATCCTTGAGGCGTTATATGAGCACGACTTATCAGCTTCTCATCGGCGATTGTACCGAGATCCTAGACCGTTTAACCCAAACGGTAGATTTGACCTTTTTAGACCCGCCCTTTAACCAGGGCAAAGAGTATCCAAACCATAACGACAACTTACCCGATGCCGTTTATTGGGAATGGATGGAGCAAATTTGCCAGAAAATTTTCCGCATCCCGTCCAAGGGTGGGGCAATCTATTTCATGCAACGGGAAAAAATGCCGAATTCGTGCTAAGGTGTCTGCGAAATGCAGGCTGGAGCCTACAAAACCTGATAATTTGGAAAAAGCTTGCCTCTGCCGTGCCCAATACGAACAAATTTGGCAAACGTTATCAAATTATTGCTTTTGCAACCAAAGGAGAGAAACCACGTCTCTTTAACCGTTTGCGCATTAATCCTCCCCTGCCTGCCAATTACAAGTATGATCGCCCGAAAGGAATGTACGTGACGGATGTCTGGGATGATATTCGTGAGTTGACTTCCGGATATTATGCTGGAGAAGAACCGTTGCGGAATGCAGATGGAAGCCGCTTCCATAAGCAGCAATCCCCAATGCAACTGCTATTGCGCATCCTTTTGTCATCTTCTATGCCTGGCGATTGGGTTTTAGACCCCTTTGCCGGAACTGGTACGACACTCGTAGTAGCTCGGCAATTAGGACGATATGCCATTGGCATAGAGAAAAGCGAAGCAAATGCGGAATGCATTCATAAAAGGCTTGATTTTCCACGCAAAGCGGATGACATTGAGCCATATTATCAAGACTATCGTTATACAAATCATTTAGACCAAATCTGGGGGAAAGCTGCTCTTCCGAATACCGAGTGGTCCCAAACCTTGCAACCTTCCTTACTTTCTGCCGATCATCCGTGAGCTCAATTTCCTCTTTTTTTGCCTCTTTATTACCCAATCTTCGGTTATTTCGGTCAGATACGAAATTAGAAGACTTTCCCTTCGATGACTCTCAGATTGCTTGCCGTAACCGTGGTTCCTTTCCCGACATCATTCGGCATAGTGAAAAAGAAACACCAGATTATCATGGCGGAGAACTCATAGAGCTTAAAGACAGCCGAAGTTATTCTATTGCCTCATTCAACTCTACTATTCCATCAGGCAAGAAAGACCTAACTGAACTCATTTTTAGCTCGAGCAGTACCATTTATCAACAAATGGTTAGGAACGGAGAGGATCCGTTTCAGAACCCCATTCGAGACGTTTACTATCTCACCTTACGCGGTAGCACGAGATTTATCTCGTGGATTTAGGCATGAATGTCGCTTACGCGGTAGCAGGAGATTTATCTCGTGGATTTAGGCGCCATGAATGTCGCTTACGCGGTAGCACGAGATTTATCTCGTGGATTTAGGCGCCATGAATGTCGCTTACGCAGTAGCACGAGATTTATCTCGTTTAGGCGACATGAATGTCGCTTACGCAGTAGCACGAGATTTATCTCGTTTAGGCGACATGAATGTCGCGGCACGAATGATTTCTCTCGTGGTTTCAGGCGACATGAATGTCGCTTACGCGGTAGCACGAGATTTATCTCGTGGATTTAGGCGACATAAATGTCGCGGCACGAATGATTTATCTCGTGGATTCAGGCGACATGAATGT
>QEXX01000154.1 GCA_003130835.1 Anaerolineae bacterium | reverse complement strand
CAGAACCGACTGCAACGCCATCCTGTTGGAATGTCTCCACCAACCAGTTTAGTTGTAAAGGTTCGCCGAGCAACTCTTGCGCTCTGGAACGCGAGATCAAATCCTCCGCCAAAGCCCGATAGATAAGACGCTCCATGCGTAAAGGCTTTTCACTAGCTAGCGCCTCACCTGGTTCCTTACGATGCCAGCCATTGGCTCGAAAGCGGTGGAAAAGCCTCGTCGCGGCATTTTCTGAGATAATGCCTAGGTCTTTGGCACGGTAGATCCAGGCTTGCATGCTCATACCGTACTTGTGTTTTAGCAAATACAGCTCGTTCATGTCCAGCGTAGTGCGCCTCGAACCAAGTTCGAATCGGGCCACTTGTTCTGGGACCAGAAACGCCCCGACAAACCGATGACAGGCAGGTTCCGGATCTACTCCTTTTACATCCAAGATCAAGTGTCCTACTTCGTGCCCCATGTTAAAGCGCAGCCGGTCGCCGGTAAGCTCAGCCTTCGATACGATTACCGGAAAACCATCAGCCATGAAAGTACAAGAGTCGAAATGCTCGAAACCGGAGATCAACCCCACTTTTATTCCCTGATCTTCAAGCACTTGCGTCAAGTTTTCGATAGGGTCGAGACCAAGATTCCAACATTCACGCAAAGATATAGCAGCATCTTCAACCTGCTCAATCGAGTGGATCGGATAGACAGGTAAATTAACCGGTCGTATTTCATCCAAGAAAAAGCTTTCGACCTCCAAGTATCGTTCTAGCCACTCTTGAATCCGCATCTGGATTGCTTCTTGCTCTTTAATGCCTAACTTAGCGTGTTTTCGATAGGATTGCAGTTGGACAGAAATAGTCTGTGGGCGGAACAAGAAATCAATTGATACGTTCAGCGCTTGAGCCAGACGTAGTAAAACACTCGAGCTGGGGATATCCAAATCCCGCTCGTACTTCGAAATTGCCATCGCACTGATCTCAGCCTTTTCCGCAAGGCTTCGTAGGCTCATATTGTTTGCCTTACGAGCTTGTTTTATGCGTTGACCGATGGTCATCGCAACCTCCGTTTCTTTTTCTTTTCTCTTTTTGGTTTACATTATAGCATAATTATTTTATTATGTAAACCGATTTAACCAAAGAGAGCAACCTCTCGTTGACCGCCATAAAGAAACGGTTAAAATTTAGGTAATAAAAACCATCTCTTTACGACTTGTTCGATAGAGGTGCTGTTCTGGGTATCTCGTTCCATGTCAGGCTATCCAACGCTCATGGTGCCCGCTTTTGGTTTGTTTCTTCCAAAACTCGAAGGATTAGGTCATAAACAACAATCTTTACCTCCCCAAAAACGATCAATTAAGGTTTTGGAAAGTTATTCCGATAGGGGTGGATCATCGGTTTCTTGATTGGGTAACCTTAATAAAGTGCCAGAGGGTGTTATGTGTGTTCCATACGCATTAATTTCTGTGACCGTAGATGATGATACTCCTGAAGGAGGAACGGATGATGTTCCTGAGGGAGGAGAAGTCAAATTTATTATTGGGTTGGTCTCAAATTGGAAATTTTCATTATTGAAATTATAATCACTGAGTTTTGGCTTTATTTCTTTCATGAGCTCAATCAAGTCGGTCCAAAGTTGATTGGTTCGTCGTGTTAGTAACTTTTGATATTTTTCTAACAAACCACATAACAGCGTGAAATCTCTAATATCTACGGGTGAACTAATCGATGACCAAGAGGAGTAAAAAGACAGTTTTTCTTCCTTGGGAACATATAATGTGTTCTCTATTTGATACATCCCTAATTTTGGATTATGTGCCAAAGTATTACGGTAATGGCGTATTTTTTGAGTAATATCTTTCCATTTTCTATATTTAGTCAAGGCACCAGTCAAGTTGTTCTTAATAAAATCAACAATCACATCGTCAATTGTGTGTAATCGAATATTGACAGCTTGTCCTCTTTCTTTATATTTTTTGAAATCTTTCAGATAATCTTTTTTTTGAATAATCTTGTGCTTTGGTTGTAATATTATCTGAAGAATATTGCTGTATCGAATCAGTTTCATTCAGATCTGAAACTAATCTGTCTAAAGTAAATAATAACCGTTCTACCATTTCGGTTGCTGAACTTAAGTGATAAAAGACATGTTCACTAAATTCATATTCATTTTTTACAAATTTGAGCCGTAAATCTTCAGCCACCGTTAAATGATAGAAGACAGTGTAATGAGCCATTGCAAGTTCAATTAACCATTTACAATGGATATTTTCCCTTAAATCAATCCCACCACTTTCGCCTCTTTTTGTTAATGGCACGATGAAATCCTTCCAAAAAATCTCATAATTTGGAAAGGTATCTTTCACTAAATACCAATATTTTTGTTCGTAATAGTCACCATGTTCCTGGAGTGTGTATGCCATCTTCATCGTATATATTTATACTTTGACAATTAATCTTCTGCTTGGATCGCTGTTAGAACTTCTGCCTGTTCCAATACAGTTTGGGTGGCTTTTTCCTGCTTATCGGGTGGGTAGCCATATTTGCGTAGGATACGCTTGACTAAAACACGCAATTTGGCACGCACACTTTCGCGTCTGGTCCAGTCTATGCTAGCGTTATTCCGCACGGTTTCTGCCAGTTCACGAGCGATTTGACAAAGTATCTGATCCCCTAATACCTTTACTGCGCTGTCGTTCGTCTCCAGGGCATCGTAGAACGCCAGTTCCTCCTCGCTCAGTCTCAAGTCCTCGCCGCGGCGATCCGCCTCACGCAGTTGTCGTGCCAGTTCCAGCAATTCTTCGATCACTTGCACTGTTTCAATCGCACGGTTTTGATAGCGCCGAAGAGCTTCCTCCAACATTTGGGCAAATGAGCGCCCCTGAACGATGTTCTTCCGCCCACGTTTACGAATTTCCGCTTCTAGCAGTTTTCTCAGCACCTCTACTGCCAGATGTTTCTGCGACATGTTGTTTATCTGCAACAAGAATTCTTCCGAAAGGATGGAGATTTGCGGTTTCTCCAAGCCTGCTACGGCAAAGAGATCCAATACTCCTTCCCCCACCAGGGCTTGAGATACAAGCTGGCGCACCGCCAGTTCAATGTCTTCTGGAGAGCGCACCTCTTGTCCTTCCTCTGGACGCTTAAGCAGTGCCGCTCGCAATTCCTGAAAGAATGCGACCTCATCACGAATACGAAGGGCTTGTTCACTGGGTGTGGCTAATGCAAAAGCACGTGAGAGCTCGCGCACGGCTTGTACAAAGCGCGTTTTTCCATCCTCTTGAGCGAGGATGTGCTCCTGCGCAAAGGGCAAAAGCGCCAGTCGGGTTGCAACATCCCCTTTCCACCATGAGGAGTAGTCGAGCCCATGCAGCATGGAGCGGCAAATGTCGTATTTCTCCAACATGATTGCCACAGCCTGCTCAAGAGGAATGGCAGTATCACCTTTGCCGCCACTGCGGGTATATGTCGCCAGCGCAGCGCGCAGTTCGTCAGCCAAACCTAAATAATCCACTACCAGCCCGCCGGGTTTATCGCGGAAGACACGGTTGACTCGTGCGATGGCTTGCATGAGTCCGTGCCCACGCATAGGCTTATCGAGATACAGCGTATGCAGGCTAGGGGCATCAAAGCCGGTTAGCCACATATCCCGCACAATCACGATTTTGAACGGCTCCGTCGGGTCACGAAAACGTTCGGCTAGCGCCAGGCGTCGCGCTTTGTTGCGGATGTGGGGTTGCCAGTCTAATGGGTCGGAAGCTGAACCGGTCATCACCACCTTGAGCATTCCTTTATCATCATCGGGATGATGCCATTGTGGGCGAAGTTCAATCAAGTAGTTGTAGAGTTCTACGGCGATACGACGGCTCATCACGACGATCATGGCTTTGCCGTCCAATGCCTCTAAACGCGCCTCAAAGTGTTGCACAATGTCTTCTGCAATCAGGCGTAAACGCTTGGGGCTTCCCACCAGGGCTTCCAGTTGGGTCCATTTCCGCTTTAGTTCTTCTTTGCGTTCCACTTCTTCGCCCTCGGTCACCTCTTCAAATTCCGGGTCCAGGCGAGGGCGCTCGTTCTCGTCCAGAGCCAGTTTTGCTAACCGGCTTTCGTAATAGATGGGCACGGTAGCGCCATCTTCTACGGCGCGCTGAATGTCATAAATGCTGATATAGTCGCCAAAAACAGCGCGCGTGTTGCGGTCTTCAAACTCAATGGGCGTGCCGGTGAAGGCAATGAACGAAGCATTGGGCAGAGCATCCCGCATATGGCGGGCAAAGCCATCAATAAAATCGTACTGGCTGCGGTGGGCTTCGTCTGCAATGACAACGATATTTCCCCGCTCTGAGAGAGGTTCAGTAGCGTTAACTGCCTTGTTTTCGGGAAAGAATTTCTGAATGGTGGTAAAAACGATGCCACCTGAGGAACGGCGCAGTTTTTCACGCAGGTCGGCTCGGCTTTCTGCCTGGATGGGGGATTCGCGCAGAATATCTTGCACTCGCGAGAAGTTCTCAAATAACTGGTCATCCAAATCGTTGCGGTCAGTAAGAACCACAATGGTGGGGTTTTCCATTTGCGGGTGGAGCATCAGCCGTCCTACATAGAAAGCCATGGTCAGGCTCTTACCCGCCCCTTGGGTATGCCAGACCACCCCAATACGCCGATCGCCCGGCTTCCCTCGCAGTTGTTGCTTTACCCAGTATACCCCGCGCTCTTCCCGGCTGATATGCTGACGCCCGATCCGACTGGCGCGTAGGGTTTCTTCCACCGCTACATTGACGGCATGAAACTGGTGATACCCGGCCATTTTCTTGCTCAATTTGCCGTGTCGATCCTCATAGACAATGAAATGACGGAGCAAAGTCAAAAAGCGCCTGGGTTCGAAGACGCCTTTCAGCAATACCTCCAACTCGGGTTGGGTTTCGGGAGCAAGACTTTCCCCCTCAATCGTGCGCCAGGGTTTGAACCATTCCCGTCCGGCGGTGAGGGTGCCAATCCTTGCCGTCAGCCCATCTGAGATAACCAACATCTCATTGGTTTCAAACAGGTTGGAAATCTCGTGTTTATAGGTCTGAAACTGCTGGTAGGCTTTCCAGATGTCAGCGCTGGCATCGGCCGGGTTTTTCAGCTCGAATACAACCAGGGGGAGACCGTTAAGGAACAGGACAATATCCGGCCGGCGCAGTATACGCTCTTGCAAGACGCTGAATTGGTTAACAGCGAGAAACTCGTTGTTTTCGAGGATATCAAAATCCACTAACCGCACCTGAGTTCCAAACACATTTCCATCCGCCCGACGGTATTCCACGGTGACGCCATCGGTGAGCATACGATGAAAAGCGCGGTTGCGCCTTTCCAGGCTTCCACCTTCCAGATGGGTTACTTTGCGGAAGGCTTCGTCGTGAGCGCTGGACGGAAGATGGGGATTGAGGCGTTCAATGGCTTGTTTCAGCCGCTTAACCAGGATCACTTCGGACAGGCTCTGGCGCTCGCTGCCGGGAGTTTCGGGAAGGAATTCCTCGCCGGAGCGCACAACCCAGCCAAGTTCCTTTAACCAATCGAGGGCGAGAGATTCAACGTCCGCTTCGCTCAGGTGCGCCATGGTTCCTCCGGTTCGGGTTGGAGATCAACAGAATTCTCCACATCCACTACCTCGCCAAACAAAGATGCGCGACCCGGCGTAACCATGGTGACGAAATTCGCGCCCGGCTGGCTGTAGTCATAACCCTTCAGGCAGATATTGCGGCGGTGAGGTTTTTGTAAATGGTGGTTCATGGTCTGCGTTTCAAGAATACTCGACAGCCCGATGCAGATATGAGCCAGGCGAGAGCGGCGGATTCGAAGGTGGGTTCGGTAGTAAAATTGTCTCTCACGATTCTTCCCCAGTCCCTAAAGCCCTGCGATGAAATGATCAGCGACCTTGCTGACTATCTGGGCAAGCTGTCGCACTTCGTCAATGCTAATCTGGATCTTGTGGCCTACGACAGCACTGGCATCACCTGACTTTAGAACATACTCCTTATCTACCACACCCATTTTGTGAGCCAGGAGGTGTCGCTTCTGAAATGCTCTAATCGCAGTTTTCCATTCATCGTCTGTTAGCCCTGCTGCCAAGTCCTGTTTGAAAAGCGTCCTTACCTTCTGTCGTGCTCCCGCCAAGTTCTGGAAGGAGATTTTCAAAGCCTCATCCGGATCGCTGGACAACGGGGCATTGATTCGGCACATTTCCCGTGCAAAGCCGTCGAAAGCAGAAACGCAATCCTCAAGCGCGTTTTCAATGAGGTGCTCTGCTAACCCGCCTTCGGCGGATGGTGCCATATCGAGCATCTTACCCACAATCTCCAGGTTCTTGCGAAGTATCTGAAGCGAATTGTGTTGGCCGCAATCAGGGCAGAATGCAAACACACCAAAGACTGCGTACCTTAGGGTGCAGTTGGGACACTCGATGTGAGTTTCCAGCGCCTTTTCCCTATACCGATAGATGGGGTGTAGCTGTCCGGGCTTGACCTTCATACTCACACCAATGCCAAACCTTCCCTTGGGCTTGATATCGAACTCCAAGCTCCTTAATTCTTTGATGAGCGTGTCGGTGATCTTCCGAATCGCAACGGACTTGGCATACTCAACTTGATCCCGTGTGGTGAAATCGCTTTGATCCGCCGTGTGACCGCAGTAGGGGCAATGGCAGGTTGTCACACCTTTGAGTCCAATTCCGGGGACGATCTTGAAATAGCCCTTGCAGTCCTCATTTGGGCATTCTCGTCCAAGGTAGCCTTCCTCATCAGTCGGTAGAGGAATCCTGAACTGGCTCCCGAGATTTCGCAGATGACTCATAGATCCCTTTCTTTTAAAAACCTTTCCGCATCTCCCACCCACAGCTCGCCGGAGATGAGCTTGGGCAGCAGCGTGTCGCGCAGGGCGGCGAGCGTGCGGGATTCTTCTGCGCATGCTCTAATTCTCGCAAACCATGGCTCAACGAGCCTATGAAACTCTAAACAGACTTCCTCACCAGCAAAGAGGAATGGCATGGTGTTCATTCGACCTTGAGATAGCTTCGGTTGCACTGCCCCTGTAACATGGGGAGCTACTGACTCGAAATCAAAATAAAAATAGAGCTGCTCCGTGCTAACAGGAGGTTTGCCCTGTAGCACATGCGCATGATTGTTAACCCAAAACTTACCCCAGACGTATTGAGTTACCCCTAATCCGTCTTCACGCATAACGGAACCGTCTTCTCCTACCAAGAGATATATTCCGTCGAAGAGATAGTCGTCCACGTAGTCCAATACTCCAGCTGCGCCATAGTAAGGAAAGGGGCCTTTGCGATTTGCTCGGTCTCTTCCAGACAGTGGTACTCGCTTTGAGTCGAAGTTAATGCAGTAATCGCCAAGCGTTTCCACCTCCCACCCCTCCGGAATCTCTCCCAACTCCGAATCCACCAGGCGGTCGGGGAAGAGGTCATAGAGATGGGCGGGCAGGCCGGGGAGGGACTCGCCGCGCTGCCAGCGTGGGCGACCTGGAAGGTCGCCCCTACACTTGGCGCGCACGGGCTCGAAGTCCACAAACCAGGCCTTAAAGAGCGCCCGCGCCATCGCCTCCAGCGTCTGGCTCATTCTCTGGTTCAGTTCAATCTTGTCATCCAACGTGCCGAGGATGTGGGCGATGGCGCGCTGCTCGTGGAGGGGGGGAAGGTAAAAGACCAGTTTTTTCAGGACCTGGCCCGAAAGTTCGCTAAATGTTGTGCCTGAAGCATTGGCCTTCAAGTATTCTGTATTTGCCTTAAGCAAGTAGTAAATGAATTCACTTGAAAAGCCTTCTTTAGGAACAAGGCTGTGAAACCCCTGATTTGTTGTTAACGGATTGGCTGCAATAACTACATAACCTACTGGTGCACGCGTTGTGAGCAGAACTGAACCAGCAGGAAGAAGTTTGGCGTTACTATTATTCAAACCTTTCTCGCTAATGTTTCTCTCACCGCGAGAGATATACCTAAATTGATAGTCTGAAAGGTCTTTCGGGGTTATCCATGGAATTTCTCCGTTGAAATTAGTTTCATCTTTGGTCGATGGCGTGCCGCCACCAATCACTTCTGCAAAATCTTCTACCCGAAGTTTTCGCCACTCACCACCCGCCATACCCTATCGCTCCTAAGGCTTGCTGTAAATCTTCCGTCCAATTTTCTACTTGTTTGCCGTGCGTGAATAATCGAAGTTCCAAATCGTCTAATGGTCCTATTCGTAAAAACAACCCGAATTGGTATCGGTAAGCAGGGTCTTCAATAAAAGCCTGTAGCTTTTCAAGGTCTTTTGTCTCCTCACCCCCGCTCGATTTTTTCACTTCTATGACCACAAGATTGTAATCCGTCCCGCGCCGGTGAACAATGATATCGGGAAAAACGGTTTTCGCTTCCATATCATCCGGTCTTGTGCGCCAATCTCCCAAGCGCAGCCGCTTCACTTGGTCACCCCTTCGGTTATACTCACAATCCACATGCCACTCCGGAAACTCGTCCTGAAAATATTCGGCGAGTTTATGGGTAATGGTGCGTTCATTGACATCTGCCTCAAGTAATTGCGGATCATGCCGATATAATCGGGCGATGGCGGCAATAACCCGCTGTTTGACTACTTCGCTTTGATAAGGCAGATCAAGGATCATTTTTTCTCTTCCTTTTCTCTTCGATCACTGTCAATATCTGGCTTATATTTACGTTTCGTTTAATAAGGCAAAGCGTTATTAAACAAAAGAACCGAATCGTTTAATAAGCGACCTTCTCGATTTTATTTGGAGATTTGGTTTATTCATAAGATTTCTGTTCCTTCGCTGAGAATGCTCAGGTACTGGTTGTAGGCGAAAACCCGGTTTCGGCGTTGTCCAGTGATCTCGCTTACAATCTTCAGATTCTCCAAATTTTCCATCGTCCTCGAGGCTGCTGGAAATGAAAGTCCGGTACGCTCACACACCTGATTCAATGTAACCAGCGGGCGCTTACAAAGCACACGAAATACCCGTAATGCGGTTGAGGCCGCCCGTATATGTTTTTGAATGATCTGTTCATCCTGCTGAAAAAGCGAAAGCAGACGCTTGGCCGTTTCAACGGCGTTGGTTGCCGTAAGTTCAACCCCTTCAAGGAAAAAATCCAACCAAGCCTCCCAATCCCCCTCAAATCGCACTACATCCAGTAAACGGTAATATTCCTGACGATGTTGCTTAAAATAGAGACTTAGGTAGAGGAGGGGTTGAGAAAGGAGACCATCATGGTGGAGGATAAAGGCAATCAGCAGACGCCCCAAGCGTCCATTGCCATCCAGAAATGGATGAATGGTTTCGAATTGAACATGTGCCAGTGCCGCTTTTATCAGGGATGGGTAGGGGTTGCCTTCGTCATGGAGAAAACGCTCCAAATCCGCCATACATTGCTCTACAAACTCTTGGGGAGGTGGGACAAAGTGGGCATTGCCGGGGCGAGTACCGCCGATCCAGTTTTGGGTGCGCCTGAATTCTCCCGGAGATTTTTCACTCCCTCTGCCATGGGAAAGGAGAATTTCGTGCATTTCCCGAAGCAGACGATTGGAGAGTGGAAACCCCTCTCCTAGTCTTTTCAAACCATGGCTAAGAGCCGCAACGTAATTTGATACCTCAGCTACGTCATCCAATGGGACACCGGGGGCTTCTTCCAGCTCGAAGAGCAGCAATTGAGCCAGAGATGACTGAGTGCCCTCGATTTGTGAGGAAAGTACAGCTTCGCGACGGACATAGGCATACAGGAAAAGATCAGGATCGGGTAATAAAAGGGTAATGCTATCCAACCGGCCAAGCGCCAGCGTAGCATGTTCCAACAAACGTTGGCGTTTTTCATCTAGATCGAGCGGAGGGTGCGGGGGCAATGGATGTGGAATAAAAGCACGAATGAGTTCGTCAGCGATATAGATTATTTTGTATTCTCCGGTGATTCCCCGTTTCATTCCTGCGGTTCCTTGTTTACATTTTGTTTAATAAGATTTATGCTTATTAAGCGATTTGCCACTTTCGTTTAATAAGAAACCAATCAAAACCCCAACTCACGCAGATTTCGTTCGATTTCGGCTTCCAGCCGTCGTGCCTCTACCTGCTGCTGGCGTAGTTGCGTCACAAGGTGAGCCATCTTCTCCTCAAACGGTTCGCCTTCGTCTTCCTGGAGTTTTGCCCCCACATAGCGCCCCGGGGTTAGCACGTAGCCATGCTGACGAATCTCTTCCAGAGTGGCAATCTTGCAGAATCCGGGCATGTCCTGGTAGGGCTGATTTCCGTCCCCGCGCCAGGCGTGGTAGGTCTCGGCAATTTTGCGAATGTCCTCCTCGGTCAATTCGCGGTGGACGCGGTCCACCATGCGCCCCATCTGACGGGCGTCAATGAACAAAGTTTCCCCTGAGCGATTACGCAGGGGTTTACCTTCCAACCCAGCACCGTTCTTCTTGTTGCGGCTGAGAAACCACAGGCAGGCAGGAATTTGGGTAGAGTAGAAGAGTTGAGCAGGCAACGCGACCATGCAATCCACCAGGTCGGCTTCGATGATGTTCTTACGAATCTCTCCTTCACCGGACTGATTGGAGGACATAGAGCCATTAGCCAAGACAAAGCCTGCCACTCCGTTCGGCGCTAAGTGATAGATCATATGTTGAATCCAGGCATAGTTCGCATTGCGTTCGGGTGGGATACCGTATTTCCAGCGTTTGTCGCTGCGAAGCAGGTCTCCGCCCCAATCTTTCATATTGAAAGGCGGGTTAGCAAGGATATAGTCGGCGCGCAGGTCAGGGAACTTGTCATCATGAAATGAGTCACCCTGAGCAATTTGGGCGTCAATGCCGCGAATGGCGAGATTCATTTTAGCCAGGCGCCAGGTGGTGTAGTTTGATTCCTGTCCATAAATGCTAACGGGTACGTGGCGCTGGTTCCCGTTTCCATTCCCAGTGGCATGGGCTTCGATGAAGCGTATGGACTGAACGAACATCCCACCCGAGCCACAGCAAGGGTCATAGACCCGCCCCTTGTAAGGCGCCAGCATTTCAACCAACAGCCGTACCACGCAAGTCGGTGTGTAGAACTGCCCGCCTTTTTTCCCTTCAGCGCTGGCAAACTGACTGAGGAAGTATTCATAGACTCGCCCGAGTACATCACGGGCACGGTTGGCTTGGTTGCCTAAATTGATACTACCGATCAGGTCAATAAGCTTTCCAAGGCTATTGCGGTCCAGATTGGGGCTGGCATAAACCTTAGGAAGTACCTGTTTGAGAGATGGGTTATCCCGCTCGATAGCGTCCATGGCGCTATCAAGGATCTGCCCAATTTGAGGCTCTTTGGCGCGGCTTTGCAAATAAGTCCAGCGCGCCTCGGGTGGCACCCAAAAGATGTTTTCAGCACGATATTCATCGGGGTCTTCTGGGTCGGCATAAGGTTCACTTTTGAGTTTGGTGTAATGCTCATCAAAAACATCTGAGATATATTTGAGAAAGATCAAGCCAAGCACCACATGTTTGTATTCAGCAGCATCCATGTTCGAGCGCAGAGCATCTGCTGCCTGCCAGAGTTTGGCTTCAAAGCCCAGGTTGCCTGTTACTTCACTCATTGAAGACTCCCACGTAGATAGAAATCCACCCGCGTTAGACGATGACTTGCACGGGCGGTGATTATTTGTTATCCTATATCTCACCGCTACGCGCTCGCACCGCGTAGCCTATTCAGCCTCACCAAATTATATGCAGTGGGGCTGGAATTATTATAACCCAGCATGTTGAAATGAGTAAAACGTGCTATAGCCCCAGTGACAACTGACAAAAAACGATGATCGGCTATCGTTAGCCACCCCGGAGATGCTATCTGCGGGCCGACCCCCGCCGCAAACGGCGGGTCGTCTCGTCATACACGAAGACAGCAGATAACCAAGATTTAGGACGCCTAAAGAGATGCGGCGGGGAGGACGCTCCCTAAGCAGGATTTGGGGCCAAAAATCAGCTTGACTAAGACGGAGAAAAATCGTAGAATATTTGTAGTGATTTATTCTACAAATGGAGGTAGAAAGGATGTTTGTGCCCTATCGGGTCTTACGAAATACGCCGGGGGAGCTGCGCAGAAAGCTAAAGGAGTGCGGACATCTGGTTGTGACCGGGGATGGGCAACCCTTTGCGGTTATGGTATCAGTTGAACCCGATGAAGTCGAGCAGGTACTGGAAACCATCTTGCGCGTCCGAGCGCAGCAAGCGGTGCGCCGCCTGCGGGAAAATGCCCAAGAAAGCGGGTTAAATCGGCTTAGCCAGTCGGAGATAGATGCCGAGATTCGATCGGCACGCAAGGAACGCAACTAGGGCATGCGGATTGTCCTAGATACCAACGTGCTGGTCTCCGGGTTGCTCAACCCGTTTGGTGCTCCTGGGCGGGTGCTGGATTTGATCCTAACGGGTTCGCTGTGCATTCTGTACGACGATCGCATTCTCTTCGAGTATCGGGAAGTACTCGCACGGCCCCGATTTGGATTTGAAAAGCAGCTTATTCAAAGCTTAATGGAATACCTGATCGTTATGGGAGAAGGAGTGAGTGCCTCGCCTATCGTCATTGATGCACCCGACCCAGATGATTTGCCCTTCGCAGAAGTGGCTATCCGTGGCAATGCAGATGCCCTGGTGACGGGAAACCCGCAGCACTTCTCTTTCCTCCATCATCCACCCGTGTTCTCTGCGGCTGAATTCTTGCAGTTTTGGCTGGAAAACCAGCCATAATTTCGGACAGCGGCAATTCGGCTAGCTAGGGGGTTGGGAAGATTCGGTAGCCTTCTGCGGAAGGTTTTTTAAGGGCAATATGAAATCGATCCTCATGGGGCTTACTCGGTCACAAGCTCCACTTCGGCGCTCATGCCCCAGCGCAAGCCGGGCAGTTGCTCTTGCAAGGTGATCACAACGGTATAAACCACGTCGCCGCCGAGCAAATTGGCTTGTGGGGCGATTTCGCTCACCACGCCCTCGATTTCCTCCCCCAAGGCGTCGATCCAGACGGTGGCTTTCTGACCGATCTGCACGCGGGCAACGTCGCGTTCGCTCAGGTCGGAGGTCTCGACCACGAATTCGTTCAGGTTGCCCAGCACGGCGACCACACTTCCCGCCAGGACGGTCTCGCCCGAGCTGGCTTCGACGGCAGTGATGGTGCCGTCAAAAGGGGCTTTCAAGGTGGCTTGTGCGAGGGCGGCGCGGGCTTTTTCCAACTGGGCTTGAGCGTTGTTGAGCCGCGCTTCAGCCATCTGCACGGCTTTCGGATCGGGTCCATCCTTGACTTTTTCATACTCCGCTTTGGCTTTCTCCAGATTTGCCAGCGCAGTCTGGCGTTGAGCTTCCAACTCCAAGCGGCGCAAGGCGTTTTGATGATGGCTTTCGGCGGCATCCAGTTTTTCTTTCAAAGTACGGCGGGTGGGGTCGGATTCGGGTTTGTAACGCACGGCTTCGAAAGCCTGGCGGGCTTTTTCCAGCTCTTCTTGGGCGGCTTGCATGGTTTGAATGGCATCCGTTCCGCTCAGGTTGGTGGTAGCCAGGAAGTAATAGAGTTGATACTCTGCCTGACGCATTTCGGCAAAGGCGGCTGCAATAGCCGCAAACGCCTGAGCTTTGGCAAGGGGGGCATTGGTGTAGAGATCCTGCAAGGCTTGTTGGGATGTCAGGACTTCTAACTCGGCAGCGGTTACGGCTGCCTGGAGGGCTTCCTTGCCGGCTAGCTCGGCGATCACCTGCCCGGCGGTGACCGCATCGCCCGCTTTGACCAAAATCGCTTGAATTTGGCCGCTTTGGGCGAAACTCAGCTTAGCTTTCTGGCGGGGGACAACCACCGCCGAAGCGCGAATGCTGTTCTCGCTCAAGACAAGCGCGGCAGACGGTGTCGTTGCCGAGAGGGTGGGCGTAGGAGCAGGGGCAGGTCTTGCATCACAAGCCGCCAGCAGCCAAAGGAGCACGACTCCCCAAACCATCGCCGCTACGCGCCGCAGAAGGGAAACATGGCTCATCGCTCACCTCTCAGGGGTGGGATTCTTGGGAGTTCTCGACCACTTGCCCATCGCGCAGAACGATGGTACGGCGGGCATAACCGAACAAACGCGGGTCATGGGTGGCAAAGATGAAGGTCGTGCCGGTTTCCCGGTTCAGGCGTTGCATGATCTCCATCACTTGTTGACCGTTCTCGGTGTCCAGATTTGCCGTCGGTTCGTCGGCGAGGATCATGAGTGGCTGCGGGGCTAGTGCGCGCGCCACCGCCACGCGCTGTTGTTCACCGCCGCTCAACTGGTTCGGGCGATGGTTGGCGCGCTCGCTCATCCCCACCGCAGCCAACAGGTCGAGCACGCGTTGGCGCCGTTCAGCAGCGCTCGTGCCATTCAACAGCAGAGGCATTTCGACGTTTTCATAGGCCGTCAGGGTTGGAATCAGCGCAAAAAATTGGAAGATGAACCCGATGCTGCCCCGTCGCAGATCGGCGCGTTGATTGCGGTTGAGCTGGCTGACTTCTTTGCCATCAATCCACACCCTTCCCTCGCTCGGCTGATCCAAACAGCCGAGGATTTGGAGCAGGGTAGTCTTTCCGGATCCGGACGGTCCTACCAAAGCGGTAAATTCACCGCGCTGGATGGTCAGGCTGACATTGCGCAGGGCGTAGGTTTGCACTTCACCGATGCGATAGACGCGGGAAACGTTCTCGACTTTGATCAATTCCATCGATAAGCTCCTTAGGCGTGTTTTCCGCCCCGTAAGGCGTCGACCGGCTCTAGGCGAGCGGCCAGAATGGCGGGATACAATCCCGCCAGCATGGTAATCACAATGGTGACAATCATTAATTGCACGGTATCCTTAAGCGTCAATTGGGCATAGATGGTATCGCCGATCAGAAAGCCGCTCATCCCCATACCGCCGATATAAAATCCGTGGGTGGCAAGATAGCCCACTGCCGCTAATCCCAAAATCAGCCCGATCAGGATTCCACCCACCGTGAGCAAGGCGGTTTCATAGAGAAACAACCCCACAATCTCCTTGCTCCGCCAGCCAATTGCCGAAAGGATACCGATCTCCCGCGTGCGTTCAAACACAGCCATGATCAAGGTGTTGGTGATCACCGATGCAGTGATTGCCAGCACGATCAGGTAAAAGATGGACATGTAGCTATTTGCCATATCTTCGAACTGAACAATGATTTCGTTCATCTCTTTCCAGTCCAAAACGGAATAGGGGAGAGAGGTCAAGCGCGAACGCACGGCCTCGCTGTCAGCCATCTTGTTTAACAGGATGAAGATCAGGCTGGCGTAATTCTCGGTGCGGGTCATTGCCTGGGCTTTGGCTAAAGGCAGCAGGAGGGTGGAGCTGTCGAAAGCGTAGGTTTGGGTGGAGTAGATGCCGCGCACGATAAAACGCTGTTCATCGACATCACCGTTGGAGGTATTGACCGAGAGGGAAACGCGGTCGCCAACACTGAGGTGCAGTTTGTCCGCCAGCGGTTTGCCGATCAACAGCCCTTCGCGATCATTAGCGGCGAGGAAATCTCCTTGCAAAAGCCCCAGGCGATAGGGTTCGCTGGCAGGCGCTTCGGGTTCAAGCCCCAGCACACGCACGCCGGCAGATTGGTCGCGCGCAACCAGAATGCCGCTGGCGATCAAGCGCGGCGTGGCATCTTTCACTCCCGGCAGGGCTTTGATTTGCGCGCAGAGCGCAAGGGGATCGTTGACCAAGTCCTCCCATTTCAAGCTATTTTTATCCTCGTCATAGGAGGAGGAGCGCACCTGAAGATGTCCACTCTGCAGGCGTATGGAAGTCTGCAGGGCGCTTTCCATCTCACCGCGCAGAAAGGAAGCCATGATTAAGAGTAGAGCAAACCCCAGGGCTAAAGCCAGAGCAGAGAAGAACGACCGCCGTCGGTTGCGGCCAAGGTTGCGCAGAGCCAGTTTCAAAAATGCGATCATCCTACACCTCAATCCGTATGCAATGCGATTGCCGGTTCGCGTTGAGCGGCTTCGTAGGCGGGATAGAAAGAAGCTAAGGTGGCGATAACCGCAACGGTCAAGGCGCGAGGCACCAATTTATCCACACCCCAACTGGGGTAAATACGCCCGCCGACCAAAGCCATGTATTCGGTAATATTGGCAAAGGCGCTGTAATCCAACCCCACCCGGCGCAGAATGCCGTTGAACAGCAAGCCCAAACCTACCCCCACGCCAACACCGAGCAACCCATACAAGCACCCTTCAAGGATGAACAGCAGGGAGATTTGACGCGAGCGAAAACCGAGCGAAGCGAGAATGCCGATTTCCCGTTGGCGTTCATAAACGGCCATCAACAGCAAGTTCAACACCCCGATCGCCGCAATCAGCAGAATCACCACACTGAAAACGTTCATCACCGCTGTCTTGGTGCCCAAGGCGTTTTCCAGCTCCGGAAAGAAAGTGTGCCAGGTATCGATTTCGACGTTGGGGAAAGAAGGAGCTAAATCTGCGATCACCCGTTCTTCCTCGACCAACTGCTTGAGGAAAATGACCACCTCGGTGACCTGGCTGGGCAAATCATACAGCGTTTGGGCTTCAGAGAGCGGGAGGTAAACCGTGCGCTTTTCCACTTCTGGCAGACCTAAGCTGTACACGCCGACCACGGTCATTGTCCGACGCCGTAATTGGTCGTGGGGCGCCCGTCCGACCAAAATGATGCGGTCGCCAGCCTTCACCCCCATCACCTCAGCCAAGCCTTTTCCGACCAGCACGGCATCCTGATCGGACTCCTGCAACCCGCGTCCGGCGATGATATTTTGAAAGGCAAGGTTAATGGTTGCTTCCATCTGAGGCTCGACGCCCAAAATGCTCACCGCGAACGCCCCTTCGCGACTGGTTGCCATACCGGCGGTGACCAAACGCCGCAGCGCGGCTTGGACACGCGGGTGAGCCCGCGCTCGCTCGGCGATTTGCACATCATCGGGCAGCGGGTACAAAGGCGTTTGATCGGCTGCAGCCCGGTAACCTAGGGCATGGACTTGGATGTTGCCACCCAGCACCTTGATGGCATTTCCGTAAATCGCCTGGTCGAAACCAGCCACGATGCCATCATAGAACATCATCAACGCCAGCCCTAAGCCCATAGCAGCGATGATGATCAAAGTGCGCCGCCGATGACGCCAGAGATTTCTCCAGGCAAGACGCAAATAAAGGTTCATCAACGATTCTCCCTTTCCGTGATCTGAGTGGGTGCGAAGGAGACCTTTTCGGAAGCTGAGGGTGCATCCATTTGCTCATGTGCGGCGGGTAGAAACCACACAGCCAATTCATCGACATCGAACAGAGTGAGGCTACCCGCCGGCGCGCCGAGCAAGCGTTCCATACTTTCCGTGTATGCCTGCACCGTTTCCTCTAGCCAGGCGCGCGTGATGGTCGACGAAGAGTTAAGCAGTTTTCGGGAGAGGGTGTCCCCCCAACTTTGTAACAGATAGACACTCATCAGGGCAACAGCTCCCGCATGGGGGGCATTCCAACTACCGTCGCGATTGCCCTGCTCGATCAACCTGGTTAGGATCGGCACAAACTGCTCGAGCATACCTTTATCGAACGCTTTTTGACGCACGATGGCGTTTTCATCCAGATACCAGGCGTGCATGATGGCGATCATCAAATCGCGCCGTTCGGCTTTCCAATGCAGGGCAGAGCGGAAGTATTTTTCCAGTTTCTGAGCCGCATTTAGACCAGGGTCTTCAAGGATGGCGTTCAGATGGGTAAGGATTTCGAGGGTCATCTGATCGATGAGGGCTTCTAAAAGGTCGCGCTTCGAGGCGAAGTAGTGAAAAAAGGCACCTTTCGAGATGCCCAATTGGTCGATAAGGTCCTGAACGGTCATCCGTTCAAAGCCCTTGGTGTAGATCAGCTTTTGTGCAGCCGCCAAGATTTTGTTGCGTTTGGCAGTGTGTTCCTGTTCGTCAACCGAGCGTGCCATCATTGACCTCAAAATAAACCGACCGTTGGTTTAATAAAATCATACTCCAAAGCATAGCGGCAGTCAAGAGCTAGGGCTGTTCCTCCCCCACACCGCCGCTTCGGCCTCCAATCAGCGCCTGTCTCGCTGCAGGTACTGCGCGAATCCAACTCCCCTCTGAGAAGGGACTCAGCAACGACGCCGGGCAAAGCGGCAGAAGCTGCCCGCACCGCTTGAGCGCAGGAGAGCACGTGCCCAAGGGATAGACGTCCTTGTCCAGTCGATTCCGCAGGCGAAGACACGTACGACGTGCAGAGAAGCAAAGCCGCCCACCCGCGCTCCACGAGACGGATGGGTAACCATACGCTTAGAGCGTTAGGAATTGCCGAGCGCTCCCCTAACCCAAAACTCACCCAAGCCTTTTTCGGAAGCCCAGCCGTTTTTATGCTATGATGAAACCGTAAGGTTGAGGAGGTTCGGTTATGGAGATCGGTTTAGTCCGTCAAGTGGACATTGACCGCGAGATGCAGCAGGCTTATCTGGATTATGCCATGAGCGTGATCGTTGCCCGCGCCTTGCCCGATGCGCGCGATGGGTTGAAACCCGTCCATCGGCGCATCTTGTATGCGATGCTGGAACTCGGCTTGCGACCCGACAGCGCTTATAAGAAATCGGCCCGCATTGTCGGGGAGGTGCTGGGAAAATTCCACCCGCACGGCGACATGGCGGTGTACGAAGCGATGGCGCGCATGGCACAGCCTTTCACCCTGCGCGTGCCGCTGGTGGATGGGCAAGGCAATTTTGGCAGTGTGGACGGCGACCCACCGGCCGCCATGCGCTACACCGAAGCGCGGCTCACAGCGGCAGCCATGCAACTGCTCGCGGATATCGACAAGGACACGGTAGATTTTGCCCCCAATTTTGATGATACCCTGCGCGAACCGACTGTTTTGCCGGCCGCATTCCCCAACTTGTTGGTCAACGGCGCAACGGGAATCGCCGTAGGCATGTCCACCAGCATCCCGCCTCACAACCTCGCCGAAGTGATTGACGCCCTGCGGTATCTGCTGCTGAATTGGGAAAAGATAGAGGACATCACCATCGAAGATTTAATGCAGTTTATTCAAGGACCCGACTTCCCGACCGGAGGCATCCTCCTGGCTGCCGAGGGAGAACATTCGCTCGCCAGCGCCTATGGTAGTGGCCGCGGGCAGGTGGTGGTGCGCGCCCGCGCCCATTTGGAAGAGATGGAACGCGGCCGCAGCCGCATTATTGTGACCGAGCTGCCCTATACGGTCAATAAAGCGGCCTTGATCGAGCGGATCGCCGAGCTGGTGCGCGAAGAAAAACTCAGCGGCATCACCGATTTACGCGATGAATCCGACCAACGCGGCATGCGCATTGTGATCGAAGTCGGCAAGAACGCCGACCCCGAAGGGGTTTTGGGGGAGTTGTACCGGCATACGCCGATGCAGTCTGCCTTCAGCATTATCTTGCTGGCGTTGGTGGAGGGAGAACCGCGCTTGATGAGTCTCAAGCAGGTTTTGCGGGTTTATCTCGACCACCGCCTAACCGTGATCCGCCGCCGCAGTGAATACGAATTGCGCCGCGCCCGTGAGCGCGCCCATATTCTGGAGGGACTGCGCGTTGCGCTGAAAAATTTGGACGAAGTCATTGAACTCATCCGAAAATCACCCGACGCCGAGACAGCGCGTGGGCGATTGATGCGCCGCTTCAAACTCAGCGAGCTCCAGGCTCAGGCAATTCTAGACATGCCCCTGCGTCGCCTGGCAGCCTTAGAGCGCAAAAAAATCGAGTTGGAATATCAAGAATTGCTCAAGCGCATAAAAGAACTAGAAAGCCTGTTGAAATCTCCACCCAAACTGCGTGCTCTGGCAGCCGAGGAATTAGCTGCCGTGAAAGAAACCTTTGCCGAGCGACGCCGCACACAAATTGTCGGCAGCCCTGCCAAAGGCCGTCCAACCGCCCTGACGGTTACCGACCTCACCCCGGCAGAAGAGACTTGGATTAGCCTCACTGCGCAAGGGTTGATCTGGCGCAGTGAAGGAGGTAAACCGCCCCGCTTGAGCGGCAACGAAGCTCCAGCTTGGCTGCTCAAAGCCTCCAGCCGCGATACGCTTTATCTGGTGGCGGAGAACGGCGAATGCGCTGCCTTAGCCGTGCACAGCCTACCAGCCGCTCAGCGCCCTGCCGAAGGACTGCCCGTTGGGGACGTGTCCCCATTCAAGGAAGGTCAACCCTTGGCGGCCATGTTTGCTCTGCCACCGAAGGGAGAACGCCCAAAGGAGGCCTTTGTCCTCACGGTCACGCGGCAGGGGTACGTGAAAAAATCCAGCTTGGAGGAAGTGAGTGGCCCGGCTGCCCATCTCTTTCCGTTGGCTAAGATCAAGCCCGGCGACCGCTTGGGTTGGGTTCATCTGACCAAAGGGGACCAGGAAATCTTGCTGGCGACTGCACAGGGGATGGCGATTCGCTTTTCCGAACAGAGTGTGCGTCCGATGGGACTAGCTGCCGCCGGCGTGCTCGGGATCAAATTAAGCCAGGGCGACCAGGTCATCGGCGCCGCCGTGCTCCCCAAAACCGGCGATGTTCTCTTAGTCGCCTCGGATGGGCGGGCGAAGCGCTTGGCAATCGAGCAATTTCCCCTGCAAGGGCGATATGGGCAGGGCGTGCAGGCTTGGAAATTGGGTCAGACTGCCCGCTTAATCGGCTTGGCAGTGGGTAAAGCCACGGCTCAAGCCACCCTTTTCCCGGAGAAACTTGCCCCGAAAAGCCTGCGCTTTGACGAAGCCCCCTTGCAAACACGGGCTGGCCGCGGCAAGGTGGTGCAAGAACTCAAAGCGGGCGATCGCCTGATGCGTCTTGTGGTAGCATGGGAGGGATGGGAAGCGACCCCTGCACCCGAATCTGCACGCAGCCGCCGCCCCGCTAGGGCAAAGCAACCATCAGCACAGCCCCAACCGTTGCCGCTACCGAGTGAGGGGGAACAGCGTCCAGCCAGAAAGAGCCGCTCAGCCCCCGCCTCGTCAACGCCCTCGCCTAGCAGGCGCTGCTCGAAGACGAAACCTGAGCCTCAGGACGAATAGCGTAGCCCGCGGGGCACAGGCATCTTCGCCTGCGAACTTCGGCGAACGAGGATGTCTGCCCTTGGCTTGGGAAAAGTGCGCCTTACGGTTGCAGAGCGCAAGCGTCTTAGCGTTTACCCTCTCTCTCAGGTACTCCCCCTGCAAGAGAGGCTGGTGGCGGACGTCCCCTATCTCCAAGATGGCCGAGAGGTAGGCCTCTATCCTGCGGTGCGTCTCCGCCTGCAAGCTTGCCAGTCCTTGTCAGCCGTCCCAGCACGAGGCCGCTGGAGCGGCTTCTCCTCCCAAGTCTCCAATTCCAGCGCTAAACAAGCCGCACACAAGGGGATTTCGACAGCATATTCCCCATTTAAGCCGATCTGATCGAGCAAGACCGTCACTGCAGCCTCACCACAAGCACAGCGTAACCCAATAGGCTGGCTGCCTCGCAAACAGGCTAAGCAGATACCATCCTTACCGGTTAAGTACGGTGAATGGCAGGAACGACACGGTGCTTTGAGAGAAGCAGGCATCTTTCCCTTCCTGGTCAATGATTGTCTCCATCATAACAGAACCTCGATGTCACCTATAAGCGATTAAGCAGGGTGAAATTTTGGCGAGCTTCTAACCTTGTGGAGGAAGAAACAGGTCAGGAGGCGGGAAGAGACCAGCCAGCAGCTTGCCCAAATGCCAAACCAGAGGGGGAAACCAGCCTTGTCCTGCTAGACGGTAAGATACCTCTGCCGTGAACCAGCGTGTCATCAGATACCGCCCCAAATATGAATTTCTGAGCCGCGCACGATAGGTAGAGAAAGAAAAATCTTGACGTTCGAAGGCTTCGGTAATTGCTTGCGCAGCCACTTGTCCATACGCCAGGGCAGGGCCAATGCCCTCACCAAAAAGGGGATCTACCCCAGCCACCTCGCCGACCAGCAATAAGCGCGGGTATGCAAAGCGATTGCGCGGGCTAAACCAGTGGATGGGATGACTACGCCAGGGGGGATGAACGGCAGATTGAGAGTCGGAAAACGCGGCTCGAAAAAGGTTTGGCAGCGGTGGCAGAGGCTTGGATCGATCCAGACGGGCATCATAAATTCCGCGATTAAGGGCAACAGCGTTTTGTTGATAGAAAGGAAAATCCCACACATAACCCTGTAGCCCTTCCTTGAGCAAGCTAAAATCAAACAGAGCTGCTGCGTCTTGGAGCAGCGATGGTGCCTTCGGAGCCGCTTGCAGAACTTCTAAGGTGCGCGCCAGGCGCGCTTTGGCAGTTTTATGGCGAGTATAGCGGCGGGTAATCCCATTAGCACCATCTGCTCCGACCACTACCTGAGCAAAGTATTGCGCTTGTGGCGTGCAAAGGCTCACGCCATTAGAAGAGATCGTAATCTCTTTGACCTCCTCGCCCTCGCGAAGTTGAATGCCCCTTGCTTTGGCTTGTTGGGCAAGGTAGGCATCTAGGTCTGCTCGGTTGAAGATGACCAATTGTGGTTTGCCGGGCAAGGTGACCATGTGACGCTGATATTTCAGCCGCACTTCTTTGACGAAAAACTGCTCAAGCGGCAAAGGCAAAGGAAAATCCAAGCCTCGCAAGGTCTCGAGCCCGAGGCGGGTTACTGCGCCACCGCACAATTTGAAGCGCGGGTGAACCGCTTTTTCTAGGACCAACAGGCGTTCGCCCCACTCCGGTGAATGACGCAGCAAGTGGAGGGCGGTGGAAAGCCCAGCCGGCCCGGCGCCGATAATGATCACGTCGTAATGCATTCGCTTCCCCATCCTGCATCACAACCTGTGCGTGAAGAAGAAAGGAGCGGTTCTTCACCGCTCCCCACCCTGGCGCCCCCGGCGCGATTCGAACACGCGACCCCTTGCTCCGCAAGCAAGTGCTCTAATCCACTGAGCTACGAGGGCGAGAAAACCCTCTAGTGGGTTTCTCTAGAGGTAGCCTTATTGTATCGCAATTCGGTATTCAGGTCAAGAAAAATTAATAACTCACCTTACGCGGTAGCACGAGATTTATCTCGTGGATTCAGGCGACATGAATGTCGCTTACGCAGTAGCACGAGATTTATCTCGTGTATTCAGGCGACATGAATGTCGCGGCACGAATGATTTATCTCGTGGTTTCAGGCGACATGCATGTCGCTTACGCGGTAGTACGAGATTTATCTCGTGGATTCAGGCGACATGAATGTCGCTTACGCGGTAGCACGAGATTTATCTCGTGGTTTCAGGCGACATGAATGTCGCGGCACGAATGAACTGCGTAACGTCAGTT
>QEXX01000153.1 GCA_003130835.1 Anaerolineae bacterium | reverse complement strand
GGAATTCCCTAAAGATCTAAACCATATTGACGAGATACGCATTCCCTCCCGCATTTCCTTTTTTGCGTTTGAGTTTGCGGCACTGGACTACAGCGATCCCCCGCGCAACCAATATGCCTATAAACTGGAAGGATTCGATCAGGATTGGATTGCTTGTGGGAACCGCCGCTATGCCAGTTATACCAACCTCCCGCCAGGCGCATATCGCTTTTGGGTTAAGGGTAGCAATAGTGACGGCGTCTGGAATGAAAACGGCAAATCGGTGCGCTTGATCATCACCCCAGCTTGGTATCAGACAGGGTGGTTCCGCCTTGGGGTCGTCCTCGCACTGGTCGGGATAGCAGGAGGGTATTTATATAGCCGTCAAAAACAGGTCGACAACCTACGCCGCAGTGAAGCCCGCTATCGCACGTTATTCGAGAACGCCCCGATAGGTGTGTGCGAGGCGGACTTTCGTCAGTTCCCGCCATTGGCAATCCAATTCAATCCTCGTTGGGTGTCCCTCTTTGCGTGCTCTGGCGAACCGCAACGTCGTTTAGATCACTACCTGCCCACGGAGATGTTGGCGCGTTGTCGAGATTCCTTAGCCCAAAGCGCTACTTGGACGACCGAAACCAGCGGGAGGCGCTGTGATGGAGAGGAGTTTCTCCTGCGTTTCAGCGCTTCCGCAGTTGCAAACGCAGACCTCTCGCGCTGCATCTTGGTGGTGGAAGACATCAGCGCCGAAAAAGCACGGCGCAGCGAGGAAGAAGCCATCGCTGAAGAGCGGCGCCGAATTGCCCGCGAGATTCACGATGGATTAGCCCAAGATTTGGCAGCTATCCGCTTACAAGTTCATCGTTGGCAACAATGGATCGAGAGCGATCCGCGCCGTCTATGGAGCGAATTAGAAAATCTCCACACCTTACTAGGGGAGAAAATTCGCGAGGTTCGCCGTGCAATTTTTGCCTTACGGCCGGTGGCTTTGGATGAACTAGGCTTTTGGAAAGCCTTCGATCGCTTCCTTCAAGATTTCGATGAACAAAATCAACTGCACACTTTTCTCAGCGTTCAAGGTGATCGCACCGCGCTTGAGCCTTGCCTAGAGCCGTTGCTCTTCCGGATTCTCCAAGAGGCGTTGCACAATGTTGCCCGCCATGCTCAAGCTCAGACGGTATGGGTAGAAATCGATTTTCGCCAAGGGGTTCTTCTACGGGTTCGTGATGATGGCGTTGGATTCGACCCGGCTATCCTAGGGCGGTTGGAGAGCGAAGGCCATCTCGGTTTACAACAGATGCGTGAACGGGTAGAAGCGCTCGGTGGTAGTCTACGGATTACCTCTCAAATCGGCAAAGGCACTCAAATCGAGGTGCTTTTAGGCAATAAGAGAACCGAATGAGAGTGAAGCAAATCAAAACTGGTATACTAAAAACAAACCGATTGAAGGATGTTGGACAGAGCCTCGTCAACATCCTTGCACCGTCCGCACAGTAGAAAACCAGAAAGAGGTCTCCATCGAATGGCTGGGAAGATTCGCATCTTAATTGCCGATGATCATCGTCTGTTCCGCCAGGGACTGCGGCATGTGTTTGAAACCTGCGAGCAGATCGAAGTGGTCGGCGAAGCAGAAACCGGCCGTCAGGCGGTGATGGTAGCCCGTCGTTTGCGGCCCGATGTGGTCTTGATGGATATCAATATGCCCGATTTGGACGGCGTGCAAGCCACTCACTTAATCAGCGAGATCAACCCGGCTTGTCGGGTGATCATCCTCACCATGTACCGCCGGGACCAATATGTCTTCGAAGCCATTAAGGCTGGCGCGCGCGGCTACCTGCTCAAAGACATTGACGAACATCAACTCATCGAAGCCATTTTTGCTGTCCAACGCGGGGAAGCCTTGGTGGATCCTTCTCTAGCCGCCCGCCTGCTGGACGAATTTCGGCGCATAAGTTCACAGGCGAATACGGCTTCTTCTCAGGAAGCGTTGAGTGAAGGGGAAATGCAAGTTCTACGTCTAGTTGCCCAAGGGGCGGATAATAAGACGGTTGCTGAGCAATTGAACCTCTCCGAACGCACCGTTGCCAACCGTCTCAGCGAAATTTACCGCAAACTGCACGTCAACAGCCGCACCCAAGCTGCCTTAGTTGCCCTGCGCAAAGGGTGGGCAAAACTGGAAGAAGACCCCCCAAAGAAATAGCCTAAAACAAGCAAAAACTCCCCCAAAACAGTTAAGTTTTCCTTTATCCTACAGAGAGATTCTTCTCTTGTCCTTGATCCCCTAAATCTGTCAAGATAAAAACAGCAGTCCGTCTGTTGTCTCGCCTTGCTGCTTTCCTACCCGCTCATTGGTGTTCGACAAACCGCTAAGGAGAGCCAGTGCATCCTTCCCTCTCGGTCATGCTGGTGTTGGCTGATGATCCATTGCGGCAGCGCTTGCTGCAAGCCATCTCAGGAATCGAGAGGGTGACCATGCAAAGGATTTTTCTGGACTTTGAAGAAATGACTCAAGCCGTGGATAGAGAAGACGCCATTTTATGCTTAGCGGATATTCACCGTTTGCCCTCCCCAGCTCAAACGGCTCAATGGCTGGCCGCTTTTCCTCAGCTCAAATTGTTAATCCTGCACCCGCTCGCAGCCGAAGCCAGGGTTTTAGCCTATTTACAAGCCGGAGCGATGGGGCACTTGGCATTCGAACAAGCCGAAGAGCAGCGAGTGCGGGACGCCGTTCGATCATTGATCAACGGGGAGGCTTATCTCAGCCCGACCATCGCCGGAAGGATTGTGGATGTCATCGCACAACGGCTTTCAAAATCAAAAGATGGAAAGGAGGTTCACGATTTGGAAAACGACTATACCCTAAGGAAGGGATCACGACATGGATAGTTAATTCCAGAGAGAGAAAATTCCCTTCACTTACGGAAAAGTATGCTGCGTGCGCAGCCAATTCAAAAGAGCTGAATGCTTTTGTTCGATAGAAGGAGAAAGAAAGATGAAAACTCGAGCAGCCTTGACATTTCTTTTTATCCTTAGTCTGATTGGCGCCTTATGGTTAGGCGTCAATTTAGGGAAAGCGCAAGAACCGCAACCAGAAGAGGTTCAAGCGCCCGCCGAAGAGGTCTCCGTCGAGGCAACGGTGGCGAGCAAGATCTCATATCAAGGGGTGCTGAAAGAGGGCGGAAATCCGGTCAACGGGACACGCAATTTGATCTTTCGCTTGTATTCCGACAACACGTGTACCACCAAAGTTGGCTCGGATATTCCCAAAAACAACGTCACCGTCAGTAACGGTCTCTTTTCGGTTGACTTGGATGTCTCTCTAAATCACTTCAATGGGCAAGCCTTGTGGATTGAGGTCGAAATTGGCGGGACAAAGCTAGCTTGTCAGGAGATCCTGCCTGCACCGTACGCCCTCAGTTTGATCCCAGGTGCCAGGATGATCGATGAGGATAGCAGCGTCTATATTAATCGCCTTGCTTCTTTAGGAATTTCGCCACCCCATTGGGGCAAATATGGAACGTATGCAACTGCCCTCGGCAGTGCGGCTAACACAACGTATTATGGGGTCTATGGAAATGCAACCCATTATGGAGTTTATGGTGAAAGTAACAATGGAACTGCGGTCTATGCGAAAAGCACCAGTGGGACAGCCATCCGAGCAGCCGGTAGCGGGGTTATTAAGAGCGATGCCACAACCGATTGGGTGGTTAGTCCGTTAAAGATGGTGCCATTTCAATCCACTCTAACCATTGAGCCAACCCAAAATGGGACAGCTTCTTTATATCGAACAGGAACACCGGCAAATCAATCTTCTTTTCTGCCCATCGATATTGTAGGCTGGTTATTTGGCACCCGAGTATATTTTTCGCAATTGAATTTTTATTACAAAACCGGTACAAGTAACGACAAAATCTTAGATGTATCCGTTCGACAAGTCAATAATAGCGGAGGTTATGATGAAATCTGTCGCATTGAAACCGATTTATCGAATACATCCTGGACCTTAGCAACTTGCACCCCTTCAAGCCCGGTCGGGATCTATGGATCGGTTTTTATTCGGTTTCTTATGTATTTTGATGGGACTTCTTCATCAACGAATTACGTTGAGATCGGAAAGATGTGGATTCAACTGAGCGAATAAGAGAGGAGAGCAAAGATGCAGCGGATTATATGCATCAGTCTATGTTTGTTCTTGCTAATATTTCTCTACATCAGCGTTTCTGCCGCCGAGGAGGCAACCCCGACACTGGACTGGTCGGTGCTTGCCTGTGGGGGAGGCACAGCACAGGTGTCCTCGACCAGCCTGAGCAGCACGATCGGCCAGGCAATCGTTGGGGAAGCGACGGTTGCTTCCCAAAAGCTGTGCGTTGGCTTCTGGTGCAGCGAGGTGTTTTACCGCTTGTTCCTGCCGCTGATTCTACGCGGTGGCTGAGGAAAGCTGCGGAGAATGGATAGGAAGGTTAAGCTACTTTCACCCCGAACCCTCTCCCAAAGGGAGCAGAAATGGGCAACCGAAAGGAAACTAGCGCCAACAGCTCCCCTATCCTGCTGGGAGAGGGGCTAGGGGTGAGGGTGTTGGCGGGTCGAGTAGGCGGGTGTTCTTCCCGCCGTATCGAGACCCAAGTAGCGGGTTTCGGTACGCTGCGCTACTCAACCCGCTGTTCTCCCCTCGCCCGCTGGGAGAGGGGCGGGGGGTGAGGGTGTTGGCAGGTCGTGTAGGCGGGTGTTCTTCCCGCCGTATCGAGACCCACTCCTGCGGGTTTCGGTACACTGCGCTACTCAACCCGCTGTTCTCCCCTCGCCCGCTGGGAGAGGGGCTGGGGGTGAGGGTGTTGCGGGTCGAGTAGGCGGGTGTTCTTCCCGCCGTATCGAGACCCAAGTAGCGGGTTTCGGTACGCTGCGCTACTCAACCCGC
>QEXX01000152.1 GCA_003130835.1 Anaerolineae bacterium | reverse complement strand
TTCGACCACGTCGGTTACCCAATGTAGGGTCTCATAATACAAGGGGTATGAGTCCCACTTTTTCCAGCCGTTCTTGTACTCATAAGCAGCAGTATAAGGGACGGTGACTTCACAGAGTTGTCCAGCCTCGGGTATCCTTGCCAGTGGTTGATTGAATTGAACGCGCACTTTTTGAACGTGTGCCGAGTGCAGATACCCACCCCAGACGCGGTACCAGAGAGGGTTGTGCGCTGGTCCCTTGGGGGAGATGACCTCTTCATAAATGTTGACTAACTGGTCCCGGTAGCGCTTCCCAACGATTTGGCTATCATCGCGAGGCTGACTGTATAAGTCTAACTCCCGAGTAGCAATTCGGCCCAGATTTCCAAACCCCGTTTCTTGAAAAACGGACGAAAGGGGAGCAAAAGCTAAGCTCCCTAAGCTGAGCATAGCGACTCGTAAAAATTCGCCTCGTGAAAATTGTGTCGTTGGCATAAGCATACTTGATTATATCTAGAGTTGTCCGAATCAGAAAGATTTTACAAGAGCATGAAGGGATTGAAAAG
Source organism: Anaerolineae bacterium (assembly GCA_003130835.1). Classification (GTDB taxonomy): domain Bacteria; phylum Chloroflexota; class Anaerolineae; order Anaerolineales; family UBA4823; genus NAK19. The sequence goes on along the minus strand of QEXX01000152.1, from coordinate 36,827 downwards.
CCCAGATATGATTGACAGGCTTGCCATCCAAAGGTACAATCACAGAAAACCTATGCGCGGAGAGAAAGGATGACCCCGAAAAAGATCTTTCTGGCTATTATTTTATTACAATTCTTCCCCGTGCTCCTTTATCCACCTCGCACGCTTCTTAGCGGTATTGGTGTTGTTGTCGTTGCTTTGTTATTTTTCGTTTTTCTGGGTTATGGCTTATGGCGGCGACGCATGTGGGCGTTGACCATGAGCATCTTTGTGCAGGGCTTAAATATCATCGTGCGCTTTATGATGTTTTACCCGGCTGCAAAGACGCCTCAGGGCACTTGGAATATTGAGCTTGTCCTTTTTACTGCTGTGGCAATCATCTTATCGGGGTGGATTTTGCTTCGGTTAGATCGACCCGATATCCGCTCGATGATCACAGCTTGATTTCTTTGCCTCACCGATGTCAGGCAGAAGCGATCGCACCCATTGACTGGGTATTTGAGAAGTGAAGTCCCTTTGTGATAGCACACAACAAGGCTGTTCGACCAGAACAGCCTTGTTGTTGACCATGGGGATATGCCGAAGAATTCTGCCCGCTTAGTGTGCACCGAGATAGGCTTTTGCAACCATCGGGTTGTTGAGCAGGTCGCTCGATTTGCCTTCAAGAACAATTTTTCCTGTCTCAAGTACATAACCACGATGAGCAACGGAAAGTGCCATTTGCGCATTTTGCTCAACCAGCAAGATGCTGGTTCCTTGTGAGTTGATCTCTTGAATAATGTTGAAAATCTCTTCCACTAAGATCGGTGAAAGCCCCATGGAAGGTTCATCCAATAATAGCACCTGCGGACGGGACATTAAAGCTCGTCCAATTGCCAGCATTTGCTGTTCTCCACCCGAGAGCGTCCCTCCTAATTGATTCTGCCTTTCTTTGAGACGGGGGAAGCTGCGAAAGACCCGCTCAAGGTTCTTTTGAATCTCCGCTTTGTTATTTTGGGTATAGGCTCCCATTTCGAGATTTTCCATAACGGTGAGCGTAGCAAAGATTTTTCGCCCTTCGGGGGATTGACAAATGCCCATGCGCACAATCTCTTCAGCAGGGGTGAAGGTAATGTCGACTCCCTTAAAGAGCACTTGTCCGCGGCGAGGGCGCAGAATCCCAGAGATGGTGTTGAGGGTTGTGGATTTGCCGGCTCCGTTTGCGCCAATTAAAGTGACAATTTCTCCTTGGTTGAGGTGAAAGCTAATCCCTTGCAGGGCATGGATGGCACCGTAATAAACGTTGAGGTCCTTAACTTCCAGCAACATGACTGCGTTTCTCCTGGAGTTTTTGAGATAAAGCTGCCGCGCCGCGGCCGAGGTAAGCTTCGATCACTTTTTCGTTGTTTTGAATCTCTTCTGGTGTCCCGCGTGCAATCACCTCGCCGAAGTCCATTACGGTAATTCGCTCACAAATGCCCATCACTACCCGCATCTGGTGTTCGATCAACAGGATCGTCAGGTTGAATCGCTCTCGAATGAAGTGGATTAGATCCATTAACGAAACGACCTCTTTGGGGTTCATTCCAGCCGCCGGCTCATCGAGCAAGAGCAGTTGCGGAGAAGCAGCTAAGGCACGCGCAATTTCCAGACGACGTTGCTCCCCATAAGGCAGGTTCTTCGCAATTTCGCCCTGACGGGTGTGGAGATTGAACACGCTCAGAAATTCTTGTGCTTTTTCGGTGAGTTCTTTCTCGGCTTTTTGATAATGCCGGTTGTGGACGATAGCGTCAAAAGTGCTGTAGCCTGCGTGTGTGTGATAAGCAATGCGCACGTTGTCCAAAACGGTTAGAGTGGGAAAAAGACGGATGTTTTGAAACGTGCGGGCAATCCCCATGCGGGTGATTTCGTGCGGTTGCAGTCCGACTAATTGGTTTCCCTTGAAGCGAATCGAGCCCCTAGTGGCGACATAAATCCCGGTGATAAGGTTAAATACAGTCGTCTTGCCTGCTCCGTTCGGCCCAATCAGACCGACTAATTCGCCTGGATAGATCGAGATATCAAAATTATTGACAGCTTTCAAGCCACCAAATTCTTTGGTTAACCCTTGAACTTCTAGCAGGGGATGCCCATTTGAACTGGATGGTTGGGTGGAGAGGGAGGTCTGTGTTGTCATCACTTAATCTCCTTCTGGCGCTTCTTCTACTGCATGGACAAGGGAGAGTTGTTCCTGCGTCTTGGGGGTGTAAGGTTTAGGTAGAACCTGACGGAGGTACGGAAACTCAAAACCACCGAACAGCCCTTGCGGACGAAGCAGCATCATGACTAATAAGAAGAGGGGATAAACAACAAAGCGCCAGGTTTCAAAGCCGGCTGGGAGCAGAATACGCAGAAAACCCTCTAGGACAAGCGCCCAGGTGAATGCTGCCATAATGGTTCCTGAGATGCTGCCTAAGCCACCGAAGACCACAATGATCATTGGGTCAAAGGATTTGATGAAGTTAAAGGTGTTGGGGTGCAAGAATCCATTGATGTGAGCGTACAAACCTCCGGCTAGCCCGGCGAGGAAGCTCCCCAACACAAAGGCAAAGGTTTTCTGTTGGCCGACATCAATCCCCATCGCCTTGGCAGCAATTTCATCTTCCCTTACGGAGATGATCGCTCGACCGTGACTGGAGTGTAGCAAGTTGCGCAGCATGATGATGACCAGAACAAGGAATAGAGCTACCCATAGCCAAGAGGTGACTTTGGGGATACCGACCATGCCACGTGCTCCCTTCATTTCCTCAAATCCGAGCAGGGTATCGGAATTGTCGAGCAGCACTTTGACAATGATGGTAAAACCGAGGGTGGCAATCCCAAAGTAATCGGAGCCAAGGGTTAAGACGGGGAGTCCAAACAGATAACTGACTTCTGCAGCTAAAAATCCACCCAATAAGACCGCCAGCAGATAAACGATTTGTAAGGATAGATTGGGGGGAAGTGCGCTCAGAGCCTGGGTGACCGGGTTAATCAGCAGACTACCCAACTGAACGCCGATATAAGCGGCGATCAAAACACCGATAATGTAGAGAGCGAAAGCCGATAACGGGTCTAAACCGCGCAGCCGGCTGACCAATCTTGCAACAAGGTAAAGAGCCACGCCCACCAAGAGAACAACCAGGAGCAGGATCATGAGACCGGAGGCATTTTTCATCTGCGTCCAACGATAGGTCACGTCAGCGGCTGCGTAAGCGCCGATGGCATAAAATCCCCATTGACCGAGCGAAAACTGGCCATTAAACCCATAAATCAGGTTCAATCCGAGGCTGACGATTGACATTACGGCGCCGATTTTCAACAATGTCTCCCAGAAAGGAGATAAGATGCCCAAACTCACCAGGACTTGGACAAGGATAATCAAACCTAGCAAAACGATCCAGAAGCCGAGCGTTTGACGGTCGATTTTCATGTTCGCTTCTCCTCCTTAGGCTTTCTCACGCTCAGGCTCGCCAAAAATTCCGGTTGGCCGGATCAAGAGCACAAGAATCAAGATCGTAAAGGCCACTGCGTCGCGCATGGGGGTTGAAATATACCCAGCGGAGATTACTTCTGCTTGCCCCATGATCAGGGCACCCACAAAGGCGCCCGGGATACTCCCAATACCGCCAAGCACGGCAGCAACAAAGGCTTTTAATCCGGGAATGATGCCCATCCAGAAGACCACTTGCGGATAGGCAGTTGCATAGAGCACTCCAGCTGCGCCGGCTAGAGAAGCGCCGATGGCAAAGGTTGTCGAGATAACTCCATCGACGTTAATCCCCATTAAACGAGAGGTTGGTTTATCGTAGGCTGTTGCCCGCATGGCTTTTCCAATTTTGGTGCGACGCACAACGTAATTCAAGCCCACTAGCAACAGAATCGACACAAGAATGATAATAATCAGTACGTTGGAGAAAATCACGCTGCCGGGCGGAGCTTCAGCCCCTGCTTCTAAACGATGAATACCGTCTTTGACATACCAAGTAACAATCTCAAAAGGCCGTTTATACGTGATGAAATTGGGGGTAAAAACGAAAGGTAAGGCACCAAAATATTCTAGGAAAAAAGACACGCCAATGGCTGTGATTAAGGCGGAGATTCTTGGCGCATCGCGTAGGGGTTTATAGGCAATTCGTTCGATGGTCATGGCTAGGATGGCACAGGAAACCATGGATAAAGCAATAACGGAAAGTGTCCCAATAACAATTCCGATGAGGGGTGGAAGTGAGGGAAAGGTCTGAACCGGCCACAAGTGCAGTTGGAATAAACTGACTGCAAAAAAGCTGACAAATGCGCCAAACATGAACACATCACCATGGGCAAAGTTGATCAGGCGGACAATCCCATAGACCATGGTGTAGCCGAGAGCAATGAGAGCATACACAAATCCCAGTTGAATGCCATTGATAATTTGCTGAAAGAACAAAGATGGACTTTGGATTGCTTTCCCCCCAACCCACCAAATAATTGCTAGTGCTAAAAGTGCTAGAAACCCTTTTCCAATCCACTTCCCCTTAATCATGCGTTGCAATACTGTCAATTGTTCATCGTTCATCTTCCGTTCCTGCAAAACAGGGATTTGGGGGGCGAGCTATCGCCCCCCTGATTAGGCAAAAAAGCTTCTAAGGCGCAACGGTGGTCACGTACTTAACCTGACCGTCTTTGACCTGAAGGATGACGGCGGATTTGATCGGGTTGTGATATTGATCAAAGGTGATGGTGCCTGAAACAGCTTCCCATTTAATGCTCGCCATTGCATCCTTAACCTTCGCAGGATCATCCACGCCAGCGTTTTGAATGGCAGCTAAGAGTAAGTTCATGGCGTCATAGGCAAGGGTTGCCAGCGCGTCTGGTACCGAGCCGTATTCTGCTTGGTAGTTCTTCACCCACTGTTGTACGATGGGGCGGGTGTCTTGCTCAGAGTAGTGGTTGGTAAAGTAGCCACCATCCGCTGCAGCTCGATCAAGTTCTGCTGAATCCCAACCATCACCACCGAGGAAGGGAGCCGTAATGCCTTTTTCCTTCGCTTGAGCAGTGACGAGGTTCACGATGTTGTAGTAATCCGGTAGATAGACAACATCGGGTTTGGCTTCAGCAACCTTAGCCAAGATGGCGGAAAAGTCGGTATCCTGAGAAGTGTAGGTCTCTTTGCCAACGATTTGCCCGCCTTTCTCGGTGAAGGCTTGTTCAAAGTTCTCGGCTAGGCCGCGCACGTAGTCGTTTCCTTGATCAAGGATGATGAACGCAGTCTTGGCACCAAGTTCGTTGATGGCAAACGAAGCGCCAACCAGACCCTGGAAAGGATCGATGAAGCAAGCGCGGAAGACATATTGCTTGGTGCTGCCATCAGCTTTCAACGTAACATTGGGGTTGGTTGAAGTGGGGCTAATTTGCACCACACCCTTTTCCTCGGCAATTTCAGACACCGGGATGGATGCCTTTGAGCAAACTTCACCAACAATATACTTTACGCCATCTTGGTTGATGACTTTGTTGGCAGCATTGACGGCTGGGTCAGCTTCACATTGGCTATCTTCGACAACCGCTTCGATCTGCCGTCCCAAAACACCACCTTTGGCGTTCCATTCCTTGATAGCCAGTAAGGCACCATCGCGGGTAGAGACACCAAAGGTCGGTACCGCACCGCTCAAGGGCGCCAAAATGGCAACTTTGAGGGTGGTTGGCTTGGGTTGCGCACAGGCACCCAGAGTCAGGCTGAATACGATGAGAATGCTAATGATGAAAAGGAATCTTTTTGACATCTTCAAGCTCCTCCAAGGATATTTTTGTTGGTCTGAAAAGAGAATTGTGGCTGATTAATATCCAAACGATAGCTTTGTCCTTGCACACCTCCTTTGAAAGAAAAATGGTACACTGCAGATGTCATGCTCCCTAGTTTGTTCAAATAACTAGCGCAAAGGGAGTAAATTATTAGGAATTTTACCAACAAGTATCAATTTACACAAGGAAAATTTAGCGCTTGATTTTTTTAGTGTTTTATGGTAAATTTTAAGTGCAGATGTCCGGGTGCCCCCCTCACTCGGGCGTCTGCTTTTTTTATCCTTGATTGAGGCGAATTGAGCAGCGCCGAGCGTGAGGCAGCTTGTTTGCTCCGCTGAGGGCTTCAGGACTCAAAAGCGGCCTATCCTGTAGTTTGCTGAAAAAAAGCTTTTCGAGTAAAATTCAATCAGTCAATATCCCAATTTGAGAGGAATAAAGATGGCTAATCCAGTTTATAAAATGATTGAACTCACCGGCACTTCTCCCGTCAGTGTTGAAGAGGCAGTACAGAATGCGCTCCAGCGCGCTGCCAAGACCGTGCGTGAGATGAAATGGTTGGAAGTAGTTGAGATTCGTGGGCGCATCGATGAGGACCATGTCGGACAATGGCAGGTGACCGTCAAGGTCGGCTTCACCGTCCTTGATGAAGAGGATGACGATTAGAACTTAAACGAGATCGAGATTGTTGTCTTTGGTCTTTCGAAATAGGAAAGGTTGGGTATTTGTCCATCAGAAAAATCGCGCAGTGTGATCGAATGCGATTTGGAATGTGGTAAAGAGTGAGATCGCTTGGGGGTGATTGCCGTTGCAGGGCGATGGATTGCCCAACGGATGCGCTACCGCCAGCGACGCTGGGCGACGGCTGTTAGCGGCAGAGAGGTTTGGGGCGATAAACTTATCTGCCAACGGAAAGCTGATCTCCTTCATTTGTATTGGGCATGAACCCGGAGCAATACCCAAAAGGAAAAGCTGCGGGTTTCCATACGATGAGAGATAGAAAGCAATCCATGGGCAAAATTTGGAGCCGCCTTACAGGGTTGTTAAAGTTAGAGACCTGCGATTATCGGTGTTTTTCGCTTTCACCAAATCGCAGGTGCGCTTGTGATGGTTATACTGGTGTAACCGATTTCAGGTCGGGGCGCTGGGATTTGAACCCAGGGCCTCTTGCACCCCATGCAAGCGCGCTAGCCGGTCTGCGCCACGCCCCGTTTGCACCCCGCATTATAGCGCAGGTAATCGTTTCTGACAAGCACAAAACGAAAATTGCATTCACCGGTTTTGCCCTGCAGATTGGTTAACCCCATTCCCTGGCGGTAGCATGGGGAAGCCCAACCTGAGCAGATTTTTTAGCGATAGTGATCGGTTTTGCATGATAGGAACGGTATTTGGAGTGAATACGGACGTATGCACGGCTGCGATATGAGAGTTCAGCGACCCCTGTTGCGACTTGAGCGGTTTGGCTTTTGCTTTTTTGGCATCATGGCGATTGCTTTGCTGGGATGTTCGTATGGGCGAGATAAGGCTACAGATGTGCCTCCTCAATCCCAACCTCCCACACTCACCGCTACGTTTAGCCCCTCTACAGTCCCAAGCCAATCCTTGCGGTTCTACCCAACCCTAACAGCTACCCCTTTACCTCCCTTAGACCCATCTCCAACCCCCACTCCTAACGTAGAAATTTGTTCCCCCTTGCTTTCTACGACTCGCGCCGAGCTGAGCGAGATTGTCTCGGATGGTTTTCATCCACCTCCGCCAGGGCAAGATGGACGCCACCAAGGAGTCGATTTTGCTTATTATCGAAAATTCGGGCGCGATTCGATTGGCGGAGAGAGCGTTCAGGCTATCTTACCCGGAAAAGTTGCGGCGATCATCCACGATCGCTTTCCTTATGGGAACGCCCTAATGATTGAAACCCCTGCGGGGCTTGTGCCGTTTGATGTGAAGAGCCTCGCTCTAAGGCAAGGCAAATCGCTCTATGTGTTGTATGCCCATCTCGAAAAAATCTATCCCAACCAGCTTGGACAAGCGATTGCAAGTTGTCAATTGATTGGAACGGTAGGTAAGTCCGGCAACGCTGGTGTCCCCCATCTTCATTTGGAAATCAGGATTGGGAAAGAAGCCCAAACCTTTGCCAGTATGGCATATTATATTGCCGATGCCTCCCCAGAAGAGCGCCAAGCCTATCTTTGGTGGCGGATTTCTGGCGAATTTCAGGCGATTGATCCACTAGTGGTTTTATTCGCTGACGGGCAATAGCGACTTTTCTCATCTGGCTTTAACTTGACAAGCAAAATGAAGTTTGCTATGCTTAAACTACCGAACGGTCGGTAGGTATTCGTATGACCCGCGATCAAATTTTAGAAGCTGCTGCACAAATCTTCCGTCAAAAAGGTTATCATGCCGCTTCGATGCAGGATATTGCCGATGCGGTCAAGTTGCAAAAAGCCAGCCTCTATCATCATGTCCATAGCAAGCAAGATATCCTGCTCGCTCTATTGGATCGGGCTTTAGATGTGTTAATTGCAGGGATGCAGAAGGTCTTGGCACTGGATTTGCCGCCCGAGGAAAAACTTCGACAAGCGATGTTGGTCTATCTGCAGATCATGTTGGAACAACGGGATTTATCTTCGGTCTTGCTTTTGGAATATCGATCTTTAGAGCCAGAATACCGTCAGCGGCATATTCAACGGCGCGATCAATACGAAGCTCTCTGGCGCAACCTCTTAGTCGAAGGCGTACAGCAAGGGGTCTTTGTGGTCTCGGATGTGCCTTTAATCGTTCGCTTCCTTTTGGGGGTGATGAATTGGACGATCACTTGGTATCGCGAGGACGGCCCTCTAACCCCTGCCCAATTAGCTCAAGAATGCACCAACCTCTTCGTGCTGGGTTTGAAAAAGCGCACACATGGGAACGACGGAGACAGAGATTAAGCAGTTCCGCACTTCGGGTGGGGCAAGGGTATTTGCCATTCCTTTGCAGCTCTTTCCTATTTTGCGCGGCTTCGTTTATTTGGTGGTAGAGGAAGGTGAGCATCATCCATGCTTGACTCTGATCGACAGTGGCTCTGGGATGTCGGATTCTAACGCAGGCTTGCTTGCCGGCCTTCGGGCAGTCGGTGAGCTGCTGGGCAAAGCAGTCGATTTTGCGCAGTTAGATCGGATTCTGATCACCCATGGCCACATCGATCACTTTGGAGGTTGTGCCCAACTTCGTGAACAAACTTCTGCTAAGGTGTATATCCATGAACTGGATCTTCGCAACCTGACGAACTACGAGGAGCGCATCGTGGTGGTCTCAAAACATTTGGAGGAGTTTTTAGTCGAAGCCGGAGCCAGTGAAGCTTTGCGCCACCGCTGTCTAGAACTCTATCGGATCACCAAAAGCTTGGGTCGTTCGATCACGGTTCATGGGACGTATGAAGCTGAAAATTTCCAAATTGGTCGATTTCAGGTGCTGCATGTGCCCGGCCATTGTGCGGGTCATGTGGTTTTGAAGCTGGATAACGTACTCTTTAGTGGCGATATGGTGCTCAGCCATATTACCCCGCATCAAGCCCCTGAGCGTTTAACCCACTATACAGGCTTAGGGCACTACCTCGAATCCCTAGCTCGCTTAGAGAGCTGGGCAAGGGATATCGAGATGACCTTTGGTGGACATGGAGCGCCGATCATGGACTTAGAGAAGCGCATTCAAGAAATTCGGGAGGTGCATCAGGAGAGATTAGCGATCGTATTAGATATTTTAAAGCAACCGCATACGATTACGGAAGTCTCCCAGAAATTATTCGGGGAGGTGAGTGGCTATAATATCCTGCTTGCCTTGGAGGAAAGCGGGGCGCATGTGGAGTACTTGTATCAACGCGGCTTACTTGAGATCGCCAATTTGCAGGATTTAGAAAACTCCCATCGGGTTGTTCCAATCCGCTATCGCCGGGTTTAATGAATCCTTGGGAGGAGAGAGTTTTTTCCGAAGGAAGAACCGCAAACCGCGAAAGAAAAGGAGCGTCTTATGTATTCGTTTGAACCTTCTGAAGAACAAAAAATGTTGATAGATGCCATCAACCGCTATGCCGTCAACGATCTAAGGCGCAAAGCACATGACGCTGACGAAGAATATGGCTACCCCAAAGAGGTGCTGGAAAAGGGATGGGAATTGGGTGTCTTGCAAGCTTCGATCCCCGAAGCCTATGGGGGCTTTGGCGAACATTCGGTTTTGACCGGCGTGCTGGCGGCAGAGGAAATGGCTTATGGCGATTTTGCGGCAACGCTCGCCGTGCTGACCCCAGGCCTATTTGCTTTACCTATCCTTGCCTGTGGAACGGAAGAGCAAAAACAAACCTATCTCCCGCCAATTGCTGAAGGGGAATGGCTTCCCTATACAGCAGCCTGCATTGAACCCTCCTTTGATTTTGATTTGCTCGAAATGCGCACCACCGCGCAGCAGCAAAATGGTGGCTATCTCCTGCGGGGGGAGAAAATTTATGTACCATTCGCCGCTGACGCTGAGCAGATGATCGTTTACGCAAATTTGGAGGGAAAGACTCAGGGCTTCATTGTCCACAAAGACACCCCTGGACTGACGGTAGGGGATCGTCAAAAAACCTTGGGCATCAACGCCCTGCCCATCTACAAAGTTACTCTGCAAGACGTGTTTGTACCGGCAGAGCAACGTTTGGGCGGCCCGCAAGGACATGATCCTACTCCTATCTTTGATTCGATGCATTTAGCCATGGCAGCGATGGCAATTGGGGTCAGCCGAGCAGCCTTTGAATATTCGCGGGATTACGCTAAAGAACGCGAGGTGTTTGGAGTAAAGGTTGCCCAAAAACAAGCCATCGCTTTTATGCTGGCGGAGATGGCAACCGAGATTGAAGCCATTCGTCTGCTCACTTGGGAAGCTGCTTGGATGGTGGATAACCACAAAGAAAATGCAAGTAAACAGGCTTACTTAGCCCACATCGGCGCAATGGACATGGCAATGATGGTTACCGACCGGGCTGTTCAGATTCTCGGTGGGCATGGTTACATTCGCGAACACCCAGTTGAATTATGGATGCGCAATGGGCGCGGCTTTGCTATGCTAACCGGTTTGGGGATGATTTAAGAAAGGATGGTCGAAAATGATTGAATTTGAGATGCCAAAACCGATCGCTCAACAGAGCTATGTCTTGCAGACTGTGGCAGAAAATATGATGCGCCCGGTCTCGCGTTACTTCGATGAGCACGAACACGAAATCCCGTGGGATTACATCAATTTCATGCACATGGCGATGCGCGCTACCGGGGCAGGTTCTTTGGCGCCGCCAGCGGAGAAGAAAAAAGAAGGGGAGGAAGAAGAGAGAAAGGAAAAACGACCGCCGATTGGGTATCAAATGTTGGCGTTCATGTTGGAGATGCTCTCCTGGGGGGATGTTGGGATCTATCTGTGCACGCCTGGCGGAGGCTTGGGGGCAGCCGCCGTTGAAGCAGCCGGTACGCCAGAGCAAAAGCAGAAATTTCTAGCTCGCTTTCGTGATGAGAAGCCGGTTTTTGCTGCGATGGCGATGACCGAACCGCACTGCGGCTCAGATACCTCCGCCATTCGCACCACAGCCGTTTTGGATAAAAACACCAATGAATGGGTCTTGAACGGGGAAAAGATTTTTGTCACCGCCGGGCAGAAATCGCTTGAGGAAAGTAATGGGTTTGTGGTGGTCTGGGCGACCATTGATCCGAGCGCCGGACGAGCTGGTATGCGCTCCTTTGTCGTGGAAGCCGGGACGCCGGGTGTAAAAGTTACCAAATTGGAGCATAAGATGGGCATTCGGGCTAGCGACACGGCCTCAATTGTTTTACAAGATGCGCGGGTTCCGTTTGAAAACATTCTCGGAAGCCCGGAAATCCAGCCCGATACTAGCAAAGGCTTCAAAGGCGCCATGGCAACCTTTGATGCAACACGACCGTTGGTGGCTGCAACGGGCGTTGGGGTTGCCCGAGCGACCCTCGAATTGGTCAAAGAATTACTTGCCAAACAGGGAATTGAAATTCGCTATGGTTTACCTCGCTCAAAGCTGACCAACATCGAACGCGAAATCATTGACATGGAAGTCATGCTTCGCTCAGCGTGGTTGTTGGTGATCAAAGCGGTCTGGATGGCAGACAACCGCAAGCCAAATCCTTTGGAAGCCTCCATGGCAAAGTTGCGCGCAGGGGATGTGGTAACCAAAATCACCCAACGCGCCTTAGAACTTATGGGGCCAATTGGTTACTCGCGAGATTACCTCTTGGAAAAGTGGTTCCGCGATGCCAAAATTACCGACATCTACGAGGGCACCGGGCAAATCAACCGCTTGGTTGTGGCGCGCAATATCCTCGGCTACTCCGGGCGAGAATTGCGCTAGAAAGGAGGATTGTGGGATGAAATATCACATCAAACAATGCGTGGTGATCGGAGCTGGCACGATGGGAGCAGCCATCGCTGCTCACCTAGCCAATGCGGGCGTGCGAGTGACCCTGTTAGATATTGTGCCAGACCGTCTAACACCCGATGAGGAAGCCAAAGGCTTAACCTTAGCCAGCCCTGAAGTGCGCGACCGCATTGTGCGCGAAGGGTTTGAGCGCGCTCGCAAATCGCGGCCAGCCAGCTTTTTCACCGATGATCATGCCAATTTGGTTTCTTTGGGGAATCTGGAAGATGACTTTGAGTGCGTCTCGCAAGCGGATTGGATCATTGAAGCCATTGTCGAGAATCTTGCCATCAAGCGCCAATTGATGGAGCGCATTGATCAAGTTCGTTCTGCCAACTCGATCGTCAGTACCAATACGTCTGGTATTCCGGTTGCCTCGATTGCCGAGGGGCGCAGTGACAGCTTTCGACAACACTTTCTGGGCACACATTTTTTCAACCCGCCCCGCTATCTGAAGCTGCTTGAAATTATTCCAACACAGGATACTTTGCCAGAAGTAGTCGAGTTTATCAGCCATTTTGGGGAATATCATCTCGGCAAAGGCATTGTGCTTTGCAAAGATACGCCAAACTTTATCGCTAATCGCATTGCCTTTGGCTCAGCAGCGTTTGCATTGGAGTACATTCTTGAAAATGAGTACACAGTGGAAGAAGTGGATGTCATTACTGGGCCGCCAATGGGCAATCCCAAGACGGCCACCTTCCGCTTGATGGACCTGGTTGGCATTGATGTCTGGGAGCATGTGGGGCGCAACTTGGCGCCAGCCATCCCCCATGATACCCATGCCCAAAAATACCTCAATTCCGAGCGGGTCAACCAATTGATTCGTGACCTGGTCTCGCAAGGGCGTCTGGGCAACAAAGCCAAACAGGGGTTTTACAAAGAGGTGCGAAAACCGGATGGAACGAAAGAGTTTTGGTCGCTCAATCTCAAGACATTAGAATATGAGCCCCCCCAGAAGCCACGCTTTGAGTCGATTGGCAAAGTAAAGGACGAAGAAAATTTTGGCAAGCGCTTAAAGACACTGATAGAGGCATCCGATCGAGCAGGCCAGTTGGTTCGCGCCCTAACCTACCAAAGCCTTGCTTATGCCTCTGAGCGCATTCCCGAAATTGCCGATACCCCTAAACCGATTGATGATGCGATGCGGTGGGGTTTTGGACGAGAGGCTGGACCCTTTGAAACTTGGGATTTACTGGGGGTTGCTGAGACAGCCCAAGCCATGAAGGAAGCCGGCTTTCCGCCGGCGGCATGGGTAGACGAGATGCTTGCCAACGGTTACTCTGCCTTTTATCAGATGGAGAACGGCCGAAAAATCGGGGTGTATCATCCCGCTAAGAAAACTTATGAACGTATCCCTGCCAACCCCTCGATGATTGTCTTGGCTGAACAGAAAAGCGCCGGTAAGCAAATCAAAGTCAACCCGGGCGCAAGTCTAATTGATTTGGGTGATGGTGTTCTATGTGTTGAATTTCATACCAAGGTCAATGCATTGGACGATGATATTTTCAACATGATCCTCGAAGCCATGGATCTTGTCGAGAAAGATTATGAGGGGATCGTCATTGGAAACGATGCCGAACAATTTTCGGCTGGGGCAAATATCTTTATGATCGTCATGGCAGCTCAAAGTGGCATGTGGGACACACTGGATGCAGCGGTGCGCAAGATGCAGGGGATGAACATGCGCATGCGCTATTTCTCTAAACCCATTGTGATTGCCCCAGCCGGTTTAGCGATTGGGGGAGGCTGTGAGGTGATGATGCATGGTAGCCGCGTGGTTGCCCATGCTGAACTCTATAGCGGCTTGGTGGAAATTGGCGTTGGCGTCATCCCGGCGGGTGGGGGCACCAAGGAATTGGTACGGCGGATTTTGACTCCACCCATGCGAACCCAAAACGCTGAAGCCTTACCTTTCTTACAACGCATCTTTGAGACCATTGGAATGGCAAAGGTAGCCACCAGTGCTGAGGAAGCGCGTCAAATGGGCTTCCTAACCCTGGCTGATCGGGTAGTGATGAATCGGAGCCATCTCCTTGCAGAAGCCAAACGCGAAGTGCTGCATTTGGCGGCCGATGGATACCGTCCGCCTTTGCCCGAAAAACTCTACGCCGCCGGACGAGATGCTCTGGCAGCCCTGCGCGTTGGGGTTTATATGATGAACCAAGGTGGATATATCACCGATCACGAACGCTTAATCGGGGAAAAGTTGGCTTATGTGATGTGTGGTGGAGAACTAAGCCGTCCTACTTGGGTGGATGAACAATACATCCTCGATTTGGAGAGAGAAGCGTTTCTTTCCCTGTGTGGCGAAGAAAAGACCCAACAGCGTTTGTGGCACATGCTTCAGACGGGAAAGCCGTTGCGCAATTAGGTGAAGCAAAAAGGAGAGTTCAGAATGGCTGTAAAAGATAAATTTAGGACACCGGTCATCGTAGCGGCTGCTCGGACGGCGGTCGGAAAAGCCAAACGAGGCAGTTTGGCAACCACCCGACCAGATGATTTAGCGGCCGCAGTAATCCAAGCTTTATTCAAACGGGTGCCAGCTCTGGAACCCCACATGGTTGATGACATTATCATGGGGTGTGCCTTTCCAGAAGGGGAACAAGGGATGAATGTAGCGCGTTTGGTGGGCTTGCGGGCTGGGTTGCCAGCGTCGGTGGCGGCCGAAACCATTAATCGCTTTTGTTCTTCTGGCTTGCAGAGCATTGCCCATGCCGCTTTTGCCATTATGGCGGGTCAGTTGGATATAGCCATTGCCGGCGGCTTGGAATCGATGAGCCTAGTGCCAATGACCGGCTTTAAGTTTTCGCCTACCCCTTATCTGGCACAATACCATCCGGAAGCGTTCACGAACATGGGGCTAACGGCTGAGAATGTGGCTGCAAAATATGGCATCTCACGCGAAGATCAAGATCAATTTGCCCTGCAAAGCCATCAAAAGGCGATCCGCGCCATTCAAGAGGGTTATTTTGAATCTCAAATTGTGCCCATTGAGGTCACCAATGTTGAGCTTGGGGCAGATGGAAAGCCAATGACAAATACCTTCGTTTTCAAAGTAGATGAAGGGCCGCGCGCAGACACGAGCTTGGAAGCGTTGGCGAAACTTAAACCGGCTTTCAAAGAAGGCGGGACGGTCACGGCGGGCAATTCGTCTCAAATGTCTGATGGCGCTGCAGCGGTTGTCATCATGTCTCAAGCCAAAGCCGAGATGTTAGGCATCAAACCCCTCGTCAGATTTGTCTCGTTTGCCGTTGGGGGGGTGCCCCCGGAAATTATGGGAATCGGGCCGGTGGTTGCTATTCCCAAAGCTTTGAAGCTGGCGGGATTAAGCCTGGAAGAAATCGGGTTGATCGAGTTAAATGAAGCCTTTGCCGCCCAATCCTTGGCGGTTATTCGAGAGTTAGACTTAAACATGGATATCGTAAATGTTAACGGCGGCGCTATTGCGCTTGGGCATCCTCTGGGCTGCACCGGGGCAAAATTAACCACCCAATTGATCTACGAAATGAAACGGCGTGATGTACAATTTGGCATGGTGACGATGTGTATTGGCGGTGGTATGGGCGCAGCCGGGATCTTTGAAAATCTTCCCAATTGAAAGGAGCAGAAAAATGGCAGAATTTTCCGTAAAGCAACTCATTGACAATCATCCGAAAGCCTTTTTGCCCGAAAAAGCACAAGGTGTCAACGCGGTAATCCAGTATCACCTGACCGGTGAGGAAGGGGGCGATTATATTATTACGATCAAGGATGGCACCTGCACGGTAGCCAGCGGTGTGGCCGAGAACCCCACCATGACCTTGACCGCCGATGCGCAAGATTTCAAAGATGTGTTGACCGGCAAGGCGAATGGAATGCAGTACTTCATGCAAGGAAAGCTAAAGTTAGCCGGCGATCTTAACTTAGCGATGAAATTGACCCAGTTCTTCAAGATGGGATAACTTTGATCAAATTTTGCTTGAATCGGGAGAGTTTCCCAAGCAGCATTGCCTCTTTCGCTTAGGTGAGGAAAACGTTTTTGCAGACTTCCGAAGTCGCCATTGATTTCGGAAGTCTGCTTCTTGCCTAAATTTTTGGGTAGCCTTCTTCAATGGGCAGAGAAAAGTCTCGCGACCACTCGTTCCAAGAGCCAAAGTAGTTCTTTACCACCGGAAATCCCGCTAGTTTCAGGGCAATGTACATGTTCGAGGTGCGGGCGCCTTTGAAGCAATAGAGATAAACCGGCTTTTCGGGGGTAATGCCAGCCGAGTCGCAAACTTCTAAGATTTCTTGGGGAGATTTAAACCAAGGAATGCCATCGCGGATTTTCATCATGCGATACCATTCGAGCCACTTGGCATTGGGAATCCGACCCTTACGAGGACAATAATCGTACCCGTATGGAGAAGAATTTGCTCCAATCCACTCAGCATAATCGCGGCAATCGACGATTTGAATATCGGGATTGTCAATGGCAGCTACGACCTCTTCGGCGGTGATGATGTGGTCGGCGCCTAAGATGGGGGTGAAAGGAACGCTCTCGGTCTCTGGCACTTCTTGCGTGGTGGGATAACCCGCTTTTAGCCAAGCCCGAAGCCCCCCATGTAAGACATACACCTTCTCGACTCCTAAATATTTCAAAATTGTCCACCCCCGACAAGAGCGCCCATAGCCGTTATCCATGGCGTCTTCATAAACGACCACCGTATCGGTTGGTTTCAGACCGATTTTGCTTAAGATACGGGTGAAATGAGCGACCATAGCCGGTAGGCCGCCGTTGCCACGCGTGCATAAGTAGGTGAAGATATCGTATAGATGGATGGCATTTGGAAGATGGGTTTCCTCGTAATCGTCGGGGTCGCGAGTGTCCAGCACAACAAGCGGCTGGGTGTTTTGTAAAGCCTTCAATTCGTCAACCTCGATGATGTAGTCGTTCACCAGCAACTCCTATTGGGCTTTGGCTGCTTCAGCAAAACGGTAATCAATGAATTTTTCAAGATCGATCTTATCGGACATTGCCTTGATTTTTGTGGTCAAATAGGTTTGCATATATTCGAAATCATCGATGACCGGCTTTAATTCAGCATAGGTTACCCGATCTTTTGGGGTGGTTAGAACCGTCTTTACGACATCGAAACTTTGACCGAGGAATTGTGATCCGATTTGAGAGGCCTGATCGGGTTGGTTTTCGACAAATTGACCGGCTTCTACCAAGCTGGTGGTAAATTCATACACAGCATCCGGGTATTTTTCAATCACTTCTTTTTTGACGACAACCACACAGCAAGGATGATTCGGCCATAGGTCTTTTGAAAGGACAAATTCATCGCCGTATCCAGCCTTTACTACCTGGGTTCCAAATGGTTCGGCGACAATAAAGCCGCCCACCTGCCCTTTTTCATCCCATTCAATGATTTCGGGAATATCGGATGGAGCGACTACGTCCAAGATAACATCTTTGCCAGGCCCGATTTCTAATCCATTTTCTCGTAACAGGCGGTCAAATAGCAGATGATGTACCGAAAGATAGTGCGGGATTAGAACATTTTTGCCTTTGAAATCCTCCACCCGTTCTATGTTGGCGCGGCGGTTCTTAATGACGATGCTTCCGGATTTATGGGCTTGCAAAATCATTTGGATATTTTGGTGCGAATAAAAGATTTCCATGGCGAGGGGAGCTAGAATGAACGCGCCGTCGAGTTCCCCAGCTTTTAGGTCATCTGCTAAGGGATTCCAGCCTCGATAGACTTTGGTTTCTAGTTGAAAGTATTTGTATGGGGCAGCACCATCTGTGCGGTGTTCTTTTGCGATTCCAAGCAGCAGGTGATCGGTAATTTTCAAATGCCCAAAGGTCAAAGTCGGTTTTTCAGTGGTCATAAAGTTACCTCTTTTCGGTAAAAAATTTAAAGATGCGAACTTGGATACTTGGATTTTAGCCAGAAATTAACCAACATGAGCTAAAATTTTTGTAAGGTTGGGCTTTCAAAAATCAAAGGTTGAAGGTAGTTTGTTTTTAGCGCGTGTAGGCGCAAAAAAGTAGGGCAACTTTCTGGTTACCCTACTGGCTTTGAACGATTGATTCTAGAACTCGGTTTTGGAGGCTACCCTTCAAAGGGTACTTCAACGACTTTGGCTTGAATGGCTTGATGAAGCCGATCAATCTCCTCCTTGACCGTGGCATACACTTCTGAGAGAGAGATGAGCCGTTTTTCTTCCTGATCGCGCCGCTTAAATTCAACAGAATCTTGCTGTACGGTTCGCTCGCTGACAGTCAGACGGATCGGGATGCCAATTAAGTCTGCATCCATAAATTTCACCCCAGGGCTTTCGTCGCGGTCATCGTATAAAACTTCAATGCCCTGATTCTGTAGGTCTTGATAAAGGTGACCCGCAACCTGTTGAACTTTTTCGCTCTGCTGGCCACCGAGCGAGACGATCTCGACTTGATAGGGGGCAACTGTGATCGGCCAGATTAAACCTTTTTCGTCGTGATGCTCTTCGGCAATGCAAGCCATCAAACGACCACTGCCGATGCCATAGGATCCCATAATGATCGGTTTTTCCACCCCATCTTTATCTAGGAAAGTACAACCCATAGCATCCGAATACCGTGTGCCCAATTTAAAGATATTGCCTACTTCGACCCCTCGAGCGGTGCGCAAGGGGGCGCCGCAGCGGATACAGGCATCCCCGTCTTGGGCGGCGGTTATATCCGCGACAATATTCGCTTGATAATCCCGCCCGTAGTTGACGTTTTTCAGGTGATACCCCTCCTCGTTTGCACCGGCGACCAAATTGGGGGATTGCGGAATGAGGTCGTCCACGATCACCGGTACATCCTTTAGCCCAACCGGCGAAGCGTAGCCAGGCACTGCGCCGGTAGCAAGGATTTCTTCTTCGGTGGCAGGGCGCAGGTCTTTTGCCTTTAAGGTGTTAGCAAGTTTGGTTTCATTAAGCTCCATATCTCCCCGCACAATCGCAAAGATGAAGGTGTCTTTATACCCCCCATCCTCAGCAGGCAGGGTTGCTACCATGAAAACGGCTTTGGCGGTTTTTTGTTTTGGCACTTGCAGATAGTTGGCAAGGGCTTCGATGGTCTTGGCATTCGGGGTATAGACTTTTTCAGCAGGGAGGGGTTCTTCGGGTGCTGGCGGAGTTTTCTGGAAGAAGGCGATTTGGCGATTGGCGGAGTAGCCGCAGTTGTCACACAATACCAGGGTGTCTTCACCAATCGGAGTGAGATACATGTATTCATGCGCCATTTGCCCGCCCATCATACCCACATCGGACTTCACGGCGATCACTGGGATGCCGCAGCGATGGAAGATGTTGAAATAAGCCTGGTAATGAGCACGGTATTGTTTATCCAATCCCTCCCAATCGGCATCTAAGCTATAACTGTCTTTCATGGTAAATTCTCGCACCCGAATGAGTCCGGCGCGTGGGCGCGGGTCATCACGCCATTTGGTTTGAATATGGTAAATTAACCGTGGAAGCTGACGATAGGAACGGATATCCTTGCGCACAATATCCGCTACCACTTCCTCATGGGTCATCGCTAGTACCATATCGCGATTATTCTTGTCCTTGAAACGTCCCATCTCGCTGCCAATTTGGTACCAGCGTTGTGTTTCTTTCCAGATGTCGGCGGGATGAACGACTGGCATGGTCATCTCTTGCCCGCCGATGGCGTTCATCTCCTCCCGCATAATGTTTTCAATCTTGGTTAGCGTCCTTCTGGCTAACGGCATGTAGCTGAAGATGCCCGCTGCTAGCTGTCGAATGAAACCAGCGCGCACCAGGAGTTGGTGGCTGGCAACCTCGGCTTCTGCGGGGGCTTCTCGCAAGGTGACATTGAATAATTGCGAAACTCTCACAGCGTCCTCCTAAACTCACAGAAAAATTGCCCTCTGTGGCTTTCGCTCCAGAGGGCAGGTATTTTCGACTTTTGCCGGCGAACTCTCAGAAGCCGAAAGCCAAACTAGGGTCTTCGGGTAGGCGGGAATGGG
Organism: Anaerolineae bacterium; assembly: GCA_003130835.1. Classification (GTDB taxonomy): domain Bacteria; phylum Chloroflexota; class Anaerolineae; order Anaerolineales; family UBA4823; genus NAK19. The sequence continues at coordinate 16,631 of QEXX01000152.1, read as the reverse complement.
GAGAGTTCACTCGGGGAAATTAACAATTTCATTGGTTTTAGTTTACCATTTTGTTTAATGATGTCAAGATGAAAACCTTCAGTCGAGGCGCCTAAATCCTAGCGATTTTGCCAGATGCATGACTTTCTGATATTCTTGAAAGGTGATCGGGCGGTTGATTTGAGGATATTGGCGAGCCTGATAGAGCGGGCGATACTGATTCATAACGTTGAGATATGTATTGGTCGAGATTTCCTCAGCGATGAATTTCAAGATTTGTTCACTGCCGGCTACGTTATTGGGCAAAACCAAGTGTCGGATGAGCATTCCATGTTGGGCAATGCCATTTTCATCCAAAACCAAATCACCGACCTGACGGTGCATCTCTTTGACAGCTTGTTGATTGATTTTGGGATAATTCGGGATTTTGGAATATTTTTGAGCCAGGCTGGCGTTGCTATATTTCATATCTGGCATATAAATATCGACAATCCCTTCCAAGAGTTTCAAAGCTGATAAAGAATCATAGCCTCCTGTGTTATACACTAGAGGCAAATGCAGTCCCTTAGAACGAGCGATCACGAGCGCTTGTAAGATGGGAACAATGACGTGCGTGGGGGAAACAAGGTTGATGTTGTGACAACCCATCCCCTGCAACTGCAGCATGATTTCGGCTAACTGAGCGGGTGTGACTGGGTAGCCTTGGTAAAGCTGGCTGATCTCATAATTTTGGCAGTATTGACAACGCATATTACAACCGGCAAAAAAGATTGTCCCAGAGCCGCGCCAACCGCGTAATGGATTTTCTTCCCCATGATGAGGCCCAAAGCTGCTAATATAGGCTTGTTCACCTGTCTTGCAAACTCCTCGTTTACCTGCCAACCGATTGACGCCGCACTCCCAGCCACATAGATCGCATTGGACGAGATGCTGTTGGGCTTCTTCTGCCCGTTCGTGAAGCACGGTTCGATCTACCTGCACATAACTGGCTGACATCTCTCAACTCACAAACAAGAAAATCATATCGTTTACATTGGTTTGGGTTGGGGTGGTGAAGATACAGTCCTGTAGGTGGTTAAAGAACGTAAATGAGTCGTTTCGTCTCAGGAAATCATTGGGTTGTAAACCGAGCTTTCGGGCACGCTGTGCTGTTGATCCGCTGACAACTGCTCCGGCGGCCGCACTAAAGCCATCATCGCCGTCCGTGGCAAGCGTGATGAGCAGGGCACCCTTGAGCCCATCCATATCCGAGACTGCCCCTAGCGCCAATTCGGAGTTCCGCCCTCCGACTCCATCCCCATGCACGGTGACGGTGGTCTCACCACCTGCGATCCAGCAAATTGGATGCGCTGAATCGCTCCGAGAGACGCAGAGTTGGCGGGCAAAAGCCGCAAACACCTTTCCAACTTGGCTAGCTTCCCCTTGTAAATGCGAAGTCAGGTGTAAGGTTTCAATGCCCGATTTTTGTAAATAGTGGTGAGCAGCTTCACAGGCATGGCGGTTGCTGGCGATGATATGGTTTGCCACTTTTTCAAAGAGGCTTGCCTCAGGTTTCAGGGTTTCGGGATGGTACCCCTGGCTGCCTTCTAAAAGGTATTCTCGCACTCGCGTTGGAAGGGACGGAAGGAGATCATACTGTTCAATGATCTGTAAGGCATCCTGAAAGGTGGAGGCATCTGGTGCTGTCATCCCAGAACCGATGACCTCAATGGAGTCTCCGATGACATCCGAGATGATCAAGCTGATGACCTGCCCGGCATGGACTGTTTGGACAATGCCTCCACCTTTGAAGCGTTCAAGATGTTTGCGGATGGTGTTTAATTCGTGAATGTTGGCTCCGCAGCGTAAGAGCAGGCGCGTGGTCTTTTTCAGGTCTTGTAAGCGCAACGGAGGACGAGGGGATGTCAGCAAAGCCGATGCACCACCAGAGATCAAACAAATCAAGGTGTCTTTGGGCGAGAGAAGTTTTAAAAAGCGCTCGACAGCTCTTGCGGCGCGGAGGCTACGCCCTTTGGGTAGGGGATGGTCTCCCAGTAGAACCGGAAAATCTGCCGGTTCATTCTGTGGCTGAAATTTGGTGATGATCAAACCCTTGGATAGCCGTTCTCCGAGGCTGGCTTTCGCACCACGCGCCATAGCAAGGGCTGCTTTCCCAACGGCGAGGACGAAAAGTTGTCCTTCGGGATGAAGTGGATAGGCGGTTTCTCCAACCCAGAGCTGATTCCCTTCTTGGCGCAGGGTTTGACGAACGGCTAGCTCCCCATTGACGGCGTTCAGAGCAGCTTTCATAGCCCCGACTAAGACTTCTCGAAAGGGATGGGTTTGTAAGCTAACCGGCAATGGAGATAACAAATCGGTTGGCATAGCGAACAGCTAAATCGGTTGAATGCATTCGACTCGGTCTTGATGAGGGTTATTGACCAGAGAAGACACGGCAAAGGCTTCCATCTCAGAAGCCGGATATGGCTGAAGCAGAACCTCAAGTTGCCGAAGATTCATTTCGGACATTGTTAGCCAGAGTTGATATGCAGAAGATGGCAAGATTACCGGCATGCGCTCGTGAATTGGTTTTACTAGATCATTCGCCTCGCAGGTGATGATGGTGCACGAGTAAATTTCTGACCCATCGGCGCTTTGCCAGGAGTCCCACAAGCCGGCCATTGCAAAGGGCTTCGCCAATTTGAGCCGAATCAAAAAGGGCCTTTTTACTTTTCCTTCCTTTTGCCACTCATAGAAGCCATCTGCGAGAATTAAACAACGCCGGTAACGATATGGGCCTCGAAAGGCTGGCTTTTGGGCTAACGTTTCTGCCCGTGCATTGATCAATCGATTGCCGATTTGAGCGTCTTTAGCCCAGTTTGGAATCAATCCCCAGACGAAAAAATCTACTCGTTTTGGGTTGTGATTACTGATGACGGCCACTGGTTGAGAAGGAGCAATGTTGTAGCGCGGGGACATCTCTTTAGGGAACTCTACCCATGGGAAAACCTTTTGGAGTTCACTTATTTCTGCAGTTAGAGTAAATCGTCCACACATCGTTTAGGTATCCGGTTTGCGCGCTACCAGAGATGCAACGGCGCGAGGGTGAATGCCACTGCGTTCTTGCCACCCCTCGCGGTAAAGCAAGATTTCAAAATCGCAAAAGGTCTGTTTCAATTCTCCCGGCTCAAGAAGATAGCGTTCATCGATTTCTGGTTTTACTGTTTTCATCTCAAGAGTCATCGTTTCGATGATCAGCAAACCATTGGGTTTTAGCCATTTTCGCACTGAATCCCAAATAGAACGTTGCAAGAAGTAAAAATTGAGGATGACATCGAAGGTGTTTTGTGGTAAATGGAAAGATTCCAGATCCGCACAAACCGTCATGAGGTTAGGATATCGTCTTTTTGCCTGCTGTAAGGCGACCAGCGAAATATCTACCCCAATGACCTTGAAGCCTTTTTGGAGCAAGAAGGCAGCGTTTTGTCCTACTCCCATTGCCAGGTCCAGGGCAAATCCACCTCTTGGTAACCATCTTTCAATCTCTAGCAAGAGGGAACGCGGTTCGCGCAAGGCGAAAGTACTTTCCTCTCGGTAGCGGTTATTCCAGCGAATTGCATCTGCACGAGCCATTTGTTCTATTTTACTTTACGTTGAAAGAAATCGCGAGGGTGGATAAAGGTGCTATGATATAGACATTCTACCGTCAGGACTGGGACTGGTTATTTTTCTTTTATTATAGTACAATTGTTCTATCTATGAAATGGATTCGACAGAGATTGGGATTAAGAGCGCTCACCGCCGAGCAGATGGCGGTGGTCTATCTGCTATTTGCAGTTCTTTTGTTTGCCTTCCCTCAGAGCGTTCAGGCGAACTTACCTGTCCCTGATGGCTTTACACTGATTCGATCTTCTGTCGGTGTGCAACTATTTCGCAAGCAATATCCCAGCGGCTATCCGGATTATGTGCAGGTGATTCGTTTGAATCGAGGAGCGGAGGTGCGCCTGCTATATGGAAAAGTTTCTCATCAAGGGGTGACTTCCGGAGTTTATGGAGGCTTAGATGTCCGCCTGAATTCGCGCTCGATTTTGCAATACTGGGAGGAGCTGCTGGCGAGCACAAGCCGGGCTTTTTGCGTGACCAATGGGCAGTTTTTCTATATGTACGAATACCCAACGCGGTTGCCGTTTCCCCTGAAAGTCAATGGCAGGGTGATCAGTGGAGGATATTCGAAGGGAGAATTTACTGATCAAAAATTCATGCTCGAAATATGGAAAGACCGGGCAGATATCCGTCCCTTGACCAAGGTGGATTTTCAAACCTCAACTGCGCCGAACATTGTGGCTGGCTTAGCTGAGGATGCCCGGAAGAGTCCAGACAAATATGTCGGGAGGACGTTTATCGGTGTTGCCGATCAAAACCTCGATGGGGTTTATGAAACCATCTTAATCTTCAGCACGCAAGCAGCACGGCAGCGAGACGCAGCCGATACTCTGCGCAAATTTGGTGCTGAAAAGGTGATGATGCTGGATGGGGGATTATCGACACAGTTAATTTGTCAAGGCACTCCCTATATCCAAACCGAACGCTTGATTCCGCAGGCGCTTGCGGTTTTAGATGGCACAAAGCCTTATTTACCTCGCCCGCAACCCAGACCCACTCCCATCCAACCGAAGCATGAGATGAGTCAAGTTCAATCGCCCGATACTGAGATTGCCTCTGCTGTGGCGAATGAGATGCTTTCTACACATAAAGATGGCATTGGTGAGCTAGAGAACGCTACTTCGATCATGAGACCAGAGGACAGAGAGGGCGAAGCAGATTCGGCAAGAATTCATCTCGCCGATCTGATCTTCATCCCTGTCCCGATTTTGTTGATCTCACTCTTGTTTATGGGCGTTCTGCGTCGGTTGTGGTATCGCTCCTAGCGAGTCACTCTACCGTTACCGATTTGGCTAGATTGCGCGGTTGATCCACGTCCAAGCCCCGTAAAGCAGCAATGTGGTAAGCGAGCAATTGTAAGGGAATCACGGTCGTGACCGGGCTGAGCAGCCAAGGAGTTTGGGGGATCCAGAGAACCTGGTCGGCAATATCTGCGATCAAATCGTCACCATCGGTAGCCACAGCGATCACCGTGCCACCACGCGCTTTGGCTTGCTCTACTTGACTGAACATTTTTTCGTACCAGGGGTCTTTGGGAATCAGAGCAATGACCGGCATCTCCTTGTCAATCAAGGCGATTGGGCCGTGTTTCATCTCCCCGGCTGGGTAGGCTTCAGCATGGATGTAAGAAATCTCTTTGAGTTTCAAGGCGCCTTCGTAGGCGGTTGGCATATTGATCCCGCGCCCCAAATACAGACAATTCGATGTTTCGAGCAGAGTCTTTGCCACCTCGATGACAGCGCTTTCTCGGTCTAGGCAGACCCCGGCTAGATTGGGGATCATCCTCAGGTCGTTGACCAATTGTTGGCGGATGGATGGTGAAAGATTGCCTCTAAGATCGGCAAGCAAAATAGCCAGCATATAGAGGTCGACCAATGGGGCCGTGTAAGCCTTGGTGGAGGCAACCCCAATCTCAGGCCCGCACTGCATGGAGATATAGCCATCTGCAAGGCGCATCGCTTGGGAACCGATGGCATTGACGATGCTCCATAGTTTTGAGCCGCGTTTGCGCGCTTCTTCCATCGCTGCCAGGGTATCGGCCGTTTCACCGGATTGACTAATGGCAATGGTGACACAGTTTTGATCGACGATCGGTTCGCGATAGCGGAACTCAGAAGCAATATCGACTTCAACCGGGATACGGGCAATGCGCTCGATTAGGATTTTTCCAACCAAGCCGGCGTGCGCAGCGGTGCCGCAAGCGATGATGAAGATTTTTTGGATGGATTTGGCAAGCTCAGGGGTGAGATTAAGTTCCTCCAAATGAATGCGTCCGTTTTGGAAATCAACCCGCCCGGCAATGGTGTCCGTTAGAGACCGGACTTGTTCATGAATCTCCTTTTGCATGAAGTGACGATATTCCCCTTTCTCGGCTGCCACTGGATCCCATGGAATCGTGTGAGCAATGGGTGTAATGGGGTCACCTTGCAGCGTTTGAACCGTCACCTGTTCTCGGCTAACCACTGCCATCTGTTGAGAGTCTAGAAAGATCACCTTGCGGGTATGTTCGAGAATTGCCGGTAAATCTGAAGCAACAAAATTTTCACCTTCTCCCAGCCCAATGACCACTCCGCCAGCGTTTCCGATGCGGGCTGCGATGAGCTTATCGGGTTCTTTGGTAGAGAAAATGACAATCCCGTGCGCGCCTTCAATCTGTTGAAGGGCTTTTTGAACGGCTTCGACAAGAGAACCTTGTGAAGATAGGTTGCGTTCAACCAGATGGACAATGACTTCGGTGTCGGTCTCGGAATTAAAGATGGCTCCTTCTGCTTCAAGTTCTTCTCGCAAGGTGCGATAGTTTTCGACAATGCCGTTGTGGACTACAACAACTTCTCCGGTCATGCCGACATGAGGGTGGGCGTTTCGGGCACTCGGAGCGCCGTGGGTTGCCCATCGTGTATGTCCGATACCGAGATTGCCGCTCAGGGGATTTTGCCGAACAAGTTCGATGAGATGGCTGATTTTTCCAGCATCGCGGCGAATTTCGATTTTTTGATCGCACAGCACGGCAATCCCAGCCGAGTCATAGCCGCGATATTCTAAGCGCTGCAACCCATTTAGAATGATTGGGGTTGCATCGCGTTGCCCAATATACCCAACAATTCCGCACATGAGCTTCCCTCCAAAATAAAATGTTGCATACAGCAAGCACGGTTGGCATGCTTGCCAATGGTTAAACCCCACTCTTCCAACGTTTGTGCGGCCAGTTACCTGCCCGTTTTGGTTTGGAAGTTTTCTTGGAGGGAGAGATTCGGATGGTGGGGCATCCGGAGGGCTTCCGCTGATCTCTCGATTTTCCCGCACAGTTTTGCGGTTAGTCTCTCTTCGCAGAGAGAAACCCTCTCCTCGTCAACCGCTCCTATTGGAACGGCCCTTGCGCTTTCTCTCCCGTGAAGGTTACTAAAGCACCTCCAACATGATGCGATAATCCGGGCGTAATTATAAAAGAAACGGTTAAGCAAAATGGAATTGGTAAATCCTTCTAAACAAACCTTAATGAAAGATAAGCCTTTTTTTGCAAGAAAAAGAGACGAAACTTTCAATGGTATAATCCCGAAAAATGAAAATCGGGAGTTGGATTCAGATTTCGTAAAGATTTGCCGAAAAGACGGACTGATTGCTTAATCAGTGAGAATCTTTGCTATTAGGAGATTTGCTTGAAATTCAATCCCCTCAACTGGTTGTTGGGATTTTTTTCCTTAGATATTGGAATTGATTTGGGGACGGCGAATACTTTGGTAAACGTCCGAGGGAAAGGTATCGTGATTAATGAACCCTCCTGGGTTGCCATCAATAAGAAAACTCGCGAACCTTTAGCGATCGGCGCAGAAGCCAAGGAGATGGTGGGGCGTACCCCAGCGAATGTGATTGCCATCCGTCCATTACGGGATGGGGTTATCTCAGATTTTGAAATCACCCAAGCGATGTTGGAATATTTTATCGGTAAAGCCCATGAGCAATCGATCGTGCCGGTGCCAAGGCCAAGAGTGGTGATTGGTATCCCGCAGGGTGTGACGGAAGTGGAGAAACGAGCTGTCTATGAAGCCGGCATGGCTGCAGGAGCACGCGAAGTCTATTTGATTGAAGAGCCTGTGGCTGCGGCTTTAGGGGCCGGCTTGCCGATCTCCGAAATTCGGGGGAGTATGATTCTCGATATTGGCGGTGGAACATCGGAAGTTGCGGTTATCTCCATGGGAGGGATTGTGGTATCGCGCTCCTTACGCGTGGCAGGGGATGAAATGGACCAGGACATCGTTCAGTACGTTCGCAATAAATATAATCTCTTAATAGGTGAGCGAATGGCTGAACAGGCAAAAATCGAGATTGGTTCGGCTTATCATTTACCCCAAGAGAAAACGATGACCTTGCGCGGCAGGAATTTGGTCACCGGTTTACCGGATGCGGTGGAAGTGTCTTCGGTGGAGATCCGCGAAGCCATTAGTGGCTCTGTCCAGACCATTATTGATACGATTAAGGATGCAATGGATGAAGCACCGCCCGAAATCGTTGCTGACTTAATGGAAAGCGGGATTTGTATGACCGGTGGTGGTGCCCTCTTGCAGATGTTAGATAAGCGATTAAGTGAAGAATTGCACATTCGCGCTTGGGTTGCAGATGAACCTCTGTCTTGTGTTGCTCGTGGTGCGGGAATCATCTTGGAAGATTTGGATAACCTCGGTCGTTTTTTGGTTGGTTTAGAACGAGGGAGTACGAAGCACGAATAACAAATGAATAGCACCTCTCGCAACTTGCAAACGATCGTTTTTGTGTTGATCGCGGTAGGCATGATTGCGCTTGCTCTGGGGGGATACTTAACTTCTGTCTCGCGAATCTTGTTGAATCCTCTTGTCGAGGTTCAAGCCTGGGTGTACTCTCGTTTTCAAGCTGCTCAAGATCTTTTGAGGGCGCCTCAGGATATGGCACGTTTGCAACAACGCAACTTACAACTCGAAGCACAGGTTTCTCAGTTGCAAGCCCAAATCATTGAGCTACAGCAACAATTAACCGAGGCACGCATATTGTCTGCGCTAGTTGACTTTGCGCGGGCGAATCCCGAAAATCGCTATCAAGCTGCTGCTGTTATTGGACGGGATCCTAGCCCGTTTTTGCGCTATATCATCATCAACCGTGGCTCGGATGATAATATTCGGCGCGGGATGCCGGTGGTGACCCAGCAAGGTCTGGTTGGCAGAATTGATGCTGTGACGGCAAACGCAGCTCGAGTGCAATTGATTACCGATTCAGCTTCGGTGGTCAATGCTAAGATTCAACCTTCGGGAGCACAAGCGGTCTTGAAAGGGCAAACAAGCGGAGATCTGTTTCTCGATATGATCCCGCAAGGAGTGTCTGTTGGAGTGGGGGATTTAGTGCTAACCTCTGGTTTGGGAGGAGGATATCCGCCCAACATTGTCATCGGTCAAATTGCTGGCATTCGTAGTCAACCCCAAGACCTTTTTCAATCGGCGACCGTACAGAGCGTAGTCGACTTCAATCAATTGGAAATTGTTTTGATCATTGTGAATTTCAGGCCGGTGAATATTGAGCCTTTAATCCCACAAGGGACACAACCCTAGTAGGCAAGAAACAAAGATGACGATTTTTGCCGCCTTTTTGGTTTTGATACCTTTACTGATGATCCAAATGGGGATTCTTTCCAACCTTCCATTGCTACAGGGTTATCCTGACATTATTCTGTTGGCGATCTTGGCATGGTCTTTGAAGCCTGAGGTGCGGACTGCTTGGCAGTGGGGGATCATTGGCGGCTTGCTGATGACGTGGGTGTCTGCACTCCCAGTAGGAGTTTATTTGCTTTGCTATCTGCTTGTGGTAGCCATTGCCCAATTTATCCGCAGAGTTGTTTGGCGGTTACCCTTCTTGATCATGTTGGTGATGACGATTCTGGGAACACTCCTCACCTACAGTATTAGTCTACTGGCTTTGCAACTCTCAGGCCGCAATTTGTCGTTTGGGGTCACCTTTGGGCTGATTTTTGTTCCTAGCGTGCTTTATAACCTTCTCTTAGCTGTTCCAATCTACGCCCTGATGGGTGAAATAGCCAAGTGGTTGTATCCTGTTGTCTCAACCTATGAATCCTAACGAAGTACCCCAAAAACAACTCTCACCCCTGAGAATCACGATTTTTATGATCGTGATTGGGGCGGTTTTTTCCGTTTATATTTTCCGCCTGTTTGCGTTACAGATATTACAAGTCAAGGATTGGGTAGCGCGGGCTGAGGAAAACCGGGTTGAAGAGCTGAATCTCCCGGCACCGCGTGGGATCATTGTGGATCGGAATGGGATTGTGCTGGCGCGCAATATTCCATCCTTTAACGTGGTCATAACGGCTGCAAACTTGCCAGACGACCCCGGCGAGGTGCAAGAAATTTATCGCCAACTTTCTGAACTCATCGGAGTGCCGGTGAATCTGAATCAAATCACGCCTGAAAACCCGTATGTGCCTTGCTTTTCGGAACATGGGATTGCCCAGATTGCTGAATATGGGCTATCATCGACGCCTTACCAACCTGTGCGGGTGAAGTGTGATGTACCCGAACAAGTTGCCCGAATCATCCAAGAGAAAGCAGTGGACTGGCCTGGGGTCTCCATTGAAATTGAACCGATTCGTGACTATCCCACGGGTTCTCTCACGGCTTCCGTGATTGGTTTCCTGGGCCCAATTCCGGCAAACCAGGAAGACGAATTTCGTGCGAAGGGATTGGTCCCCAATCGAGATAAGGTTGGCTATGCAGGCTTGGAGTTGCAGTTTCAAGACTTATTGGCAGGAAAGAACGGTTCTTGGAAGGTGGAAGTAGACGTAGCCGGAAAAGTGGTGCGTGGCTTGGAGCCGCCGGTTATTCCCGTGCCGGGCGCCAATTTACGCTTGACCATCGACACCCGATTACAGCAGGCAATGACTGGAATCTTGATCGGTGAGATTGAGTTCTGGAATCGGTATTTGAACACCATCCGCTCGACCAGTGGGGTGGTGATCGCCATGAACCCGAAAACCGGGGAAATCTTAGGGATGGTCTCTTATCCAACCTACGAAAATAATCGTATGGCGCGCTTTATTCCAGCCTATTATTACAATCAATTAATCAACGACCCAGCCAATCCTCTCTTGAATCATGCGGTTGGAGATGTCTTGCCGGCTGGTTCAGTGTTCAAATTGACCACCGCAGTTGGAGCTCTCAACGAGGGGGTGGTTACTCCCGAGCAAGTCCTTTCGACACCCCCTAAAATCACCATCACCGAACGATATTATGCCAATGACCCAGGCCGGGAGCGGGAATTTGTAGATTGGAACAAAGCTGGTTTTGGGCAGTTGGATTTCTTGGGAGGTATCGCTAATTCCAGCAACGTTTATTTCTACAAGTTAGGCGGCGGCTATCGGGATGAAGTTCCTGTAGGGTTAGGGATTTGCCGTTTGGGAACATACGCGCGTGCCTTGGGGTACGGAGAATACCCTGGCATCGAACTTCCGGATGAGGAGAAAGGACTGATTCCGGATCCAAAGTGGAAACGCATTACGCACGGGGAAGGTTGGTCAACCGGCGACACCTACATTGCCAGTGTGGGACAGGGATATGTTCTGGCTACTCCCCTACAAGTACTGATGTCTGCGGCAACGATAGCCAACGATGGGAAACTGATGAAACCGACTTTAATCCGAGAGATCACCGACGCGGAAGGGAATGTGATTCAACCTTTTTCACCTGTGATGCGTTGGGATATCACCAAAGATGCCGTGATTCAGGAATTTTATGACACGACCATTCGAGGTTGTGAACCGATTGAGGGCAGAACCAAAACTGTCCAACCCTGGGTGATCGACAAAGTACAAGAAGGAATGCGCCGAGCAGTTACCAATGGTACCTTAGCCCGCGAATTCCGCAATGTGACCATTGCGGTTGCAGGCAAGACCGGCACTGCAGAGTATTGCGATCAATACGCCAACGCAAAGAATCTGTGCATTCCGGGCAACTGGCCGTCCCATGCTTGGACGGTGGCTTATGCTCCGTATGAAGATCCGGAGATCGCTGTAGTCGCTTTTGTCTATAATGGGGGTGAAGGAGCATCGGTTGCCGGACCGATCGTTCGACAAGTTATCCAAGCGTATTTTGAGTTGAAACGCATCGATGCTGAACTTACTTCACCCTAGCTTAGGGTATAATCTTAAGCATGCGCACAGCTTTTTTGCAAAATTCTTTGGAAAATCTGAGGCAACCAATCGGTTGTTAATCGATATGGTGCAGGTCAAAGGCATTCGCGAGGGGTTATTGTTCCTTCTTGACGAGGGGGATTGGGAAGAAGGTCGCCGTGCGCTATTCAAAATGGTGTCCGAGAGACAAGAATTTTGGCGCGGGGCAAAAGTCGCTTTGGATAGCCGCGCAGTTGTGATTGGCGAAGAAGAAATCTTATCCCTGAAAGACGAATTGAGCCAGTATCATCTGACCCTATGGGCTGTTTTGAGCGAATCGCCTTCAACCCAAATTGCAGCCCAAAAGCTGGGTTTAGCGACTCGTTTCAATCGCCCACAAAAAAATGAGCTGGAGGCGCTTAACACCATTTTTTATGAGGGTGAAGGCGCAGTGTTGATCAATAAAACTTTACGCTCTGGTTATCGAGTTGAGTATGCCGGGCACGTGGTTGTGCTGGGGGATGTTAACCCAGGTGCAGAAATTATTGCTGCCGGGAACATCATTGTCTGGGGGCGTTTGCGTGGCGTTGTTCATGCTGGAGCGGAGGGGGACACCCAAGCGGTTGTTTGTGCCTTAGACTTACAACCTACCCAACTACGAATTGCTGATCAAATTGCTCTTACCCCTCAACGCAAGGGAAGACCTCAGCCCGAAATGGCACGTTTGATCGATGGGCAATTGATCGCTGAACCTTGGAATGCGAAGGAACGATAGGGATTGTTATGCCAGCGAAAGTGATTACGGTAACTTCTGGAAAAGGTGGGGTAGGCAAGACCACTGCCACCGCAAATATTGCCGCAGCCTTGGCAAATATGGGGGATAAAGTGGTTTGTATCGATGCGGATATTGGGCTGCGCAACCTAGATGTGGTTTTGGGATTGGAAAATCGCATTGTTTATGACTTGGTGGATGTGGTTGAGGGAAGATGCCGCTTGCGACAAGCCATGATCCGGGATAAACGCCTGCCGGAATTATACTTAATCCCGGCGGCGCAGACGCGTGACAAAAGTGCGGTTTCTCCTAGTGATATGGTGCGCTTGTGTGATGAGCTGCGTCCGGAATTCGATTGGATTTTTATCGACTCCCCGGCTGGGATTGAGCGAGGCTTTCGAAATGCAATTGCTCCTGCCGACATCAGCGTTGTGATTACGAATCCAGAGGTTGCTGCTGTGCGAGATGCTGATCGCATCATCGGACTGATTGAGGCCGAAGAGAAGGGCCCACCGCGTCTGATTATCAATCGTATCAAACCCGAGATGGTAAAAAAAGGGGATATGCTCTCGGCAGAGGATGTTTTGGAATTGTTAGCGGTTGAACTCTTAGGCTTAATCCCAGAGGATGGAGAAGTCATCATCAGCGCCAACCGCGGGGTGCCGGTCGCGCTCGATGGCAAAAGCCGCGCTGCACAGGCCTTTCGCAATATCGCCCACCGCTTAAAAGGCGAGAAAGTGCCTTTCCTAGAATTAGAAGAACAAGGCGGCTTCTTCGGCCAAATTGGGCGCTTCTTGCGCAAAGGGGGTGGATAAAATGGCTCGTATTCTGGATCGCCTTTTCAGCCGCCAGGAAAACTCAGCTTACCAAGCGAAAGAACGGATGAAACTGGTTTTGGTGCATGATCGCACCAACCTGAGCGGCAAAGCTCTAGAAGACCTCAAGGATGAATTAATTGAGGTGATCTCGCGCCATGTTGAGATCGATGCCTCAGCCGTGCGCATTGAAATTTCACAACAAGGCAGAGAACAGCGACTGATTGCTGATATCCCTTTACGGGCTACAACGCGGAGACGAATCGGATAGAGACAGAATGCGTGGAGTGAATTGGCGTCACTTTGATTTTTGGTTGTTGGGGGCTGTAGCTGTATTGACCATCTTTGGAATTACCATGATTCGCTCGGCGATCGCCGGCAACATTGAACTTCAGGAACTCAATTTAGTCCGGCGACAACTCATTTTTGCCGTTTTAGGCTTTATTGTTATCCTCATTACGGCGTCGATTGATTACCATACTTGGTCAACTCTCAATCAAACCATGTATGTTGGGATGTGGATTCTGTTGGGTGTCCTTTTCGTCACCGGCGCTGTCTTTTTCGGCTCGGCGCGTTGGTTCGATACCGGGGTGATTCTCATCCAACCCTCGGAATTAGCGAAAATCGTCATGATCTTAGTTTTGGCGGATTTCTTTGCGAAAAATCAGAACCGAATCCAGGACTTACGGGTGGTTCTTCAGAGCCTAATTCTGACGGTTGGAATTGTGATCTGGATTTTGTTACAGCCCAACTTAAGCACCTCAATCGTGATTTTTGTGATCTGGTTTGCGCTGTTATTTGCTAGTGGATTAGCCCCCAAGCATCTGTTTATGTTTATCGGGTTGGGGATATTAGCGCCAATTGTCAGTTTTCCTTTCTTGGTTGACTACCAGCGGGATCGCATCGTCAACTTTCTTTTCCCGGACCCTGAGGCACGCCATGGTGAAATCTACAACATTCAACAAGCTCTAATCAGCATTGGGTCTGGGGGATTATTTGGTAAAGGGTATGGACATGGCACGCAGGTGCAATTGCGTTTCTTAAAGGTGCGCCATTCCGATTTTATCTTTTCAGCTATCGCTGAGGAGTTTGGATTTGTCGGAACTGTGCTTGTGTTGTTAATCTTGCTTTTCATCATCTATCGTTGCATTCGCGTTGCCAAGCACGCCCAGGACACTTTTGGGGGGTTGATCGCTTATGGGGTTGCCACGTTGATCGCTTTCCAAGCCATTGTAAATATTGGCGTGAACCTCAATCTACTGCCGGCAACTGGATTAACTCTTCCTTTCGTTAGTTATGGAGGAAGCTCACTCCTATCGATCTTATTGGGAATTGGACTGGTCGAGAGCGTTGCCTTGCGTCAAAAAGCGCTGGAATTCTCAGCGTTCTAATCTTTCTTTCCAGGAGTCCTTATGACGGAAAAACTCCCTCCTGTTCGGGTGCGCTTTGCTCCATCTCCTACTGGGAGAACGCACCTTGGCAGTGGTCGAACTGCCCTGTATAACTATTTATTAGCCCGTCAAACTGGCGGACAATTTCTTTTGCGGATCGAGGATACAGATCAAAAACGATATGTGCCTGAAGCTGAACAAGAGTTAATGGAGAGCTTGCGCTGGTTGGGCTTGGAATGGGATGAAGGCCCAGATGTGGGTGGCCCTTACGGTCCTTATCGTCAATCAGAACGGAAAGAAATTTACTTAGAATATGCCAAGCAATTGATCGAAAAGGACAAAGCCTATTATTGTTTTTGCTCCCCAGAGAGGCTGGCTCGTTTGCGCGAACAACAAATGCAAGCGAAACAAGCGACCATGTATGACGGTTTGTGCCGGCAATTAACTCCTGAAGATGCCTTACGCAGGGTGAAACAGGGTGAACCCCATGTCATTCGATTCAAGACGCCTAGAGAAGGTTCAATCACGGTAAGAGATTATCTTCGGGGAGACATCACGGTTGAAAACCGCACGATTGACGATTACATTCTCGTCAAATCGGATGGTTGGGCTCTTTATCATCTTGCTGCAATGGTTGATGATCATCTAATGCGCATCACGCATGTTTTGCGCAGCTCGGAATGGCTTTCGACGTTTCCATTACATGGCCACATCATTCGCGCTTTTGGTTGGCAGGAGCCGGTCTTTGTGCACCTATCGGTTTTCCTCAAGCCAAGCGGGAAAGGAAAGATGAGCAAACGTGAGTCTGCTCAACTGTTGCAAGATGGATATTCGATTTTTATCAAAGACCTTGAACAACTAGGGTATTTGCCGGAAGCGGTGGTCAATTGGATCGCATTGATGGGCTGGAGTTATGACGACAAGACCGAATTTTTTACCATGCAAGATTTGATCGAAAAGTTCAGTTTAGATCACCTGAACCCCTCTCCGGCAGCCATCAACTTTACGAAATTCGATCACTTTAACGGCTTACATATTCGTCATCTATCGGTCGAGGAGCTTGCCAAGAGAGTCAAACCTTTCTTTTTGAGAGCTGGATTGCAGCCAGAGGATACAAAATTGCTTCAAATTGCGCCGATCATCCGAGAACGTTTGGTTACCTTGGACGACGCAGTAGAGATGGCAGGTTTCTTCTTCCGTGACCAAATGGACTACGAGGCTGATCTTCTCGTAGGGAAGAACATGAACCCTTCCGAATCACTACAAGTATTACAAGAAAGTTACGACCTATTAAAGAACTTAGCGTTTGAGGAGAAGGAAACCCTCGAGACGGCATTGCGAAACTTGGCAGAGCAAAAAGGTTTGAAAGCCGGGCAGCTTTTCGGCATCCTGCGCATCGCTGTCACCGGTCAAAGCGTCAGTCCGCCGTTGATCGAGAGCATGCTGATCTTGGGTAAGGAAAAGGTCTTGGAGCGTATTCAAGATGCTTTGAAACGTTTACAGCCAATCGTAGGGTTATAGAAGATGCAAGCTACTATGGTTTGTTGACCTGCGAAACGAGATAACGTTTACCCATTGAGGACAACCCCTTGTGCTTTTTTGACGAAAACCAATTTGCGTGGTAAAATGAGGTAGTAAGGGTTTGGGGGTTCGTCTAGCGGTAGGACAGCGGACTCTGGATCCGTATGCCGAGGTTCGAATCCTCGACCCCCAGTCCAGAAGAGGAGGGACTCAAAAGCCCTCCTCTTCTTTTTATTTCTTGAAATTAATTGGAACCGGAGTCGGCGATTGTCGCTTACGCGGTAGCACGAGATTTATCTCGTGGATTCAGGCGACATGAATGTCGCGGCACGAATGATTTATCTCGTGGTTTCAGGCGACATGAATGTCGC
>QEXX01000151.1 GCA_003130835.1 Anaerolineae bacterium | reverse complement strand
TTTGTCGAAATGTAGCGAGCGCCAGCGAGCGTATCGAAACCCGCTGGGTTGAGCAGTGTGCTGAGCTTGTCGAAGCGCTTGTCGAAACCCGCTGGGTTGAGCAGTGTGCTGAGCTTGTCGAAGCGCTTGTCGAAACCCGCTGGGTTGAGCCTGTCGAAACCCGCATCATAGGGTCTCGATACGGCGGGGAGAGCACCTGCCTACTCGACCCGCGAACCGCCAAGGCGGGTTGAGGAGTGCAGCGTACCGAAACCCGCTGGGTTGGGTCTCGATACGGCGGGGAGAGCACCCGCCTACTCGACCCGCGAACCGCCAAGGCGGGTTGAGCTTGCATTGAGTTTGTCGAAATGTAGCGAGCAACAGCTCACTTCGTCATCCCCAAAACAAGACCAAGAATATCCATATCCGTAACTCCGCAATGCTCCAAAACGCAAACAACCACAAACTGCCATCCATCCTGTCCCTGCAGTATAATAAACTCCATCCCCCTGAGGAGAAGGAGAAACGATGTACGCTAAGGCGCGCTTTTCACTATTTCTATTATCTTTTGCCCTGCTCGCCTGCCGCGCCGAGCTCGGAATCTTACCCACGCCGACCGTCACTCCCTTGCCGCCCACCCAAACGCCCACCCCCAGCCCCACCGTCACCTTCACACCGACCCTAACGGCTACCCTGCCCGAGCCTTCTGCAACCCCAACTGCCACCACCCTAGCTTCTTCGCCTACCGACTCGTGGAACACCTATCGCAACTATAATTTCGGCTTTGAGCTGCGCTATCCGCCGGGCAGCAGCTTTTCCGTCAATTTGCCCAACACCGCCCGCTTGGAGCTGCCCTTCGAGAGCGGCACCAACCTGGTGGAAAAGTACGTAGAGATCAACGCTCAAGAATATTTTGGACGCTGCTTAAGCCCGCTGATGGAGAGCCTGCCGCCCGAAGCACTGCAACTCGAAACGCTGGTGGTTGAACCGCTGACCTTTGAGAGAATATCCTACAGTGAGGGAGCAGCCGGCAGCCGTTACGATTGGACAGCTTATGCAGTGCATAACGACACAACCTGTGTCACGTTCGATTTTGTCCTGCATTCCAGCAACCCAGACAATTTCCCAACCCCGCCACCAACCTTCAATGCGGAAATAGAACAACGGGTCTTCGAGCAAATCGTTCAAACCTTTGTCTGGTTTGTGCCCTAAGTTCAAGGAGGTTACGATGCAGAACAGAAATCTGGTACTCCTGATCCTTATCATTCTCTTGTTGGGAGTGTGTATGCTCACGCTCTTGGTTGGGGCTGGTGGAGCATTGTTGTTCTTGCGCCAACGAACTCAATCTAAAGCGGAAACAGTCGCTACGGAAGCGATCAACACCCCCATCTGGACCGAAACCGTGCGCCCCAGTGAGACCATGACACCGCTCTCGACCGAACCAGCCACCGCAACACCCTTGCCAGCCATTCCAACGGCGCAGCCAACTCCCAACATCGATTTCAACGGCATCCGTTTTTACCTTGACCTGCAGCTTGCCGAAGGGGTCTTGCCTGAGCTAGTGCCTGCCTCTCTGGGTAACGCCGAAGAGCTTCTGCCGGGTTCGGTTTATCCCGAATACACCCAGTTCACCCTGCAAGGGTATGTCATCGCCGATTCCTTCCACGCCCCGCGCCTGTATGTTTATCCCATCCAAGCCTATCGCTCCCTGGACCGCACCGCCGGCGCAATAGCCGATCAGCTAAGCCTGTTGTTGAAAGATCGACCGCCGATGGCTGATGAGCTTCCGTTTCTGCCGATTTGGAATGCCGCCCCTCTGATTTATGCCAAACTCAGCTATGTGGACTTCAAGAATGGCTCTGGACTGCGCTACCTAACCCAATTTGCTCAAGATGTCGCGCCCATCTATAACCAGGCATTGATTTATACCTATCAAGGACTGACCAGCGATCAAAACTGGTATGTGGCAGCAGTGTTGCCCGTCACTCATCCCTCCCTGGCAGATACTGCCGATGAAGCAGGATGGGAGATCGCCGATCCGCCAGCCTATTATGCCCAAGTTGCTGAGCAGCTTTCCCAAGAAGCCGACGACTCTTTCACCCCCAGCCTATCTCTGCTGGATGCCTTGATCGCCTCTATCCGCGTTTGGTAAAGGTTTGAACCCTTAGGCTGTGGATAACTCGCTTCCAATCTGTGGAAAACCTTGAGGAATTGGGGAAAAGCTATCTGATTCAGCTTTTCCCCATGCCTATATCTGGGATGGCGATCAAATGCCATCCTAGATATTTCCCCTGTGAATAACCTGTGGATAAACGCCCGTTTTTCTCCTTTTCTCTCCACACTCAGGTTGGGGATAAATAACAGGTTGGGTTACCGTATATCTAGCTTTGTGATTTCGTCTTCCCGTAAATCTAGCCCCTTTTTAGGACTGGAGAAACTTTCTCCACATATCCACAGGCCCTACTACGACAATAGAAATTAATCCAGAGAATTAAGATAAGAACTGACGTTACGCAGTTCATTCGTGCCGCGACATTCATGTTGCCTAAATCCACGAGATAAATCTCGTGCTACTGCGTAAGGTGAGGAATTAATTCAGATAGGATTCAAAAGCTTTCTATCGCCCCTGTGCGTAAAAAAGGCGTTCTTCTTTCTTTCAAAAATCCTATGGAAGGTTTGTCAAAACTGTAAGGTTGGGAAAGGATATGGATATTGGGATAGTGGTATACTTTTCCATAGATTGGCATCCCTTGAGAATGCAAGCAAGTCGCATGTCTCTCATTGCATCAAAGCGATCCTTTGAGTTTCTGGCTAAGACGGTATTGGTGGCTTTTTTATTGCTGAGTGCTGCCTGCCTGCCCAAGTCATCTTTCAACCGTCGCGGTATCACCTCGATTCGAGTGGTGATGGATAATAATTATCCGCCGTTTGTTTTTTGGGACGCTAACGGCAATTTGCAAGGGATTCTGATCGACCAATGGCGTTTGTGGGAGCGAAAGACTGGCATTGCGGTACAAATCGATGGGTTAGATTGGGGGGAAGCCTTGAAACGCATGGCAGAGGGGGAATACGATGTCATTGATACGATTTTCTATAATGAAGAGCGGGCAAAGTTATACGACTTTTCGGCCCCCTATGCCGATATTGAAGTGCCGGTTTATTTTCGCAGCAATATCAGCGGTATCCATAAGGTGCAAGACCTGAAAGGCTTTACCGTTGCCGTAAAGTCGGGGGATAACGCCATCAACTACCTGCGAGCAAACGGACTCGATCAATTCATTGAATATCCTAGCTATGAAGCCATCGTTCAAGCCGCACAACAGCGGGAGATTGTCCTGTTCATGATGGATAAGCCGCCAGCGGAGTATTTTTTGCTCAAATATGAGCTCTACAATGACTTTCGTTCCTCCCAACCCTTCTATGTAGGTCAGTTCCATCGGGCGGTGAGAAAGGGAAATATCGCGCTGCTTGCCACCGTTGAAGAAGGATTCCGTCTGATCACCCCATCCGAATATCGGGGCATCTATACGCGTTGGTATGGACAGCCACTGCTTAGCCCGACGTTGCAACGCAACTTAGCCATCGGTATAGCAACCATCCTTGCTGTGATTTCACTGCTGAGCCTGTGGAGTGTGACCTTGCGCCGCCAGGTGCAGCGACGGACAGCCGAGTTGCGCGCTTTGTTTGCTGCCATGCCCGATGCAGTGATCGTCTTCGACCGCCAAGGCCGCTATCTTGAAATCCCTTCTGCAAGGACTGAATTGTTAGTTGCTAAACCACAACAGTTGATCGGCAAATCAATCGACGATTTTCTCGAACCTGAAACGGCTGCCTTGCACCACCAAGCGATTCAACGGGCTTTGGATGAGCAAAAGGCTTGTCAGATCGAATATGCGTTGCCCCTGCAACATGGGCGCGTTTGGTTCTCGGCGGCGATTTCACCCATTGATGATCAGCGGGTGATGTTGGTCGCCCGCGATCTGACCGACCGCAAGGAAAAAGAAGAGGCTTTGCAGAAAAGCGAAGCGGAGTTGCGCCATGTCAATCGCCTGCTGCGTACGATTAGCGAGTGTAACCAAGCGCTCGTGCGGGCACACGATGAGACGCAGCTCATGCAGGAGATGTGTAATATCCTCGCCTCTGTGGGAGGCTATCCTTTGGTGTGGATTGGCACGGTTGACCCGCACCAAAAGGGGTTGCGCCCCATTGCTATTCAAGGGGAGCTAAGGGACATAATCCATCAATTGAGCGATCTCGATCTGCAGGATGGGGGACAGCCGTCCCAAGCTATCTTGGATGGCCATGTCGAGCAAGCCAAAGAGGAGCAGACCCCCGATCACGACAAAGACGTACAGCAAAGTATCGCTGTAGAACAACTGAAGTCGTATGTGGTCTTCCCGCTTTCCAGCCAGGACGAGGTTTATGGCTCGCTGTTCATCTATAGCCGCGAGGTCGAGCCATTTTCTCCCAAAGAGATTGACTTGCTGCGGGAACTAGCGGATGATATTTCGTTTAGCATCCGCGCCTTGCGGCAACAAGAGCGTCAGCGCCAGACCGAAGCCAAATTGGCTGAAGCAAACATCAATTTAGCCGTGGCGTATGAAGCTACTATTCAAGGATGGGCACGGGCGTTGGGATTTCACGAACAGGAGACGGCTGGCCATAGCCATCGCGTAGTCGAGTTAATGTTAAGATTTGCTCGTCAACTTGGGTTCAAAGAAGAGCAATTGCAATCCCTGCGCTACGGGGCTTTGCTGCACGATATTGGAAAGATGGTCATTCCAAGTTCGATTATTAACAAGCCAGGCCTATTAGACGAACAAGAGTGGACGATCATGCGCCGTCATCCTTTGATTGCCTATGAATTGTTGAAGGATATCGATTATCTGAAAGATTCACTGGATATCCCCTATCTTCACCACGAATGGTGGGATGGATCCGGCTATCCGCTGGGGATGAGCGGAGAGAATATTCCCTTGGCGGCGCGCATGTTTGCCCTGGTGGATGTTTTCGATGCCCTAACCTCCGACCGCCCCTACCGTCCTGCTTATTCGCTGGAGAAGGCGCTGGAGATTATCCGCTCCCTGTCCGGCATCCAGTTCGACCCGCGCTTGACCGAGCAATTCTTACTCTTGATCGAAAAAGAGAGGAAACTAGCTAAACCTTGATCGAAAGGGTCATTTTGCTGCCCGCATCCACTTTAGGCGGATAAAAAGCAGGGGGGCAGCGGCTGAGATCCAAAAACCCGTCAGCGCATAGCGCACATACCGCAGAACAAAGGCAAGCAGCTCATTGAACGCAAGAAAATTAAACACAACACTCAGCCCGCGCCAAAGCAGCAACACTCCCACCAGCCCTACCAGATAGCGTGCCACTTTCTCCCTCCATGTGCCGTGCGCTACAATCCCGCCGCGCTCTTTCAACCAGATAAACCCGCTCATCAAGCCGAAGAAGGCTCCGGCGTTGCTCCAAGCCCCTTGCATCGTGACCGGGTCCGGTAAACGGCCGTTCACCCCGGCGGCGATCGCTTGGTCAATCCAGCTTTGGGGCAGGGTAAAGTTGATTCTTAACCAGAGGTAAGCCACCAGTTCGATCAGAATCATGACAAAAGAGACCCCCAAGGCGAACAGGAAGCGATTCCCCAACGTTTGCCCGGCTAGAAAGCTCTCCATCGGTTTCCACAGCAGGAGGAGCAGGGTGAGGGTGATTGCCCCAAACAGCCAACCGAAGAGGACATCGTGCGGAAAATGGACGCCCAAATAAAGACGGGAGAACCCAATCAAGAAGATCAAACTCAAGCAAACCAGCCAAACCCAACTGCGGCGGACGGTTGCCGCAATCATGCCCCACACACCGGCAGCGATTTGTGCATGCCCAGAGGGCGCTCCGAAGGAGGTCTCTGCCGCGAAGGCTTTCACTTGCGCGCTGATCCAATAGGGGCGCGGAGCATGGAAGGCAAGCTTTAGCATACCATTCAGGGAATTGCTGATTAACAAGATCAAAGCCACACGAAATCCTAAGGCGGTGTCGAGACACCAATAGATAGCTGGCAGAACGAGCAGGAAAAATTCTTCACTGCCTAAGAAGGTAATGGCTTGCATGGGGATGACCAGCCATTGCCCTATGGATTGAACGCTGCGTAAAAAAACAATGCCACTCTCATAGAAAACGTCCATGCTCCTAGCCCTCCGAAATCAGTTCGCTCAGCAAGATTTCTTCTCCATGGTTTTGAATGCTAGACCCAAGCGACGCTGCGTTTGTATAATTGTAACTTATCGGCAGAAACACCCAACCCTCATTTTCGATTTGCTTTCTTCCACGACCCGATCACCACAAAAAGAATCAACTTGGTGACTAGGTTGAAAAAATCCGCCTGAACGTTTCCGTTACCGAATCAATGGGTGGCTAGGCTGCACTGCCTTTGCATAAACAAGCTCGATTATACAAGAGAAAGCGTGCCATTCACCCAAAGTGCGCACGGCTTTTTTCGTGCGGTGGGAAATTCTAGCAAAATACCCTTGTCCAGAAGGCTTATGCTCACTCATCCGTTTCGTGGAGCACCGCCCTGCCGGCCGATTTTCTCTTGGAGGTGCGCGTCTTTTCGCCTGCGGAATCGCAGGGACGGGGACGTTCATGCTCGACAAGGGAAGCGGGATTGCCCCCTCAAGGACGCTTTGTCAAGGTTGAAAACTCAACCAAATCAAGAATTCGCGGTTGCCTTTTGGACCTAAGAGGGGCGATTCCATCCACCCCTCAACCTGAAAGCCCAAGCCTTGGGCGCAGGTTTGGATTTCGGCGATCACCCGCTGATGGACTTCTGCCGAACGAATCACCCCGGCGCCGCGCGCGGCTTCGCGCCGCCCGGCTTCGAACTGGGGTTTGATCAAGGCGATCACCTCGCCCCGCTCTGCGCCTTGCTTGAGCCATTTTTGAACCACCGGCAGGACAAGCTTTAACGAGATAAACGAAACATCGATGGTGACCAGGTGCACCGCTTCGGGCAATTGCTCCAAATAGCGCACGTTGGTCTCTTCCATCACGATCACGCGGGCATCCTGGCGCAGTTTCCACGCCAAAATCCCTTTTCCGACCTCGATGGCATATACCCGCCGGGCGCCGTGCTGCAACAGGCAATCGGTAAACCCGCCCGTAGAAGCTCCGACATCGGCGCACACTTTGCCCTCAACTTGGATGGCGAAGCGTTCTAAGGCAGCCGCCAGTTTTTCGCCGCCGCGCGAGACGTAGCGCAGCCCTTGTTCGATTTCAAGGGTGGCATCAGGCTCGATTTCCCAAGAGGGTTTCAAGGCGACCTGCCCGTTCACCCGCACTTGTCCGGCCAGAATCAGCCTTTGGGCTGTGGCGCGGCTGGGAGCAAAGCCGCGTTCGACCAACAAAACATCCAGGCGTATTTTGGGCATAAGCGTATTGTATCCGATATAATCAGGTGCAGGAGTAGAACGATGCTCACGATCCTATCTAAGACACACCGTTTTCTCGCCGACCATTTGTTTTATCCGTTGGCGCTGTCTTCCCTATTGGCGGTCGGCTTGTATGCAGCTCGGGTGGTGCTAAGCCGCAATTGGGTGGTTTACTTCAACTTGGTTTGGAACCTGTTCTTGGCTTGGTTGCCGTATCTGTTCAGCTTATGGGCAATTGCCTTGGAAAGGCGGCGGCCTGGACGGTGGTGGTTGGTTTGGCTGCCAGCCGCCTTGTGGTTAGCTTTCTTTCCCAATGCGCCTTACCTGCTAACCGACTTTTTTCACTTGACCCAACGCCCCGGCATCCCGTTGTGGTATGACATTGGTTTGATCGCCGCCTTTGCCTGGAGCGGCTTCTTTCTGGCGTTGGTCTCCCTGCGCATGATGCACTTGTTAGTCGAAGGCTATGTGGGGGTGATTTTGGGTTGGCTCTTCGCCTTGAGCGCTTTGGGATTGGCCGGCTTAGGCCTCTTTTTGGGGCGCTTTTCACGCTGGAACAGTTGGGATTTGCTCACCTCGCCCAAAGCCATCCTCAAAGAGACCTTGTGGCGCGCGCTAAATCCCTTTCAAAATTTGAGCTTTTACGGCTTTACCCTCATGTTTACTGCCCTGCTGCTGGTGGGGTATTTGGTGTTCATTTCTGTGCAACGCTTGAAGCTGCCCCGCAAGCAAGCCCATTGGTAGAGAGGCGTGCCCCGGCCGCAAGAGAACCCGTCTCCCCTTTGGATTCGGGAGGGCGCGGGTTGAGCTTGCATTGAGTTTGTCGAAATGTAGCGAGCGCCAGCGAGCGTACCGAAACCCGCTGGGTTGAGCCTGTCGAAACCCGCTGGGTTGAGCAGTGTGCTGAGCTTGTCGAAGCGCTTGTCGAAACCCGCTGGGTTGAGCCTGT
>QEXX01000150.1 GCA_003130835.1 Anaerolineae bacterium | reverse complement strand
TTTGTCGAAATGTAGCGAGCGCCAGCGAGCGTATCGAAACCCGCTGGGTTGAGCAGTGTGCTGAGCTTGTCGAAGCGCTTGTCGAAACCCGCTGGGTTGGGTCTCGGTGACTTCCACAAGAAAGCGGGAGACATGACCCAATTCGCCCTGCATGGGATGGGTTCTAAGCTGGTTCTTAAACTCGAAGCTTGGGCTTTCTGCGGCAGGCTTGCGGCTGGCTTAGGTGCTGATGGTGCGCCCTTTCCAGACGCTATGACCGCTCCAACGCTGCCACATCGATTGGGCGGCGATGACGGTCATGAGCAAGACCGAGAGGGGCAAGAGCAGGGCATCTCGGGCGCGCTGGCGGCTGATGACAGCGGTTAACATGCGGGTGAGGATGCCCAGCGCGCCGAAGAGCGCTGCCTCCCAAGAGCGTTGAAGGAATGCCAAAACCCACGGGACGACAAACAGCCACCAATGGAACAGGGCAGAAAAGCACAGGAACAACACCGAATTGGCGTGTCCAGCCAGGATATTCTTAGCGAAACCCTGGCGAGCTTCGTTCCAGTTGGCGTACATGCGCGTCCAAATCAAGCCGTTGGCATCACAGGCGCGCAGGCGCAGTTTGGCGGCTTTGATGGCGTAGGCAAAAGCCATATCCTCTACCACGCGTTGACGCACCGCGGCGTGTCCGCCGATCTGTTGATAGGCCGAGCGGCGAAAGAGTAAACACTGCCCCATCGCCGCCGCAAAGACCCGAAACGGCAAGTAATGAACGGCTAAAACCGGCAGATAGCCTAAGATGGTGAACGCCATCAGCGGCACGGTTAACCGTTCTCCCCAGGTAACCGTTTCTTGGGTTGGCCAGCAGGTCAACAGGTCTGCCCGGCTGCGCTGAGCTTCTGCCATCAGCGCGGAAAGCGCTTGCGGATGCCAGCGCACATCTGCATCGCTGAAGAGCAACCACTCCCCTTTGGCGTGTTGGGCAGCCTGATGACAAGCCCAATTCTTGCCCAACCACCCGGCAGGCAGCGGTTCGCCGCGCAGGACCCGCATGCGGCCGTCCCCTTGCGTAGCCAACTGAGCCACTTGCGCCGAAGCATCCTCCGACTGGTCATCTAACAGGATCACCTCGAAATTAGGGTAGTCCTGGCTTCGCAGGGTCTGCACGGTTTCACCAATCCGCTGGGCTTCGTTGCGCATTGGAATCAAGATCGAGACCCAAGGCGTGGCTTTTGGCAGCCATGTGGGACGGAGACGGGGAAAGGTAAAGGCATTCAAGATGGCGACCAAGGCAATGATGACGAGGGGAGCAAAGGAAAGAATCAGCCAGTCATTCATACGTCAAAATCTGGAGTGCTAGGCGAGCGTGTCCTCACCGTTGCACCGCGCTTCTGATGATTCTGAAAGGGAGGGTTTGGGGTAGATGAAGCACCTTTCAACCGCTTTACCGCGGGACGGAGAATGAGCAAAAGCACTTAGGGTTTTGGAAGAGAGGCGGGCTTTTGCCACGGCAGTTGTCGCAGGTCTTGGCGGTGTTTCCATAGTAACAAGGCGCTTTGCAGGGCGAGAACGGTCAAAAACAGGGGATCGGGGTTGAAGAGCCATAAATAGACCCCCACGCTGGCTAGGGTCAGCAACAATGCCCAACCGGAGTTGCGCAACCACAGGTAAAAGAGGGTCAATGCTGGCAGAGCAACCAGCGGCACCCGCCACAGCGTTAGTCCAATCCATACCCCTAAAGCGGTTGCAATGGCTTTGCCGCCTCGAAAGCCTAAGAAGGGCGAGTAGGCATGCCCAAGCATGGGCGCAAGGGCGATGGGAATCATGACCGCCCCGCGCCAACCAAACTCATAATAAGCTAGTCCGATGGGTGCTGCAGCTTTGGAGACATCTAATAGCAAGACTGCCACGCCAACCCATTTGCCCCCCGCCCGAAAGGCATTGATGGCACCCGGGTTATGGTCTCCAACAGCGCGTACGTCTTTGCCCTTCAAGCGCCCGAGCCAAACCGCAAACGGCAGAGAACCGCTGAGAAAGGAAATTAGGCACCAAAGGATGCTTTGAAGCAATGCGGAACAGTCTCCTTTCTAATCCATCTGCCGCTTGAGCAGCTCATCCTCGCTCGACAACAATCGTTCTGTCGGAGCGGCTGAATCGCAAAGCTCTCCATGCGAGGGAGACAAACGTCCCCATCGCCAGAAAACCGATCAGAGCCGGCGCGGGTTGCGCCCAGAAGAGCCCTAAGCCGATGCTCTGTAAGACCCAAGTGGTGGCATAGACGACTGCGAGCGGTTGCCAAGGCAAATTTGAAGGCCGAGCCAATGCCGTAATCAGCCCTGAGACCAAAATCCAACCGCCAAAGTTGACCAGCGGAATGCCGAAATAGGCGCCCGGTTGCTCCCAAACCCAGAAGCCCCAAGCGGTCATCTGCGGGTCGAGGAACAGATCCCAAGCGGTAAAGGCAAGGGCAGAGAGGAGGATGCCCCGCCCTGTCGCGAGGGTGGTTTTCTCGCCTAGCAGAATTTGGGCAATTGCCCAAGCCGGCGGCAGCATCATCATCCATGCCAGCGGGATGATCAAAGGCACGCCAGCCAGTTGGGGCTGAAGCAGCGGCGTGTAATGATACTTGCCAAAGGGGAAGCCACTGCTCGAACCCAGCCACTCAGCAAGAAATGCGACTCCCGTCACGAAGAGGAAGACGCGCGCCGTGCGCTGCCAGCCCCATTGTGACAGCAAGGCGGCGCTGACAGCCGCAAACTGCATCAAAACTCCCAAGGACATGCCTTGGCGCAAAGCCGCTTCGCCCAGCGTCCAACCGACAATGGGCAAGGCGATCATCGTCAGCACCCAAAGGAGCAGAAAGAAAAGAACGGCTCTCGGAAAAGCGTTGAAAGGTATCTTCCTCATGCCGCTCAAGATTTTATCTTAAAAATCCCTGCCGCTGGCAAGATTTCGGGTAAACTTACCCTACGATGTCTGTATCTACCCAACCTATATCGATCCTCGGCGGCGGTGTTGGCGGCTTGGCGGCGGCGATTTCCTTAGCGGTCGCCGGCCGCCGCGTCATCCTTTTTGAGCAAAACGCGCAAATCGGCGGCAAAATGGGCGAACATTGCGCGGCTGGCTTTCGTTGGGATACTGGGCCCTCGGTAATCACCATGCGCCATGTGTATCAGGCGCTTTTTGCGGCAGCCGGGCAAAACCTCGAGGAGTATGTCACCCTGCGGCCGATAGACCCGCTTACGCGCTATATCTTTTGGGATGGCAAGCAGTTGGATATCTGTCGCGATTTGTCCCAAACCCTTGAGCAAATCGCTGCCCTCGAGGCGCACGATGTGGAGGGTTATTTAGCCTTCCTCGCCGAAGCGGCTCGCGTCTATCGCATTGTCAGCCCGGTATTTATCTTTGGGCCTCCGCCGACCTTTTCTAGTTTACGACTGGTCTCGCTCAGAGATGCGCTCTCGGTCGATTTGGTGGGTACCTTACAAAAACGCATCGAGCGCGCTGTGCGGCATTCCCATTTACGTCAACTGCTTGGGCGCTTTGCCACCTATGTGGGCGCCAGCCCCTACCTTGCCCCGGCAACCCTTGTATCCATCGCCCATGTGGAGTTAGCCCAAGGGGTATGGTATCCGCAAGGAGGGGTGTACCAATTAGGACGTGCCTATGAACGCCTTGCGCTCCAATTAGGAGTCGAAATTCACCGTCAAGCGCGCCTCAAACGCCTGCGCGTTCAAGACGATCGCCTGGTCGGTTTGGAGCTCGAGAGTGGAGAGCAAATCTCCTGTGAGCTTGCCATTTCGAACATCGATGTCACCACCACTTATGCGCTGACCGATGCTCCGCTAGCTCAAAAGCACTTTCGCCAATTAAGTCGCCAAGCCCCCTCTTGCTCAGGTTTTATCTTGCTGTTGGGGGTCGAAGGGGTTCATCCCGAGCTTGCCCACCACAACGTTTTCTTTTCAAAAGATTACCGCCGCGAGTTCGAACAGATCTTCCGCGAAGGTCGCTTGCCCGATGACCCCACCATTTACGTAGCCATCACAGCAAAATCCGATGGCGATCACGCCCCGCCGGGTTGCGAAAACTGGTTTGTGTTGGTCAATGCACCGCCTTTGCCGCAACAGCCCGGCAAAGCTCAAGACCTGTGGCTTGCTTACGCCGATCACCTGTTGCAACGCTTAGCCGAACGCGGCTTCGATTTGCGCTCCAAAATTCGTTACCAAAAAGTCATCACCCCGCTCGAGATTCAACGGCTCAGCGGTGCCTGGCGCGGCGCTTTATATGGTATTTCCTTTAACAACCGCTTGGCGCCGTTCCTTCGTCCCGGCAATCGTTCTCCCCTGCGCGGCTTATACTTTGCGGGGGGCAGTGTTCACCCAGGCGGTGGCGTGCCGTTGGCAACCCTATCCGGACAACGAGCCGCCCAATTGGTGCTGCAAGACCAAGGCGAGACGTTGCCGCCGGGTGCATCTCACGAGAAGGAATCCCGATGACCTATTTCGGCTTTTTGTTGCGCTTTCTGGTGCTGCCCATTTTGGTCTTGTTGTTGATCACGGTGCGGGATGAACGGCGTTATCCGCCCATGAAGCATTTTCAGAACGGGCGCAGGGTGTGGGCGATTATCGCCTTGCATATCGGTCTTGCCGTAATCTACACCACACCGTGGGATAACTATTTGGTGGCAAATGGAGTCTGGACTTATAATCCTGGCTTGGTTAGTGGGATTGTTTTCGGTTACGTCCCCTTAGAGGAATATCTCTTTTTTGTCCTCGAGACCTTTTTATCGGGCTTGTGGTGGTGGTTTTTAGCGCGCCGCCTGCCGCATCCGCCGAGCTTCAAGCCTTCAAAGGCTGGCCGCTGGATAGCTTTTGCGATTCTCTTTCTAGCATGGACGGTCAGCGCCGCTTTGCTCTTCTTCGGGCATGTGCGCTGGACCTATCTGAGCATCATCCTCTTTTGGGCGTTGCCGGCCATCTTTCCCCAATTCCTCATCGGGGCGGATATCCTTTGGCACTATCGCCGTTTGGTCGGTTTCGGCATTCTGGTTCCAGGAGCCTACCTATCACTTATGGACATCGTCGCCTTGCGTGCCACCACCTGGTCGATCTCTAAGCTCCACACAACGGGCGTGCTCTTCTTCGGCATTCTGCCGCTTGAGGAGGTGGTCTTTTTCTTTATCACCAATGTCTTGATCATTTTCGGCATGACCTTGATGCTTTCTAACCTTTGCCGGGAACGCTTCTTTGCTTGGAAAGACCGCCGCTTTCGGGGGTTGCCATAGGCTGAGCAGAGCAGACGGGCTGATTTTCGTAAAAATCGGTTAAACTATCTTTAGGCTTGGCTCTTGCCCTCTCAAAAGGCCGTTTTCACCAAGCCTAAGGAGAACGTATGCGCCGTTGGAATGGCTGGGGAGATGTCTCGATCCACTACCCTCTCAGCGGGGTTGCCCAGCAGGTTCTCAAAGATCACCTAGGTGAAGGGTTAACCCTTGCCGATACACCCCTAGAAGCGATTCTCCCCCACCTTCCCCCGCCCAATTTACCTGCTCATCCGTTCATCACCGTTGACCCCCTGCAACGTTTGTTGCACGCCCGCGGGCAGAGCCTGCCGGATTGGATAGCGCTGCGCAGTGGGCGCATCGGCGCATATCCGCACGGGATTGCTTATCCTTCTTCGGACGAGGAGGTGCGCCAAGTGCTGCGCTACGCCCGAGAGGTTGGCGCCATGGTAATCCCGTATGGGGGCGGCACCAGTGTCGTCGGGCATATCAATCCTCTCCCCGACACCGCACCCGTTTTGACGGTCGATCTCTCGCGGATGAGCAACCTCTTGAATCTGGATACGACCAGCCTGCTGGCAGAGTTCCAGGCGGGGGTGAGAGGGCCGCACATCGAAGCCCAGCTCAACGCTCAAGGATTTACGCTGGGGCATTTCCCCCAATCCTTCGAGCTTTCCACGCTGGGCGGGTGGATTGCCACCCGCTCCAGTGGGCAGCAATCACTGTATTACGGCCGCATCGAGAATTTATTTGCCGGCGGTCACCTGGAAACGCCCTTGGGCAGCCTTGACCTGCCTCCCTTTCCGGCTAGCGCTGCAGGGCCAGATTTGCGTCAGTTGGTGTTAGGCAGCGAAGGACGACTTGGCATCCTCACCCGTGCCGTGGTGCGCGTGCGTCCTTTGCCCGAAGCCGAGGCTTTTTACGGCGTGTTTTTTCCCCAATGGGAGAACGGTGTCCAAGCGGTGCGCGCCCTTGTGCAAGAAGGGCTTGGGCTTTCCATGTTGCGCTTGAGTAATGCGGTTGAAACCCAAACCACGTTAGCCCTATCGGGCAAGGACCGCCTTGTGCCCTGGCTCGAGCGTGGCTTGAAGGTTCTTGGTTATGGTGCGGGGCGCTGTTTGCTCATTTTTGGGGTAACTGGGACAAAGGCAGCGGTTGGCCGTCTTGCCCGCCAAGCCACTGCTCTATGTCGTAAATGGGGTGGCTTGTTTACGGGCTCCCTGATCGGGCACACTTGGCGGAAAAGCCGTTTTCTCACCCCTTATCTGCGCAATACACTGTGGGAACTCGGTTATGCCACCGACACGCTGGAAACGGCTGTCCCTTGGTCATCGGTTGAGGCAATGACGGCCGCCCTCATGGCTGCCCTAACCAATGGTCTGCAGAGTTTTCATGAGCGGGTGTTAGCCTTTGCCCATCTCTCGCATGTCTATCGGGATGGCGCCAGCATCTATGCTACCTACTTGTTTCGACGCAGCGGCGATCCCGATCAAGACTTGGCGCGCTGGCAAACGCTTAAGGCAAGCGCAAGCCAAGCCATTCTGGCTCACGGAGGCACGATCAGCCATCAGCACGGCGTGGGGCTGGATCATGCCCCGTATCTGCAGAACGAAAAGGGCGCCTTGGGGATGGAGGCTTTACAGGCAGTCTGTCGGGCATTTGACCCGCAGGGGATGATGAATCCGGGCAAGCTTTTGGCGCAGCAATAGCGTTGAATTGGCTGGCTAAACGCCAAATCGAACCCGTTGGGCGAGTGACGGAGAAAAAGCATGTGGAATGCAATGAACCGGGAGCAAATTTGGGAGCAGTTGAAAACGCCTTGGGATTTGGTCATCATCGGTGGCGGGATTAGCGGCGCCGGTATTTTGCGCGAAGCCACGCGCCTCGGTTGGCGTGTCTTGTTGATCGAAGCGGATGACTTTGCAGCCGGCACCTCCAGCCGCTCCTCCAAGTTAGTGCATGGGGGTTTTCGCTATTTGAAGAACGCTCAGTTGAAAATGACCCTCACTTCCGTGCGCGAGCGCGAACGGTTGTTGCAGGAGGGGCGTGGTTTAATCACCCAACTCGGCTTTTTATTCGTTCACTATCAGCGCGACCGCTTTCCGCCATGGGTGTTTGGGATGGGACTGGCGCTGTATGATTTGCTTGCCATGCGCTGGAATCATCGTTATTATGACGCTTATGACATCTTAGAGCTGAGCCCTTATTTGAAAGAAGAAGGATTGATTGGCGGTTATCGCTATTTTGATGCTCAGACCGATGATGCTCGCTTAGTCCTGCGTTTATTGCAAGAAAGCTGTGAGGAGGGCGGCTGTGCCATTAATTATTGTCGGGCAATCGAACTGCTGCGCCGCCAAGATGGCCGGGTGTGTGGTGTGGCAGTGCGCGATGAAGCCTCCCAGCAAGACGGGCGCACGGCTGAAATTCAAGCCAAGGTGGTGATCAACGCCTGTGGCGCCTGGGCAGACGAGTTGCGCGCCCAAGTGGGAGGCAAACGCCGCTTGCGCAAACTGCGCGGCAGCCATTTGATTCTGCCTCGGAACCGTTTGCCGATTCAGCGCGCCGTCACGTTTCTTCATCCGCGTGACCGGCGTCCGGTTTTCGCTTTGCCGTGGGAAGGGGTCACTCTGTTTGGCACCACCGATGTTGACCACCGAGAAGCCTTGAGCGTGGATGCCTCCATTAGTCCTACAGAGATCGATTACCTGCTCTCGGCATTACAAGATGTCTTTCCCGCCCTGCAATTGAGCGCTGCGGATATCCAAGCCACTTTTGCCGGCGTGCGCGCCGTTGTCGATACCGGCAAAGTCGATCCCTCAAAGGAGTCGCGGGAGCACGTCTTATGGCTGGAAAACGGCTTGCTCACCGTCAGCGGTGGGAAATTGACCACCTTTCGCCTGATGGCGCACGATGCCTTGCGGGCTGTCTCGGCTTTGCTACCGGCGCCTCGAACCTATTCTGTCCGCCAAAGAGTGTTAAACGAGGCGGCGCTATCGCTGCTCTCGGAAACAAACCTGCCTGCTGCGACACGTTTGCGCTTGTTGGGTCGGTATGGAGTGCGCGCCGTGCAGGTACTGAACTGCGCCAAAGCAGGCGAACTCGAACCGATTGCCGCAACCCCTTCGCTTTGGGCAGAGCTGCGTTGGGCAGCGCGCGCTGAAGCCGTGTTTCACCTAGATGACTTGCTCTTGCGCCGCGTCCGCCTTGGCTTATCCCTGCCGCAAGGGGGCATGAGTTGGATTGAACGCATTCGAGCAACGGTTCAGGATGAACTCGCTTGGAGCGATGCTCGCTGGGAGGCAGAAGTCTCTGCTTATCAAGACCTGTGGAAAACTTGCTATGGAGTGCCGCTGGGATGAATGAAAAAGACCTTCTTTTAGCAATTGACCAAGGAACCCAGAGCGCTCGCGCTTTGGTGTTCGATCCGCACGGCAGCTTGGTTGCCAAGGCGCGCGTCCCGATTGAACCCTATTTTTCACCCCAAGTGGGTTGGGCGGAACAACATCCGCAGGTCTTTTGGGAGGCAATCTGTCAGGCTTGCCGAAAACTGTGGACGAAACCAGATGAACTCCAAGAAGCGGTCTCCTTGTCCTCCCTGCGCCAACGCCTGGCGGCTGTGGCGTTGACCACCCAACGCGCTACGGTGATCAATCTCGACCGTAACGGACAACCTTTGCGCCCGGCGATTCTCTGGCTCGACCAACGGCGCACCAGCGGGTTGAAGCCGATCGGCGGTTTGTGGGGACTTGCCTTTCGTCTGGGGGGCCTTACCCAAACGGTCGCTTATCTGCAAGCAGAAGCAGAAGCCAATTGGATTGCCACACACCAACCCGAAATCTGGCGTCAGACGGCAAAATATGTCTTGCTCTCCGGCTACCTGACCTATCGCCTAACCGACCAATGGGTCGATTCGGTTGCTTGTCAGGTGGGGTACATACCGTTCGATTACAAACACTTTCGCTGGGCAGATCGCCGCGATTGGAAATGGCTGGCTTTGCCCCTCGACCCCTCGATGTTGTTGGAACTGAAACCGCCTGC
Organism: Anaerolineae bacterium; assembly: GCA_003130835.1. Lineage (GTDB taxonomy): Bacteria > Chloroflexota > Anaerolineae > Anaerolineales > UBA4823 > NAK19. Next base: position 2,412 of record QEXX01000150.1, on the reverse strand, counting down.
CAGCCAGTTGGGAGAAATCACACCAGAAGCCGCTGAAGCCAGCGGCATTCCGGCTGGCTTGCCGCTGATTGCCGCCGGCGCAGATAAAGCGTGCGAAGTGATCGGCGCAGGCTGCTTGCAACCCCATCTTGCCTGCTTGAGCTACGGCACAACGGCAACCATCAACACCACCCATCGCAAATATATCGAGGCGATTCCCTTAATTCCCCCCTATCCTTCGGCAATTCCCGGCGCCTACAACCTCGAAATCCAGATTTACCGTGGTTTTTGGATGGTCAGCTGGTTCAAACAGGAATTTGGGCAATCTGAACAACGCTTAGCCGAGCAGCAAGGCAAAGAAGCCGAGCAACTTTTTGACGAACTGGTGCGCGCAGTCCCGCCTGGCTGTGAAGGGTTGGTGCTGCAACCCTATTGGTCGCCGGGCTTACGCTTTCCGGGGCCGGAAGCGCGCGGGGCGGTGATCGGCTTTCGAGATGCACATACCCGCGCCCATCTCTATAGAGCCATTTTGGAAGGGTTAGCCTACGCCTTGCGCGAAGGGGCAGAACGAATCAGCAAACGCAGCGGCATCGCTATCCGTGAACTGCGCATTGCCGGAGGGGGTAGTCAGAGCCAAGCCGCCATGCAAATTACAGCCGATATCTTTGGTTTGACCGCCGCCCGACCGCACGTGTACGAAGCTTCTGGGCTTGGGGCAGCCATTGACGCCGCCGTTGGCATTGGCATCCATCCCGATTTTGACACAGCCATCCGTGAAATGACCCACTTAGGGGATACGTTTGACCCCGATCCCAAACGCCACGCACAGTACGATGAGATTTACCGGCGCATCTACTTGCAAGTTTACAACCGCTTACGCCCGCTCTACGAGGAGTTGCAGAACCTCCTCGGCGAGTAGGATGGGGAAGTCCTGACTCAAAAGACCTTGTTCTTCTTTGTGTCTTCGCTTGTGTGTGTTTATCGATTTCACTAGCAAAGGCTTTTGTCCGCAATGGTTCAATCGGGGTCAACAGGGCTTGGGCGGCGCCACCGATGCCCGCGAGATATGGGAACTTGTAAATTGGGGCGGTCTTCGCCACCAACGCAACACCCCCTGACTATACCAACGCTGAGCAAAGCAAAGGTGGGCGCCGTCAAATCATTGGAATGGCGCCCCAAAAGGACCTCTGACAAAGCGTGCGACGATTCGACATGAGGAGTTGTTTAGAGGTTACGCGGCTTGCTCTTCCTCCACCACCGCATCGGCAAGCCAAGTGGTCACTTCCGCTTGACTCGGAATCCGTCCGAAGCAGACCAACTTCTCATTGATAACTAAGCCTGGAGTGGAAAGAATGGGATATTGCATAATTTCCGCGTAGTCGGTTACTTTGACAACCTCGGCGTCGAACCCCATTTCAGAGATCACCTTTCGCACGATCCCTTCAACCTTCTTGCAATTTGCACAACCGCTGCCTAAAATCTTGACGGTAATCATTCGCTACCTCCACAAAGTTAGATTTTAAAAATTCTGAAGACATTATAGTCTATATATTCGATTAAATGAATATGATAAATGTCACCAAATCTTGCAACAATTGCTCGAGTGTTAAGCAAAAATGCTACTGCTAAAAGGGGATATGCTTGCGGTTTGAAAGAGTATCAATCGATCACTGCCCGTCTTGACTGACCATTCGCTCCCCTATATCTGAATCTGAAAAGCTATGAAAAGACCGTTTAGTGGATGACGAAACGAGATCAAACGAAGGTGTTGAAACAAATTTTGTTCTACGACCGAGCTCAACTTTTGAAAATGGAACGCCTGCTCGGTTTCTTTTGAGCAGGGTAAAACAAGGTTTAGACTGTTGTCAACAATCTGGGGGTACTGTTGGCTATTCAGCAGATTGCCTTCTTTCTTTACTTCTGTCATCACGCGAAAGCGTAACTTTACCGAGGCTTGCGGTACGTCTCTCGACTTGCGAAAATAAGCTTGATGACTCAAGAGGCGAATCAGTCGATCTTTTATTTCCGTGTCAATCTCAGGTTCGGATGCATTCATTCCGTTCTGGATGACCTGAGAAAAGGCATTTTGGATTAGCTCCATGACAGTGACGGTTTCAAAGAAACTGCCATGAACCAGACAAACTTTGACGTTGCCTTGCCTTCTCCCTCGAATCAAATAGTAACTGACGTTACGCAGTTCATTCGTGCCGCGACATTCATGTCGCCTGAATCCACGAGATAAATCTCGTGCTACCGCGAAAGCGACATTCATGGCGCCTGAATCCACGAGATAAATCTCGTGCTACCCCGTAAGCGACATTCATGGCGCCTGAATCCACGAGATAAATCTCGCGCTACCGCGTAAGCGACATTCATGTCACCTGAAACCACGAGATAAATCATTCGTGCCGCGACATTCATGTCGCCTGAATC